>NZ_JBNNGV010000036.1:0-42711 GCF_050268485.1 Pseudomonas sp. NPDC078416 | reverse complement strand
CCACAGCTACAACGGCTACAGGTCGCCTGTGGCTGCAGAGGGAGCGGCTGCTTGAAAACCTAAACGGGTGTCCAGAATTACTTGACCAGTTCAGCTTGCTGGCGAATGCGGTTGTCGCGTCACATCGATCGCGACTGAACACACGCCTTCGCGGGCAAGCGCGCTCCTACAGTGGATTTTGCCAACACCTGAGACAGTCGGCGTACGCCCAATCTGTAGGAGTGGGCTTGCTCGCGACGCGGCGCATCAGGCGCATCAATGGCGACTGGACGGGGGTCTTCGCCAGCAAGCCGGCTCCTACAGTGGATCTTGCTCACACCTGAGACAGTCGGCGTACGCCCAATCTGTAGGAGCCGGCTTGCTGGCGAATGCGGCTGTCGCGTCACATCGATCGCGACTGAACACACGCCTTCGCGGGCGAGCGCGCTCCCACAAGGATCTACGTGAAAGCTAAGCCCGGGTTATTACACCACCATCGCCGGTGCCTTTTCGCACAATGTATTCAGCGCCTTCGCCCAGTTCGGGTCATCGTTGAGGCACGGAATCAGCACCAGCTCCTCGCCCCCCACTTCCCTGAACTGCTCGGCACCGCGATCGCCGATCTCTTCCAGCGTTTCAATGCAGTCCGCGACAAACGCCGGGCACATGACCAGCAGCTTCTTAACGCCCTGCGCGGCCAATTCGGCCAGGTGCGGCTCGGTGTAGGGTTCGATCCACTTGGCGCGCCCCAGACGCGACTGAAACGACACCGACCACTTGCCATCGGGAATGCCCATCAGCTTGGCGAACTCTGCCGCTGAACGCATGCACTGCGCGCGGTAGCAGACGGCGAGCACCTCAGGCGACGCCGTTTCACAACAGTTGCCGCTCTTGAAACAGTGATTGCCCGTCGGGTCGAGCTTGGTGAGATGCCGCTCGGGCAGGCCATGAAAACTCAGCAACAGATGATCGTAATTCTGCTGCAAATGCGGCCGCACGCTCGCCACCAGGGCGTCGAGGTATTCCTGCTGATTGAAAAACGGCGTCAGCAGCGAGAAGTCGAAATTCAGCTTTTTATCACGCACCACGCGTTTGGCTTCTTCAATCACCGTGGTCACGGTGCTGTCCGCAAACTGCGGATACAGCGGCGCCAACGTGACCTTTTTGATGCCCTGGGCTGCCAGGCGCGTGAGCACGGTTTCAATCGAGGGCTCGCCGTAACGCATCGCCAGCTCCACCGGACCGTGTTTCCACTCATTGACCATGGCCTGCTGAAGTCGCTTGCTCAGCACCACCAGCGGCGAACCCTCGTCCCACCAGATCGAGGCATAGGCATGGGCCGACTGCTCCGGGCGCTTGATCAGAATCAGCGAGACGATCAGGCGACGCACCGGCCACGGCACGTCAATAACATAAGGGTCCATCAGAAACTGATTGAGGTAACGGCGCACGTCGGCAACCGACGTGGACGCCGGCGAACCCAGGTTAACCAGCAATAAAGCGTGATCGGTCATGCAACACCTTGATGTCAGTGGCGGCCCAGAAGGTTTTCCAGGGCCGCGCGCAGATCAGTGAATCGGAAAGTGAAACCCGCCTCTTGGAGACGGTCTGGGCGGGCACGTTGGCCGCCCAGCAGCAGGATCGACAGCTCGCCCAGCAACAACCGAAGCGCGACGGCCGGCATTGGCATGAATGACGGGCGATGCAGCACGGACGCAAGGGTCTTGGCGAAATCCCGGTTGCGCACCGGTGCTGGCGCGCAGGCATTATAAGGACCTCGTGCGTCGTCCCGGTTCATCAGAAAATCAATCAGGGCGATTTGATCTTCTATATGAACCCACGGCATCCATTGGCGTCCGTTGCCAATTGGCCCGCCCATGCCCATCTTGAAGGGAGGCAAAAGGCGTTGCAGCATGCCGCCTTCATCGGCCAGCACAAGACCGGTGCGCACCAGCACCACACGGATGCCCAGCGCTTCAGCACGTTGCGCGGTCTCTTCCCAGGCAATGCACAGGCGGCTGGCGAAATCCTCACTGACCGGTTGCGCGGTTTCATCGAGTTCCCGCTCACCGCCGTCGCCATACCAACCGACGGCGGAGCCGGAAATCAAAACGCCGGGTTTCTGCTCGCGGCGCTCAAGCCAGGTGAGTAATTGCTCGGTCAGGGTGATGCGGCTGTCCCACAACAGTATTTTGCGTTTGCGGGTCCAGGGACGGTCGGCGATGGGCGCGCCGGCCAGATTGACCACCGCATCGACGTGCTGGCTGCCTACGTCATCGAAGTGTGCAATCCCGCGAACGTTGGCGCCGCACAGCCGCGCCACCTCATCGGGTTTGCGGCTCAAGACCGTCAGTTGATGGCCCTGCGCGAGCCAGTGCTTACACAAACGACGCCCTATCAAGCCTGTACCGCCGGTCAGCAAAATGTGCATGACTGAGTTCCTTACGTGGCGTTCATCGCAATTGCGGAGTCTATTTCTGCACAAGCCATGAGCTCGTGCGCGGAGTGATCACTCCACTCTAGGTCACCTTGGAGCGATCCACTCCCTCGCTGTTCTTTAGGACAGCCCGATCGTGCAGTTGAACGATTCAAGCAAAGCGTCAGACTTGTCAGCGAGCCCCTGGAAAGGTCAGCGCCCCGCGTGTGCAGGGCGACAACTTATACCGAAAAACGGCATTGTACAGCTTTTGCCTGAGGCGTAGTCTGTGCAGACAAGGTAACGAGGCCCCTATGACTGTCCCCATCGCAATCATCGGTACCGGCATCGCCGGACTCTCCGCCGCCCAGGCGTTGCAAGCCGCCGGGCATAGCATTCATCTGTTTGACAAGAGCCGCGGCAGTGGCGGCCGGATGTCCAGCAAACGCAGCGATGCCGGCGCATTGGACATGGGCGCGCAGTACTTCACCGCCCGGGACCGTCGCTTCGCCGCCGCCGTGCAGCAGTGGCAAGCCGAGGGCCACGTGGCCGAGTGGAAGCCGCTGCTCTACAACTATCACGGCGGAGCACTCAGCCTGTCGCCCGACGAGCAAGTGCGCTGGGTAGGCACGCCGCGCATGAGTGCAATCACCCGGGCCATGCTCGGCGACATGCCGGTGACCTTCTCCTGCCGCATCACCGAAGTCTTTCGTGGCGAACAACACTGGAATCTGCTGGACGCCGACGGCCAGAGCCATGGCCCGTTCAGTCATGTGGTGATCGCCATCCCCGCGGCCCAGGCCACGACCCTGCTGGCCGACGCCCCCAAACTGGCGAGCGTCGTCGCTGGCGTGAAAATGGAGCCGACCTGGGCCGTTGCGCTGGCCTTCGACACTCCGCTGGACACGCCACTCGAAGGCTGCTTCGTGCAAGACAGCGCCATCGACTGGCTGGCCCGCAATCGCAGCAAACCCGGGCGCGACAGTCAGATGGACACCTGGATTCTGCACGCCACCAGCGCCTGGAGCCGCCAGCATGTCGACATGCCGAAGGAAGAGGTCATCGATCAGCTGCACGGCGCATTTGCCGAGCTGATGAATTGCGCGATGCCGGCCCCGGCATTCACCCTCGCCCACCGCTGGCTGTACGCAAGGCCTGCTGGCGGACGCGAAGTCGGCGCGTTGTCCGATGGAGATCTGGGTCTGTACGTCTGCGGCGACTGGTGCCTGTCGGGCCGCGTCGAGGGCGCATGGCTGAGTGGTCAGGAGGCCGCGCGGCGTCTGCTGGAACACCTCAAATGAATAGAATCAATCCGCGTAAGCTGCTGCTGTCGAAATGGACAGCAGCGTCTCCTCAAAACCGTGAAAAACACTTTCTGGTCACTGAGTTGTTTTGTGACGAAGAAGGGACGGTGCTGGAGATCGAACTGCAAGCCGTCATGACCAAGCGCAGTCAGACGTTAGCCTGGCAGACCCTGCAGAATGACCAGAGCTGGCAGATGGGCTGGAAGTAAATACCTTCAGATCGCTGCGCCGCGATGCTGTTGTGCCGAAATCCCCGCACCTTGTCGCTCCATTCCTTGTTCTTCCACAAATTATTTGACTTGCACTGCGACAAACCTATGATGGGCAAATGTTGTACAGAGAAACGGATCTGTATAAGAAGTTCATCGAGGGTTTGTCATGTCTGCTGTACTCGATCATTCATCAGAGCAAGCCTCCAAACCCAAGCTGGGCGTGAGCGCCTGCCTGATGGGCGTGGAGGTCAGGTTCAATGGCGGGCACAAGGAATCACACCTTTTGACCCGAGCCCTGACCGAATATTTCGATTTCGTGCCCGCGTGCCCCGAGGTTGCCATCGGCATGGGCATTCCTCGCGAAGCCATCCGTTTGGTGGGTGACCCTGATCATCCTCAGGCGGTGGGCAGTGTCAACCACGCCATGAACGTCACCGAGCAGCTGGCTGATTACGGCGAACACATGGCCACCGAGATGAGCGACATCTGCGGCTACATCTTCATGCAGAAATCGCCGTCGTGTGGCCTGGAGCGCGTCAAGGTTTACCGCGACAACGGCGTGCCGTTCGAAACCGGCGGGCGCGGTATTTACGCCCAGGCGTTCTGCGCGCGTCACCCCGATCTGCCGGTCGAAGAAGACGGACGTTTGAACGACCCGGTGTTGCGGGAAAACTTCATCACCCGTGTGTTCGCCTATGCCGCCTGGCAGACGCTGCTGAAAAGCGGCATCACCCGCCGTACGCTCACCGAATTTCATGCCCGCTATAAATATCAGCTGATGGCCAACGACCCTGTTCAGTACAAGGCGCTGGGCAACCTGCTGGGCACCATGGGCCGAAATGACCCGACCGAAATCGCCCCGCGCTATTTCAGCCAATTGATGAGCGCGCTGAAGAAACCGGCGACCCGGCGCACCCATACCAACGTGTTGCAGCATCTGTGCGGCTATCTGCGCCAGACACTCAGTGCGTCCGACAAGAAAGAAATCCAGGGCGTCATTAATCAGTACCACCAAGGCATCGTGCCGCTGGTTGTACCGCTGACGCTGCTCAAACATCATTTCCGCCGACACCCCGATCCGTACATTGCACTGCAGGTTTATCTGCAGCCGCATCCGGAAAACCTCAGTCTGCGCAACGCGATTTGACCATGACTCCTAATGAGCAAGAACCGCCGGAAGGCGACCCGCAAGACCCCGCGAGCGCCTTTGAAAACGGCTGGCTGCCGATTCGTGAAATCGCCCGACTGACCGGCGTGAACGCAGTGACCCTGCGCGCCTGGGAACGTCGATACGGCCTTATCGTTCCGCACCGGACGCCCAAGGGCCATAGGCTGTACAGCAACGAGCACGTGGACCGCGTGCTGACCATCCTCACGTGGCTGAACCGCGGCGTGTCGGTCAGCCAGGTCAAGCAGTTGATCGACGATCAGCAGGCGCCGGCGCCAAGTGTCGAGAACGACTGGGACGTTCTTCGCCAGACCCTGCAGGAAGCCATCGGCGACCTGGCCGAGCGACGCCTGGATGATTCGCTCAACCGCGCGATGTCGCTGTACCCGCCGCGCACGCTCTGCGAACAACTGTTACTGCCGCTGCTTGCGGCCCTTGAGCAGCGCTGGCAGGGCCAGTTCGGCGCGCAGCTGGAGCGGGTGTTTTTCTACTCGTGGCTGCGCAGCAAGTTCGGCGCCCGGCTGTACCACAACAATCGCCAGGTCAGCGGCGCGCCCTTGCTGCTGGTCAATCAGTCTGACCTCCCGCTCGAGCCGCATCTGTGGCTGACCGCGTGGCTGCTCAGCAGCGCCGATTGCCCGGTGGAAGTGTTCGACTGGCCTCTGCCGGCCGGCGAACTGGCCCTGGCCTGCGAATACCTCAAGCCCCGCGCGGTGTTGTTGTACTCCAGCAAATCACTGAACGTCGGCCATTTGCCTCGCCTGCTGCACAACATCGAGTGCCCGAAGTTGATCGTCGGGCCGGCGGTGCGCATTCATTCGACTGAATTATCCGCAGCCGAGGGTGAGGTCTCCGGTCTCTCTCTTGCGGAAGACCCTTTGACCGCCCAAGCCGCTTTGCAACGGCTGGGGCTTCTCTAAGGAACAACTATGCAATTGATATGGCTGCGCAGCGATCTGCGTGTGCACGACAACACTGCGCTGAGCGCTGCCATGGAGCAGGGCCCGACTCTGGCCGTGTACATGATCAGCCCGGGCCAGTGGCTGAGCCATGACGATGCCCCCTGCAAAGTCGATTTCTGGCTGCGCAACCTCCGCGAGTTGAGCAAGGCACTTGCGGCGCTGAACGTCCCGCTGCTGATTGTCCATGCAGACACGTGGGCGCAGGCGCCCAAGGCGATCCTCGAGTTGTGTCAGCAGCACGGAATCGAAAGCGTGCACGTCAATGACGAGTACGGCATCAACGAGACCAAACGCGATCGTGAAGTGGAGGCGGCACTCGACGGCGCCGGCGTACTGTTTCGTCGTCACCTCGACCAGCTGTTTTTTCAGCCAGGCAGCGTGCTCACCAAGAGCGGCGGCTATTTCAAGGTCTTCACGCAATTCCGCAAGGTCTGTTACGCCCGTTTGCATTATTCGATGCCAGCGCTGGTTGCACTGCCCAAGGCACAGCAGAAGCTGTCCATCAAAAGCGATGTCGTTCCGGACGCGGTCAAGGGTTTCACCGAGCCGACGGAGACCCTGCGCTCGCTCTGGCCTGCCGGTGAAGATGAGGCGCGTGATCGCCTGCAAAACTTTACCGACGAGCAAGTGCATTACTACGATCAAGAGCGCGACTTCCCCGCCAAGCCTGGCACCAGCCAACTGTCTGCGTACCTGGCGGCCGGTGTGATTTCGCCCCGTCAGTGTCTGCATTCGGCGCTGCGCAGCAACAATGGCGAGTTTGAAACCGGCAATCCGGGTTCAGTGACCTGGATCACCGAGCTGCTCTGGCGTGAGTTCTACAAGCACGTGCTGGTGGGCTTCCCCCGTGTCTCCCGTCACCGCGCCTTCCGCCCGGAAACCGAAGCGCTGAAATGGCGCAATGCGCCGAAAGATCTGGAAGCCTGGCAACAGGGCCGGACCGGGCTGCCGATTGTCGATGCAGCCATGCGCCAGTTGCTTGAAACCGGCTGGATGCACAACCGCCTGCGGATGATCTCGGCGATGTTCCTGACCAAGAATCTGCTGATCGACTGGCGTGAAGGTGAACGCTTCTTCATGCAGCACCTGATCGACGGCGATCTCGCGTCGAACAACGGTGGCTGGCAGTGGAGTTCATCGACCGGCACCGACGCATCGCCTTACTTCCGGATTTTCAATCCGCAAAGTCAGTCGGAGCGCTTCGACCCCGAAGGTCGATTCATCAAGCAGTGGGTGCCTGAACTGGCTGAGCTGAACAAGCGCGATATTCATAATCCGACCGCCCTGGGCGGGCTGTTCGGCGTGGAAGGTTACCCTGCGCCCATCGTCGATTTGAAATCCAGCCGCGAACGCGCACTGCAAGCGTTCAAGTCGCTGCCGCAGCGACAGGCCGAGACGCAGGAGATTGGGTGAGCATTGGTCACATCGGTTAGCTGTCTGCTGCGCGGTGATTTAAACTGCCGCCCATGACGACCGTTATCCCCTCGCTTCAACTCCCTGCAGAACCCGCTATCACGTGTTCCACTTGTGCGGCCTGCTGCTGTCAGCTGGAAGTCATGCTGATCACCGACACTGGCGTGCCCGAGCGCTACATCGACACCGATGACTGGGGCGGCGAAGTCATGCTGCGCCTGGACGATGGCTGGTGCGCGGCACTTGATCGCGACACGATGATGTGCACGATCTACGACCGTCGGCCATTGATTTGCAGGGAATTCGAAATGGGTGCGCCGGAGTGCATTGCCGAACGAGAAGGGATTGCGACGGCGTATCTGTGATGGTCGCGGCAAGCAGCAAGCACGGGACTTGATGTTTGCTTGGGTCAGCTGCTTTGGCTGACACATTCCCGGCTAAAGCCGGTCCTACGAGGTGATTTTTCAGTAGGACCGGCGTTAGCCGGGAAGAAGCGAGTGGTACGTTGCAATTGCGGTTAACCCCGCTCCTGCAATAACGCAATCAGACGCTTAGAACGGCATCGTGTAGTGAATGGCGTAGCTTTCGATACCGTCGTTGTTGGTGGTCATGCCGCCGTTGGAGTAGTGAGTGGCGCGCAGGCCAACTTCATGTCCGCCCGCAAAGCGCAGACCAAAGCCCAGACGGTCTTCAAACTGGAACGCGCTGCCCAGTTTGTTGCCTTCCACTTCGGTGCGCTGGAATACAGCGGCGCCGATACCGGCTTCGATGTAAGGCTTGACGCTCTCACCCGAAAACTCGTAAACGAATACCGGGGAGAACGACAGGCTGTTGTTGCTGGCGCTCTTGTCGCCTTCCCAATACGTGTAGGCGCCGCTCCAGTAACCGGTCAGGCGACCGACACCGGTTTGCCACCAGCTTTGATCCCAATCAAATTGCGCACCCAGGCGATAAGTCATCGTGGACTCGCCAGTGTGTCCTACGGAAAACTCGACCCCATCAGCTTGAGCAATTGCGCTTTGCGCCAACAACGCAGCCGCAATCGCAGCCAAACAAAACAGTCGCTTCATCTGAAACATCCTATTTTCGAAAGCAGTTAGAAATTTTTTATATCGACAGAAGTGCTGTAGAAGCCGGCAGCTGAACTTTAGTTCACCCACAGACGAAGCGATTCACGTTTTTTTCACGAAACGAAGCTTCGCACATTGTCGGAGTTGTTACAAAGCACGCGTAGGACGTTTCTGAAATCTTCTGGATCGCCGGTCGTCCAGAACTGGGCAGTCCGAGGATGACCGCTCGCCAGCAGCTCACGCTCACCCAATAAGCGCTGCAACTGCCGGGCTACAGCGGCGCCGGTGTCGATCAGCGTGATGGACGCAGGGATCATTTCCCGCAGCAATGGCTTGAGAAACGGGTAATGGGTGCAGCCGAGAATGATGGTGTCGCAACCTGCCGCGAGCAACGGCGTGACGTAGCCCTGCAGCAATTGGTGAATCTCCGGGCTGACCAGGTCGCCCGTTTCGATCAACTCGACCAGTCCCGGGCAGGGCTGCGTGATGACTTGCACATCCGCCGCGAAGCGATCGAGCAATGCAGCGAATTTGGCGCTTTGCAAAGTGCCCGTGGTCGCCAGCACACCGACGACACCGGTTCGCGTCGCCGCGGCCGCAGGTTTGACCGCCGGCTCCATGCCCACCAGCGGCCAGTCAGGGTAGCGGAGGCGCAAGTCAGCGATGCCGGCCACCGTCGCCGTGTTGCAGGCGATCACCAGCGCCTTGGCGCGCTTATTGTGGAAGAACTCGGCAATCGTCGCGCAACGCTCGCGAATGAATTCGGGGGTTTTCTCGCCGTAGGGGATATGGCCGCAGTCGGCGACGTAAAGCAGGGATTCCCGTGGCAGCAACTGCTGTATTTCCGCCAGCACCGACAACCCGCCGACGCCGGAGTCAAACACCGCCACCGGCGCATCGCTGTCTCTACTCATGCTCGGCGGAAGCTCGAAGCTTGGTACCGCACACGCTGCAGCCTGGGTCGCGTTTGACTTTCAATTCGCGGAATCGCGTGCTCAAGGCGTCGATCAGCAGCAGTCGACCCACCATCGGCTCGCCAAAGCCGGCCAACAGTTTGAGGGCCTCAAGGGCCTGCAGACTGCCCACCAGTCCAACCAGTGGCCCGATCACGCCAGCCTCGCTGCAGGTCAGTTCGGTTTCGCTGCCGTGCCCGTACAGGCAGTGGTAGCAAGGGCTCTCCGGACGGCGCGGATCAAACACCGACAGTTGAGCTTCCAGGCGTATCGCGGCGCCGCTGACCAGTGGTTTGCAGGCGGCGACGCAGGCCGCGTTGACCGCCTCGCGCGTGGAGAAGTTGTCCGAGCAGTCCAGCACCAGATCGACCCCGGTAACGGCTGCGGCCAGCGAGTCGACATCAAGGGCCGCACGATGGGGCACCAGTGTTATCAACGGATTGATCGCGATCAGTCGTGTGACGGCTGAATCGACTTTGCTTAAGCCCACGCTTGGGGTGTCGTGAATGATCTGGCGTTGCAGGTTGGTCAGATCGACGCTGTCGAAATCCGCCAGATGCAACTCGCCGACGCCGGCCGCCGCCAGGTACAACGCCACCGGCGAACCCAGTCCGCCGAGCCCGACGATCAACACCCGGCTCTGCTTGAGGCGCAGCTGACCGTCGATGTCGACTTGTTGCAGCAGGATCTGCCGGCTGTAGCGCAGCAGTTCCTCGTCCGTCAGCACGGCACTCGCCCAAAGGTAATGCGCTCGTGGTCGCCCAGGTCGCGGCGGGTCTTGATCTCTTCGAATCCGTGCTCAAGCAGCAACTCGCGAACCGCTGCGCCTTGATCGTAGCCATGCTCCAGCAACAGCCAGCCGCCGGCTTCAAGGTGCGCGGGCGCTTGCGACACAATCAAACGCAGATCATCCAGGCCATCGGCGCCGGAGACCAGCGCGCTGCTTGGCTCGAAGCGCACGTCACCTTCGACCAGATGCGGATCGTCGGAGGCAATGTAAGGCGGGTTGCTCAGGATCAGGTCAAAACGCTGACCCTCGACAGCACTGAACCAGTGGCTGTGCAAAACCTTCGCGTTATCCAGATGCAGGCGCTGGCGATTGCGTTCGGCAAGCTCGACCGCTTCTTCAACGCGGTCCACCGCCGTGACGTTCCACTGCGGACGATCCTTGGCCAGCGACAGCGCGATGGCGCCGGTACCGGTGCCCAGATCGAGCAGCGTATGAGGAATCGCACCGGGCAAAAGCTCCAGCGCGGTTTCCACCAGCATCTCGGTTTCAGGACGCGGGATCAGCGTGTGGGGCGCGACTTCCAGGTCGATGTTCCAGAACCCTTGCAGGCCCAGAATGTACGCGACGGGTTCGCCGGTTCGACGACGCTTGAGATAGCCGTCGAAGGCATGCGCCGCTTCGGTGCTGACAATACGCTCGGGCCAGGTGTGCAGAAAACTGCGCGGCTTGCCCAAGGCAGCGGCAAGCAACAATTCTGCATCCAGACGCGCTGTCGGAGAGTCCGGCAACTCGGCGCTTCTTAACAAGCTGGCGATGATGGTCATTTAATCACCCAGTGCCGCAAGTTGATCTGCCTGATACTCGGCAAGTAACGGTTCTATCACTGCATCGACCCCGCCGGCCAGAACTTCATCAAGGGAATAGAGCGTCAGGTTCACGCGGTGATCCGTGACTCGCCCCTGTGGAAAATTGTACGTACGAATGCGTTCCGAGCGATCCCCGGAACCTACCAGCAATTTACGCTCGCTGGCGATGGCGTTGGCCGCCGCAGCGGTCTGCTGGTCGTTGAGCTTGGCCGACAGCCAGGACATCGCCCGAGCACGGTTTTTGTGCTGCGAACGTTCTTCCTGACACTCCACCACAATGCCGGACGGCAAGTGCGTAATGCGGATGGCCGAGTCGGTCTTGTTGACGTGCTGACCACCGGCGCCGGATGAGCGATAGGTGTCAACGCGCAAGTCGGACGGGTTGATCTCGATGGTCTGCTGTTCGTCAGGCTCTGGCAACACCGCTACGGTACACGCAGAGGTGTGAATGCGCCCTTGGGATTCGGTTTCCGGAACGCGCTGAACACGATGGACACCCGACTCGAATTTCAGCTTGCCGTAGACGTGCTCGCCCTCGACCCGCGCAATGACTTCCTTGTAGCCGCCATGTTCGCCTATGTTTTCGGACAGTATCTCGACACGCCAGCCACGTCGCTCGGCATAGCGGGAATACATGCGGAACAGGTCACCCGCGAAAATCGCTGCTTCGTCGCCACCGGTGCCGGCGCGAATTTCGAGGAACACGTTGCGGCCATCGTTCGGGTCTTTGGGCAGCAGCATTTTCTGCAGGTCAGCCTCGAGCACCAGTAACTGATCCTTGGCATCGCGCACTTCTTCGACGGCCATTTCGCGCATGTCGGGGTCGCTGTCCTTGAGCAGCGCCTGCGCGCCTTCGAGGTCGGCCTGCACCTTCTGCAGTTGCCGATACACCTGAATCACTGGCTCGACTTCAGCGTATTCACGGGAATACGCGCGAAATCTGGTCTGGTCAGAGATGACTTCGCCATCGCCGAGCAGCGCGGTCAATTCCTCGAAACGGTCGCTGAGCACGTCCAGCTTATTAAGCAGTGAAGCTTTCATTGCGGGGATTTATCCGTGGAGCCCTCGTTGAGGGCAAAGAGTTCCTGGGCCATGGCCAGCGCATCGACGCGGCCTTCGGCGGACAGCTTTTTAAGTTGCACGCTGGGGGCGTGCATCAATTTATTCGTCAGGCCACGTGCCAGCGCCATCAACACGTCTTCGGCGTTGCTGCCATTGGCGAGCATGCGCTGGGCCTTCTGCAGTTCTTCGTCGCGCAGGCGTTCGCTCTGCTGACGATACGCCTTGAGCACGTCGACCGCTGCCAGTTCGCGCAGGCGCGACATGAAGTCGTCGACGCCCACGCTGACCAGCTCTTCAGCCGCCTGCGCCGCGCCCTGGCGGCTCTTGAGGTTTTCAGCGACGACCTCGTGCAGATCGTCCACGGTATAGAGGTAGACGTCTTCCAGCTCACCGACCTCGGGCTCGATATCGCGCGGCACGGCGATGTCGACCATGAAGATCGGCTTGTGCTTGCGCAGTTTCAACGCGCTTTCCACGGCGCCCTTGCCCAGAATCGGCAACTGGCTGGCCGTGGAGCTGATGACGATGTCGCTGTTGACCAGCTCGGCGGGGATGTCGGCCAACAGCACCGCGTGAGCACCGAACTGCTCGGCGAGAATATTTGCGCGCTCAAGGGTGCGGTTGGCAACAACGATACGCTTGACGCCAAGCTCGTACAGGTGGCGGGCAACCAGAGTGATGGTCTCCCCTGCACCGATCAAGAGCGCCTGACTGCGCTGCAGGTCGCTGAAAATCTGCTTGGCCAGGCTGACGGCGGCAAAGGCGACGGACACCGGGTTCTCGCCGATGGCCGTGTCGGTGCGCACCTGCTTGGCAGCGCTGAAGGTGGCCTGAAACAGCCGCCCGAGCAATGGGCCGACCGTGCCAGCCTCCCGGGCAACGGCATAGGCCGATTTCATCTGACCGAGGATCTGGGGCTCACCGAGCACCAGCGAGTCCAGCCCCGACGCCACGCGCATCATGTGTCGCACCGCCGCGTCGTCTTCATGCACATAGGCGCTGGCGCGCAGCTCATCGACATTCAGGTGGTGATAATCCGCCAGCCAGCGCAACACCACGTCGGCGGTCAGCTGATCCTGTTCGATATAAAGTTCGCTGCGATTGCAGGTGGAAAGAATGGCCGCTTCACGGCTGCGGGTCAGGCGGCAGAGCTGCTGCAGCGCCTCAACCAGCTGCTCAGGCGTAAATGCCACGCGCTCGCGGACATCGACTGATGCAGTCTTGTGGTTGATACCCAGAGCAAGAAAGGCCATTAAGGTCGCAGATGGTGACGTGAAGCCGGCAATTGTCCTACTTCGGTAGATTCAGGACAACCACCGCAATACATTCAGAACGTCCGCAGCACGCTATTGTCCCTATACAGGTTGCGTATCACCGCGTTCGGGCTGCGACAAAATGTCCGTGCGCACGCCGTAGATTGAGCGTATCCAGATTTCGCGCGGGCTGTGGGTTTGCTCCCGGCCTTGTGTCATGATGCTTCCAAACCGCAGGTAAGCCGCCCTTCTTCTATATGAATAAATCCTCCGCGCTGTTCCTTGCCCTTGTCGCTCTGAGTGGCTGCCAGTCTACGTCCTCCGTTTCTACGGAGCCCTCCGCTCCGGCGAAAGAAGCGCCGTCCGCCGCCGAGGCCAAACCTCAGGTGTACGGATCGTTTACTCAGGAAACCGTCGTCAGCCTGCTGACTGCCGAGCTTGCCGGCCAGCGCAACCGCTTCGACATCGCGCTGGACAACTACGTGACCCAGGCGATCCAGACCCAGGATCCAGGGATTTCCGAGCGAGCCTTCCGTATCGCCGAGTACCTGGGCGCCGATCAGGCCGCCCTCGATACGTCGATGATCTGGGCGAAGAACGACCCGGGCAATCTCGAGGCACAGCGCGCGGCAGCCATCCAGCTGGCGCGCGCCGGGCGCTACGACGATTCCATGCGCTATATGGAGAAGGTCCTTCAGGGGCAGGGCGACACGCATTTTGATTTCCTCGCGCTGTCGGCGTCGGAAACCGACTCCACTACGCGCAAGGGGCTGATTACCAGCTTCGACCGCCTGTTGGCGAAATACCCGAAAAACGGCCAGCTGATCTTCGGCAAGGCGCTGCTCCTTCAGCAGGAGGGCGACAGTGCCGCCTCGCTGAAACTGCTTGAAGACAACCCGCCGGGTGAAGGCGAAGTGGCGCCGATTCTGCTGCGCGCTCGCTTGCTGCAAAGCATGGACCGCGGCAAGGAAGCGATCCCGCTGCTGGAAAAAAGCATCAAGAAATACCCGGACGACAAGCGCCTGCGCCTGACCTATGCACGCATGCTGGTGGAACAGAACCGCATGGAGGACGCCAAAGTGCAGTTCTCCAGCCTGGTTCAGCAGTACCCGGATGACGACGAGCTGCGCTATTCACTCGCGCTGGTGTGCCTGGAAAACAAGGCATGGGACGAAGCGCAGGGCTATCTGGAAGACCTCGTCTCACGCGGCAGCCACGTCGACTCGGCCCACGTAAACCTCGGCCGCATCTACGAAGAGCGCAATGACCCTCAAACCGCGCTGGCCGAATACGCTCAAGTGGGCCCCGGCAGTGACTTCCTGCCTGCGCAGCTGCGTCAGGCCGATATCCTCATGAGCAACGGCAACACCGCTGAAGCGTCGAAGCGTCTGGCTCAGGCACGTGCCGACCAGCCTGATTACGCTATTCAGCTGTACCTGATCGAAGCCGAGACCCTGGCCAACAACAACCAGAGCGATCGCGGCTGGCAAGTGTTGAGTCAGGCGCTCAAGCAGTACCCGGACGACCTGAATCTGCTGTACACCCGCTCGATGCTGGCCGAGAAGCGCAACGATCTGAAACAGATGGAGAGCGATCTGCGGGCCATTCTCAAGCGCGAGCCGGACAACGCCATGGCGCTGAACGCCCTGGGCTACACGCTTTCGGACCGCACGACGCGCTACGCCGAGGCCAAGGAATTGATCGAGCGCGCGCATCAGCTCAACCCGGAAGACCCCGCGGTGCTGGACAGCCTCGGCTGGGTCAATTACCGCCTCGGCAATCTGGATGAAGCCGAGCGTCTGCTGCGTCAGGCGCTGGAGCGTTTCCCGGATCACGAAGTTGCCGCGCACCTGGGCGAAGTCCTGTGGGCCAAAGGCGAGCAGCGTGAAGCCCGCAAAGTGTGGGCCAAGGCCCTTGAACAACAACCTGACAGCCCGGTCCTGCGCAGCACCATCAAACGCCTGACCGGCGCCGAGACCCTTTGAATTTATGCAATTGCGCCACGTACTCGTATTCAGTCTGATCGCCCTGCTCGCCGGCTGTGCCGGCATGTCCTCCCGCGAAGCCGTACAAGGCAAGGGCGACGCCAATCAATGGCGTGTGAACAAAGAACAACTCAGCAGCCTCGACGGCTGGCAGATCAACGGCAAGGTCGGCATCCGCGCGCCAAAGGATTCCGGCAGCGGCACGCTGTTCTGGCTGCAACGCCAGGATTACTACGACATTCGCCTGTCCGGACCGTTGGGTCGCGGTGCTGCCCGGTTGACCGGTCGCCCTGGCGCGGTGTCGCTGGAAGTCGCCAATCAGGGTCGCTACGACGCGCCGGATCCGGAAACCCTGCTCAAAGATCAGCTGGGCTGGAAACTGCCGGTGTCGCATCTTGTGTGGTGGGTCCGCGGCCTGCCCGCGCCGGACAGCAAAAGCAACCTGACCCTTGACGGCGACAGTCGCCTGGCCAGCCTTGAACAGGATGGCTGGCAGATCGAGTACCTGAGTTACACCCAGCAAAATGGTTTCTGGCTGCCTGAACGCATGAAGCTGCACGGGCAGGATCTGGACGTCACGCTGGTCATCAAGGACTGGCAACCACGCAAACTGGGGCAATGAGGATGTCGCAAGCACGACTGACACTGCCCGCCCCTGCCAAGCTGAATTTGATGCTGCACATCACCGGACGCCGCGCAGACGGTTATCACGAACTGCAGACGCTCTTTCAGTTTCTCGATTACGGCGACGAACTCAGTTTCGCGCTTCGCGACGACGGTGAAGTGCGCCTGCAGACGGAAATTGCCGACGTCCCCCACGACAGCAACCTGATCGTCAGGGCGGCTCGCGCACTCAAGGAGCAATCCGGGTGCCCGCACGGCGTTGACATCTGGCTGAAAAAAATCCTGCCCATGGGTGGCGGCATCGGCGGCGGAAGCTCCGATGCGGCAACCACGCTACTCGGCCTGAATCATCTCTGGCAGCTTGGCTGGGATGAAGATCGCCTGGCGGCGCTGGGCCTCACGCTTGGGGCAGATGTCCCGGTTTTCGTGCGCGGGCATGCCGCTTTTGCTGAGGGCATCGGCGAGATACTGACCCCTGCAACCCCCGAAGAACCCTGGTATCTGGTGCTGGTGCCGCAAGTATCTGTAAGTACAGCAGAAATTTTTTCAGATCCGCTGTTGACACGTGACACTCCGCCCATTAAAGTGCGCCCCGTTCCCAAGGGAAACAGTCGAAACGACTGCTTACCGGTTGTAACGAGGCGGTATCCAGAAGTTGGTAACGCTTTGAATTTGTTAGGTAAATTTACCGAAGCAAAATTAACCGGAACTGGAAGTTGTGTGTTTGGGGCCTTCCCAAGCAAAGCTGAAGCTGATAAAGTCTCGGCCCTTCTTACAGAGACCCTTACGGGGTTTGTAGCAAAAGGCGCAAACATCTCGATGTTGCACCGGAAGTTACAAGCACTGCTCTAAAAGGAACCGAGTGCCAGGCACTCGTGCAACAGATACAGGGGCGTCGCCAAGCGGTAAGGCAGCAGGTTTTGATCCTGCCATGCGTTGGTTCGAATCCAGCCGCCCCTGCCATTTTCCTATAGTCATCCAGGCATACCCTAAGCCTCCAGGTACTGCGCGTGTCCAAGATGATGGTCTTTACGGGGAACGCCAACCCCGATCTGGCTCGGCGTGTCGTACGTCAGCTGCATATCCCTCTCGGTGACATCTCTGTTGGAAAGTTTTCCGACGGTGAGATTACCGCTGAGATCAATGAAAACGTTCGCGGTAAAGACGTCTTCATTATCCAGCCGACCTGCGCTCCGACCAACGATAACCTGATGGAACTCGTCGTGATGGCTGATGCCTTCCGTCGCTCCTCGGCCACTCGTATCACTGCGGTAATCCCTTACTTTGGTTATGCCCGCCAGGATCGCCGTCCGCGTTCTGCCCGTGTGGCTATCAGCGCTAAAGTGGTTGCGGACATGCTCACTGTCGTCGGTATCGACCGTGTGCTGACTGTCGACCTGCACGCTGACCAGATTCAAGGCTTCTTCGATATTCCGGTAGATAACATCTACGGCTCCCCGGTTCTGGTGGATGACATCGAAGACCAACGCTTCGAAAACCTGATGATTGTCTCCCCGGATATCGGCGGCGTCGTGCGTGCACGTGCTGTTGCCAAATCTCTGGGCGTTGATCTGGGCATCATCGACAAGCGCCGCGAGAAGGCCAACCACTCCGAAGTGATGCACATCATCGGTGACGTTGAAGGCCGTACCTGTATTCTCGTCGACGACATGGTCGATACCGCGGGCACCTTGTGCCATGCGGCCAAGGCGCTGAAGGAACACGGCGCTGCCAAGGTTTTCGCGTATTGCACACACCCTGTCCTGTCGGGCCGTGCGATCGAGAACATCGAAAATTCCGTGCTGGATGAACTGGTGGTCACTAACACCATCCCGTTGTCCGCTGCAGCACAGGCCTGTGACCGTATCCGTCAACTGGATATCGCACCGGTAGTCGCTGAGGCGATGCGTCGCATCAGCAACGAAGAATCGATCAGCGCGATGTTCCGATAAGGGCCCTGCCCTGCCGAACCATCCGTTGACGAAAAGCGCCCCGCCCCGACACTCAATGCCGGGGCGGGGCTTTTTTGCCCATACCGTGTCAGGCGCTGGTCGCAAACGCCGCTCGGTCATGGCTATATTGGAGATGCAAAATGAACGAATTTACTCTGAACGCCCAAGCGCGTACTGACCTGGGGAAAGGTGCGAGCCGCCGCCTGCGTCGTCTCGCCGCCTCCGTCCCAGCCGTTGTTTACGGCGGTGGCAAGGAAGCGACTTCGATCACCATCGAAGCCAAAGAACTGGCCAAAATGTTCGAAAACGAGGCTGCCTACAGCCATGTCATCGAGCTGAACATTGATGGCGCCAAGCAGAACGTCATCGTTAAAGCGATGCAGCGTCACCCTGCCAAGCAGTTCATCATGCACGCCGACTTCATCCGCGTCGTGGCTGGCCAGAAACTGACCGCTATCGTTCCAGTGCACTTCATCAACGAAGAAGCACCGGTCAAGAAAGGCGGCGAGATCTCGCACACCACCACTGAGCTGGAAGTGACCTGCCTGCCGAAAGACCTGCCTGAGTTCATCGAAGTTGACCTGGGCGCTCTGGAAATCGGCGACAACGTTCACCTGTCCGACGTTAAGGCACCTAAAGGTGTTGAATTCGTCGCTCTGGCGCACGGCAAGGACCTGGACATCGCTAACGTCCACGCTCCTCGCATCGTCCAGGACGAAGAAGAAGGCACCGCAGAAGGCGAAGCAGAGTAATTATTACTCGCTAGCCGGTTGACCCGTGATGATGCTCGCCATCATCACACTCGACCCAAGGAAGAGCCCCTGACGTGACCGCCATCCAACTGATCGTCGGCCTGGGAAATCCAGGCCCCGAATACGAACAGACCCGGCATAACGCAGGGGCTCTTTTCGTCGAGCGCATTGCCAGCGCACAGCGTGTCAATCTGACCGCTGACCGCAAATATTTCGGCCTGACGGCTAAATTCAGTCATCAGGGCCAAGACGTTCGTCTGCTGATTCCCACCACCTACATGAACCGCAGCGGCCAGTCCGTCGCAGCTCTGGCGGGTTTCTTCCGGATTCCTCCGCAAGCCATTCTGGTGGCCCACGACGAACTCGACCTGCCTCCGGGCGTCGCCAAACTCAAACTGGGTGGCGGGCACGGCGGGCATAACGGGTTGCGCGACATCATTGCGCAGCTCGGCAACCAGAACGGCTTCCACCGCCTGCGGCTTGGCATTGGCCACCCGGGCGACGCCAGTCTGGTGTCCAACTTCGTCCTGGGTCGAGCGCCACGCGCCGAGCAGGAAAAACTGGATGCCAGCATCGACTTTGCCCTCGGCGTGCTGCCGGATGTACTCGCTGGCGACTTCGCCAAGGCGATGCGCGTCCTGCACAGCCAGAAGGCCTGACATCACTCGAGGGGAAACACCATGGGATTCAACTGCGGCATCGTCGGCCTGCCCAATGTCGGCAAGTCCACCCTGTTCAACGCCCTGACCAAATCCGGTATCGCGGCGGAGAACTTTCCCTTCTGCACCATCGAACCGAACACCGGCATCGTGCCCATGCCGGACCCGCGCCTGCAGGCCCTGGCCGACATCGTCAACCCGAAGCGCATCCTGCCGACCACGATGGAATTCGTCGACATCGCCGGGCTGGTAGCCGGTGCATCCAAAGGTGAAGGCCTGGGCAACAAGTTCCTCGCCAACATCCGCGAAACCGACGCCATTGCTCACGTCGTGCGCTGCTTCGAAGATGAGAACGTGATTCACGTCTCCAACAGCGTCGACCCGAAGCGCGATATCGAGATCATCGATCTGGAACTGATCTTCGCCGACCTCGACAGCTGCGAGAAGCAACTGCAGAAAGTCACGCGCAACGCCAAGGGCGGCGACAAGGACGCAGTGGTCCAGAAAGGCCTGCTGGAGCAACTCATTGCTCACTTTACGCTGGGCAAACCTGCGCGCAGCCTGATGAAGAGCATGAGCGCCGATGAGAAAGCCGTCATCAAGGGCTTCCATCTGCTGACCACCAAGCCGGTCATGTACATCGCCAACGTCGCTGAAGACGGTTTCGAGAACAACCCGCACCTGGACGTGGTTCGCGCCATCGCCGAAGAAGAAGGCGCAATGCTGGTGCCGGTCTGCAACAAGATCGAAGCGGAGATCGCCGAACTCGACGACGGCGAAGAAAAGGACATGTTCCTGGAGGCCTTGGGCCTTGAAGAGCCTGGTCTGAACCGCGTGATCCGTGCCGGCTACGAAATGCTGCACCTGCAGACCTACTTCACCGCCGGCGTCGAAGAAGTGCGTGCCTGGACCGTCCGTGTCGGCGCCACCGCGCCACAGGCTGCCGGCGTGATCCACACCGATTTCGAAAAAGGCTTCATCCGCGCCGAGTGCGTCGCCTACAACGACTTCATCCAGTACAAGGGTGAAGCCGGTGCCAAGGAAGCAGGCAAATGGCGCCTGGAAGGCAAGGACTACATCGTCAAGGACGGCGACGTTCTGCACTTCCGCTTCAACGTCTAACGCGCTTGTGGCTATCCACGAACCCCGTTGAACCTCAAAGCCCGCGCATCACTCCGTGATCCGCGGGCTTTGTGCTTTCTGCGGTGTGCATCCGCTTGCGAAGCGTACCCGCCGCAGCACGGTTCAGACGATCGGCTGCGCTACGCGAAACAGCAAAACAACGCCCTGACGCTTGAGCGATACCTCGCCAAAGTGCGTGCGCAAATGCGCTTCAAAACCGGCCTGAGTGTCCTGGCTATTTCCGAAGATGCCTTTCTTGTTGTACACCGCCATCAGCTTGCGGCCGAAACCATTGTGCCCCGCCTCGTCCCCTAGAATCGTCGCGCCAAACAACACGCCGTCCGGGTTCAGGTTGTGCTTGAGGTGAGCGAAGATCGCCGCCTTGGCGTCCAGCGGGCCAGGCAGGCAGTGCAGCAGGTAGAACAGGGATATCGAATCGAAGCGCTCGCTGCCCGGGATCGGCGTCATGACGTCATGCTGAAGGGTGCGCGTGTCTGGCCGTCCGATTCTGCGCTTGGCAGCGGCAAGGCTGCTGGGGTTGAGGTCCATCAGAGTGATTTGGGTGTTCGGCGGCAGATTGGCTTTCGCCAGGTAATAACCCGTG
The DNA here is from genome assembly GCF_050268485.1 of Pseudomonas sp. NPDC078416. NCBI lineage: Bacteria > Pseudomonadati > Pseudomonadota > Gammaproteobacteria > Pseudomonadales > Pseudomonadaceae > Pseudomonas > Pseudomonas sp. NPDC078416. Next base: position 21,625 of record NZ_JBNNGV010000036.1, on the reverse strand, counting down.
CCGACGCCGATATCCAGATGGTGCGCACGAATATTGGCGCGGAAGAACGGCAACAGCACCTCATCGGTCGGGCACCGCCAGGCATACCGATTGGAAATGCCGAGCACCCAGGCGTCGTATAACGCTAACGTCAGGGGCGAATAAACCGCCGCACCTGCGGCACTGCTATCGGTCATGGAAAAAATCCCCTACGACGATGGGTTTCAGAAGACGATGTGCAAGCGACGAATCTTATACGTCGCCAGCCGTTCTTCTTTCAACCCGCGCCGCACCCGCGGACAGGGGACGTGGACGCCAATCCCCTCATGCATTGCCTGCGCGGCTTACCCCAACCGGAATCTCGCGGTGTTGTCGCTCAAGGCCCGGCTGCCTCTGGTCAGGGTGTCTGCGGCTTGATTGACCGCACGCGCACCGTCCAGCAAACGGCCAGCGGCCTGATCCACTTGCTGAATATTGCCGCTGACCTCGTCCGCCGTTGCAGCCTGCTCTTCGACCGCAGTGGCGATCTGCGCCAGCGTGTCAGTAACGATCTGCACCGCGCTGGCGATCTCTTCCAGCCGCTCGCCCAGTCCGGTCACCGACTGCGCATCACTCACCGCCTGACCACAGGCTGCTTCCATCAGGTTGACGGCCTGGCTGACGGTCGACCGCAGGCTGTCCACGGTCCCGGCAATTTGCGCCGTCGACGCCTGGGTCCGCTGCGACAAACTGCGCACTTCGTCAGCGACCACGGCGAAACCTCGCCCTTGCTCCCCCGCACGCGCCGCTTCAATGGCGGCATTGAGCGCCAGTAGATTGGTCTGCTCGGCGATGCCACGAATGGTGTCCACCACGGACTGGATCTGCTGCCCCTGCTCGCTGACCTTGCTCAACGCGTTAGCGGTGTCAGTCAGCTTCTGGTTCAGTTGCTGAATGCTCGCCGTGGTGCGTTGACTGTCGCGACTGCTGTCCTCGGCGATGCGACGGGTGGCCTGGGCGCTGCCAGACGCCGCTTCACAGCTGCGGGCGACGCCCATGGACGTCGCGGCCAGCTCGGTGGCCGCCGCTGCGATTTGACTGATCTGCTGTTGTTGATCCTCGACTTCGTTGAGCGTGCTGCCGGACTGCTCGTTGAGCGTCAGCACCGCAGAGCCCAGTTGCTGGGTTTCGTGGTTGACGCCCAGCAGACTGGTGCGCAGTTGCACCACCGCGACGTTGAGTGCGGTGCTGATGGCAGCCAGCTCGTCACGCCCCTCGACGGCGACCTCAACACACAAATTGCCGTCACGCAGCGACTCGGCCAAGGTCGTGATGCCCTTGGTGCTGCGTTGAATCGAGGCTTGAAGGCACATGAAAAGATACAGCGCCGCGAGAGCAAGAACGCTGAAAGTCGCGGCCACCGGCACGAACTGCTGGTTAGCCTGTTCATGGTAGTAATCGAGCCGGGTGGTGAGTGACGAGAGTGACTGCTTGCGCAGGGCCGCAAGGCCTTCGCTCACGCTGTCGACACTGCGCTCGAAGGCGGCCGGGTCGAGCTTGATGCTGCCACCGAAAACACCGTCGTCGAGCGCTTTCAGTTCGGTATCGAGACGTTGGAGACTGTCTTCATACTGACGCGTCCAGATCTCCATGCCGGGATAGGCCTTGGCTTTGAGCGAACCCACGGTTTTGACCAATTGATCACGGGCGTCGCCGATGCGACTGCGCAGGTCGCGCATCTGAAGACGGCTTTGCAACGAGAACTGCCCGGACGCGATCGACGACTGGCCGATACTTGCCATGCGCCCTACCCGCTCGACAAGGTCCGGCGCCTGCTGCGTGGCGATCTGCATCAGCAAGTAGGTTTCAAGCCACGGATCGAGGATCAAACCGCTGTCCATGGCGATCTGTTCGCGCAGACTCTGCAGCGCGGTGAGGGCGGAGGTGAAGCGATCGTAGCCATCCGGCCACCAGCCGACGGTGCGCAGGGATTCCGAATCCATTCCTTTGACCGAGGCTTGAAGCGCCTGATACCGAGTCATGATGTCACCACTGGCGTTCTGCGCTTTGAGCTCATCGCCAAGGGAAGCCAGGGTTCGGGTCAGTTCTGGGTTGGCAGCATCCAGCGCATTCATGGCTGCCTTCGCGGCTGGCGTCGGATCATGGAGAATGTCGGCGGCCTTCCAGCGCGCGGCGCGGTTGCGCTGGGCCGTCAGTTGCACATCCAGCGCATCGAGCGCCAGAAGCTGGCGCACGCCGGCTTGCTCCTGAGAAATCACCTCCAGCTTGCTGCGGTAATCCTGGCCGATCATCCACAGGCTGCCCGCGAGCGGCAAAATAAACAGAAAGAAGAGCACCTGAAACTTGCGCGCAAACCCGAAACGTCCGAGCAGGCGGATCCCTGGTGACAAAAGACTCTGCATAGCCGACTACTCCTCACCGACAACCGCTGCACGACCCAATGATCATCGCTGCGCTGCCTTACGTTCTTACCGGCAAAATGCCATGTCTGTGTTTTGAAAACGATAACCGTCCATCTTTTGAACAAGTGGCGCATTTGGGTTTATCGAGATCTGCTGCCGCTTCCATCTATAACGGCAGCGATGCGGCAGGCATAAGCAAGAACCGGACCGATAGCACGAAGCCATCAAACCGGGCGCGAGACCGAAGACGGTGCATGCTGCGTGCGCGAAAGTGGGGCAAAAGCACTCAGCGCAGGTAGAGAAACTGTCACCGACGTGCAGCGCTGAGGAATGGAGGAAGAGCGCGGAGGCTAACCGATTGATCGTGTGGATAAATTTTTTGAAAGAGACGCTTGACACGTATGCGATCTGAGCGAATAATGCGCGCCACTTGGCTACATAGCTCAGTTGGTTAGAGCATAGCATTCATAATGCTGGGGTCCGGGGTTCAAGTCCCTGTGTAGCCACCAAGTACCTCAACAAAGCCCGCCTTGTGCGGGCTTTGTTGTTTCTGGCGTTCTGCGCCTAAAGCGGGATCCCAATACGCCGATAGCCCTGTACTGCATCTCGCAGTGCACGGAGGCAATATGAAGAAGATCGCTATCGCTGGACTGGTCGCTCTGCTTTCAATCGTTTCACTTTCTGCGTCGGCGTGTCCGAAAGGGACGCATCCTTCCGGCGGAACGGGCTCGCACCATAAAGGCGGCACCTGCGTATAAGACTGGCCCGGCAATTGCCGGGCTTTTTGATAGTGCGGTCTGCGCTCTGCGGTCATCCAACGCCAATCGCCCTGTGGTCCGGACGCAAGCGGCAATCCGTGACAACCGCGCCCTCGTCCAATAGATTACGCCCCTCGAAACGCCCCGAGCTTTTCGCGCCTCAACCCCAGTTAACGAAGCAGTGGATGTTCAATGTCTGATTCCCATACCGATCCGGCGGCAAACGCCGTGTCGTCGAAGCAAGCCTACGAAGAAGCCATCAACCTTTCACAACACGTGCCACAGGCCAAAACCATCAGCGAGATGGTGCTAGACGCCTTCCAGAGCGCCAAGGAAAGCGACCAGATTCGCGATCTGCGCCTGGCGATACGCGCCGCCCATGACCGATTCGATGATGACCAGGCTTACGAGCTGATGGGTCAGCTCAAACAGCTCAAGGACGCAGAAGCCGACGACATGGCCGCGCTGGAAGACCTGAGCTCGAAATTTCCGATCAGCCGGATTCTTTCCAGCTACAAGGACGATCCGAGTTTTCAGGAGCTGGTCTACAGCCTGGCGTTGAAAGTACTGAACCAGACCCATCAAGCAGTCAGTAACCCGAGCGGCGGCAAGAGCAAAGCGGCACGGCCGAAGAAAGAAGCCGAGGTGTTCGTCATCAGCAAGGACGGCGCCAGCGTCACCCTGCCCCTGCGCACGCCACGCTCGAAAGCCAACGCTGACCGCGAAGCCTTTGAGTTCCTGGGTTTCTCGTTCATCGGTGAAGGCGATGAAGCCGAGCTGCAGAGCGAAGTGTTCGTGGACAAGGACGGTAACCAGCAGCCCGCCACGCGCAAGAACATTGTCAGCGCGATCCAGCAACACACGGCCTTTGAGGGGTTCACCGCCGTTCAGCAATAAGCTGCAGCAATGAACGCGGCCATAAGCTCAACAGCAAGCTCAACACCCGGACCAGTGGCGATCGCAGCGCCATGATGTAACCTCAGGGGCTGGCCACAGCGGTACCCACTGACGGTCGCCGCCCTCGAGAGGTGTTGAGCAATGCAGATTCTTGGTGAAACGATCATCGGACAGCGCACTGTGCGGGGTCAGGCCGGAGAGGTGTTCGCCCTCGCCGCCGCCACGGGAGAACCCCTGAAACCGTCGTTTGGCGCCAGCACGCTGGATGACGTCAATGCCGCGTGCGAACTGGCCGAGGCGTCATTCGACCGCTACCGGCAATTGAGTGACGACCAACGCGCCACCTTCCTTGAAGCCATCGCCCAAGGCCTTCTCGATCTGGGCGACGTCCTCACGGAGCGCGTTCATGTCGAAAGCGGCCTGCCCAAGCCGCGCCTTGAAGGCGAGCGGATGCGCACGGTCAACCAGCTCAAGCTGTTTGCCAGTCTGCTGCGTGATGGCCGCTGGCACGGCGCCGTGGTCGATACTGCAATGCCGGAGCGCCAGCCCTTGTCGCGCGCCGACCTGCGTCTGCGGCGCATCGGTCTTGGTCCGGTGGCAGTGTTCGGTGCGAGCAACTTCCCCCTCGCCTTCTCGGTCGCCGGCGGCGACACCGCCTCAGCGCTGGCGGCCGGCTGCCCGGTCATCGTCAAGGCGCACCCGGCTCACCTCGGCACCAGCGAACTGGTGGGACGCGTGATTCAGAAAGCGGCGCGCGATACCGGCATGCCAGAAGGCGTGTTCTCACTGTTGATCGACAAGGACATTGCCGTCGGCCAGGCGTTGGTCAGTCACCCATTGATTCAGGCGGTGGGCTTCACCGGTTCTCGTCGTGGCGGTCTGGCGCTGGTGGCGGCCGCTCAGGCGCGTCCGGTGCCGATCCCGGTGTATGCCGAAATGAGCAGCATCAACCCGGTGTTCCTGCTGCCCGCTGCTTTGCTGGCCCGTGCCGAAACCATCGCCAAGGGTTTTGTTGAGTCGCTGGTCCTAGGCGCGGGACAGTTCTGCACCAACCCCGGCATCCTGCTGGCACTGGAAAGTGACGCGCTGGAAACCTTCATGTCGGCTTCGGCCAAGGCGTTGTCTGACAAGCTGCCGACCACCATGCTGACGCCAAATATCCACGGCGCTTACTGCAACGGCTTGAATAATCTGCACAGCGCGTCCGGTGTGACGCTGGTGGCGGAAGGTCAGGAGGCCGAAGGTTCGTTCCAGGCCCGCCCGGCTTTCTTCCGCACCGACTCGGCCACGTTCCTCGCCAACCCCGCGCTGGAAGACGAAAACTTCGGACCGAGCGCTTTGTTGATCGTCTGCACCGACGTCGCCGATCTGCAGAAGGTCGCTGCCAGCTTCGATGGGCAACTGACCGTAACGCTGCAATTCGACGACGGCGACGAAGCGACCGCTCAGTCGCTGCTGCCCATCCTGGAGCGCAAGGCGGGACGGATTCTGTTCAATGACTTCCCCACCGGCGTCGAAGTGAGTTATTCGATGGTCCATGGCGGGCCGTTCCCGGCCACTTCCGACAGCCGCAGCACCTCGGTGGGCGCGACGGCCATTGATCGGTTCCTGCGTCCCGTCTGTTATCAGAACGTGCCGGACTCGCTGCTGCCCCCTGCGTTGAAAGCCAGCAATCCGTTGAAGACCTGGCGTCTGGTCAACGGCGAGTTGTCCAAAGGCTGAGTTCATCGGTCACCGCCGTGCGCAAATCCGACGACTGAGAAACTGATCTGCCGCGCCCCTTCCAGCATGGGGCGCGGCCCTATCCAGCCAGGCTTGGGTCAGTCAGCGGATCGCGGCAGCACCTTGCCCTCCACGCCATCGCCGATCACCAGAAAATGCCCGCCCGCGACATGGTGAATCGTCCGCAGCGCGTCATGCCCCTCGAAATGCCAGTGCCCTTCGGAAAACACGCGCTCATCCGCCCACGCCGCGACCACTTCGCCGATGAACAGATCGTGGGCGCTCTGATTGTGCGGCTCGGGAATCAATCGGCACTCCAGCCAGCCCGCGCAGCCTTCCAGCAGCGGAGCTTCAACGTGGGAGCCCGCGAAGGTCTGCAGGCCATAAGCCTTGAATTTATCCAGGCCCTGCTCCTGGGAGATGTCCAGCCCTGAGGTCGAGCCGACGGTCTCGACGATATCGATCTGGCTGAGGGTCGGCACGTTGATCACGAACGTGCCGGAGCCTTCGAGCAACTGCCGCGTCCACACAGACTTATCCAGCACGACGGTGACTTTCGGCGGCTGGAAGTCCAGCGGCATCGCCCAGGCCGCCGCCATGATGTTGCGCTGACCGTCGTGGGCAGCGCTGATCAAGACAGTCGGGCCGTGGTTAAGCAGGCGATAACATTTGGCGAGGGGTACCGTACGCCGGTGAGAAGCGGTCATGGGAATCATCCTGGCAAAGAGAAAAGTGATCGAAAACTACAGGGTTTATTGCGCTGGGGAAACGCCACCCTCCCCTGCGAGAGGGAAACTGTCGCCTCCCTGAACTCCGTCGAAATCGCGCTTTGCAGATCACGCCAAAGGTGATGTAATACTATAACAAAGTATTTCAGGCAGTCCTTTCAGTGAAGCGCGATTCCCGAATTTCCCCGTCCCTTGCAACCTCCGCACTGGCTCAATCGGCCGGCAAGCGCGTGTTGATTTCCCTCGCCATGCTGGTCCTGCTGTGGATCGGCGTTGCCTGGGCAGTGGCGATTCCATGAGCGCTGCCATCGACCTCCACGACCTGACGCTCACCTATGAGCGCCGGCCAGCGGTGCACCACGCGAACGGCCGATTTGCGGCGGGCAGCCTGACGGCGATCGTCGGGCCGAACGGCGCCGGTAAATCCACGCTGATCAAAGCCATTGCTGGCACGCTCAAACCCGCGGTCGGGCGCATCGAGCGCAATCAGTTGGCAACGCGGCACATCGGTTATCTGCCGCAAGCTGCCGAGATCGACCGCAGCTTTCCGCTCAGCGTAGCGGACACCGTGATGATGGGCGCCTGGCGCAGCATCGGCGCGTTCCGGGGCGCCACGCAAAAGCACGCTCAACAGGCCCAAGAGGCGCTGGGGGCCGTGGGTTTGGCGGGGTTCGAGCAACGCAGCATCAGCTCGCTGTCGTCGGGTCAGTTTCAGCGCGTGCTGTTCGCCCGGCTTTTATTGCAGGACGCTTCGGTGATTCTGCTCGACGAGCCCTTCACTGCCATCGACGCACGCACCACGCGGGACTTGCTGCAGTTGATCCGCACATGGCATGGCCAGGGCCGCACCGTTATTGCGGTGCTGCATGACATCGAGCAGGTGCGTCAGCATTTTCCGAGCACGCTGTTGCTGGCACGGGAAATCATTGCCTGGGGCGACACCGCCGACATCCTCAACGACGACAACCTGCGCCGTGCCAAGAACATGGCCGAACACTGGAACCCGGACGCGCAGCCATGCGACGCCGATGGGGAGCAAACGCTGTGACGCTCTATAGCTTGTTGATCCAGCCCTTCGTTGATTTCGGTTTCATGCGCCGCGCCCTGGTGGCGTGCCTGGCGCTGGGCATCGGCTCCGGCCCGGTCGGCGTGCTGTTGATGCTGCGGCGCATGAGTCTGGTGGGCGACGCCATGAGCCACGCGGTGTTGCCGGGTGCCGCCGTCGGGTTTCTGTTCGCCGGATTGTCACTCCCGGCAATGGGCTTCGGAGGCCTGATCGCAGGTCTCGCCGTGGCGTTGCTCTCAGGATTGGTAAGCCGTTACACCACGCTTCGCGAGGACGCGAGCTTCGCCAGCTTTTATCTGACATCGCTGGCCGCCGGCGTGCTGATCGTGTCCCTGCACGGCTCCAATGTGGACCTGCTTCACGTGCTGTTCGGGACCATTCTGGCGATCGACGATCAGGCGATTTTCATGGTCGGCGGCATCGCATCGTTCACCTTGATTCTGCTCGCGCTGATCTACCGCCCGTTGATCCTCGAATGCTTCGACCCGGGTTTTCTGCGCGCGGTGGGCGGTCGCGGGTCGCTGTATCACGTGCTGTTTCTGCTGCTGGTGGTGCTCAATCTGGTGGCGGGGTTTCAGGCGCTGGGCACGCTGATGGCCGTCGGCATGATGATGCTGCCCGCCACCGTCGCACGGTTCTGGGCACGTTCGCTCACAGGCATGATCGTGATTTCGACCGTGGTGGCCACGCTCTCGGGCTTCATCGGCCTGATCGTCTCCTACCACGCCAGCGTCGCTTCGGGCCCGGCCATCGTGCTCACCGCCAGCGCCTTTTACGGGTTCTCACTGTTCTTTGGACGCAGCGGCTTTTTACGCCGGCTGTTCCCGAGGGTTCATCTGTCCGGCTGATCGTCCTCTTACCGCAAGGAAACCACCATGAAACGTTTCACACTTCTGACCGCCGCGCTGGCGTTGTCGGGTCTGGCCAACTTCGCCCAGGCAAAAACCCTGGAGACCGTCGCATCGTTCACCGTCATCGCCGACATGGTGCACAACGTCGGCGGCGATCACGTCCACGTGACCTCACTCATCGGACCAAATGGCGACCCGCACGTCTACGAGCCCACCCCCAACGACGCCCAGGCACTGAAAAAAGCCGACGTAGTATTTGTCAGCGGCTTGCATCTGGAGGGCTGGCTGGATCGGCTGATCACCGCTTCCGGCTACAAAGGCCAGCCTGTCGTGCTGTCTGACGGAATCATGACCCGCAGCATGGAAGAAGACGGCAAGAAGATCACCGACCCCCATGCCTGGAACAGCGCGGTAAACGGCGTCGTTTACGTCAGAAACATCATTAAGGCCCTGCAGAAAGCCGACCCGGACAATGCCGCCGATTACAAAGCCAATGGTGAGAAATACATCGCCCAACTGCAGGACATTGACGCCTACGCCCGCACTCAGATCGGCGCCATCCCGGTCGCACAGCGCAAAGTGCTGACGTCCCACGACGCCTTCGGCTATTTCGGCGACGCCTATGGCGTGACCTTCCTCTCGCCGCTGGGCTTTTCCACTGAAACCGAAGCCTCGGCGGCTGACGTCGGCAAGCTGATCAATCAGATCAAAAAGGAGCACGTCAGCGCCTACTTCTTCGAAAACTCCGGCGACCCGCGCCTCGTGCAGCAGATTGCCAAAGCCAGCGGCGCGCACCCGGGCGGCGAGCTGTACGTGGAATCGCTGTCACCCGCAGACGGCCCGGCGGCGACCTACGTGGCGATGTTTCGCTACAACGTGGACAGGCTGACAGCGGCCATGAAAGGCCAGTGAGTTAATGCGCGACGACTGAACTGACCTCTGCCGTGCAACGTGCGTGGCAGTGATCAGCGAACCGGGAGCGCTGACGCGAGTCAATCTGTATGCTGGCGCACCGTCCGCCGACATCGACAGGATGATCAATGACCGCTCTCTCATTCGCCCCTTTTCAGTCCCTCGCCGACCTGCTGATTCCCCACACCGTGGCGGAAAGGCTCGACGGCTCCCACGACGTTTCCCACCTGCACCGAGTCTGGAGCAACGTCTGCGCCATTCGTGACACGGAGGGCGGTGATCATCAAGTCCTGCTCGCCGCCACCCTGCTCCACGACTGCGTTTCGGTGGAAAAGAACTCGCCCTTTCGCTCAAGCGCCTCGCGTCTGGCCGCGGCAAAAGCGACCGAGCTACTGGCCGAAATGGGCTGGGACGAGGAGCGCACCCAGGCCGTCGCACACGCCATCGAGTCCCACAGCTATTCGGCCAACATCACACCCACCACGCTGGAAGCAAAAATCCTGCAGGACGCCGACCGTCTCGACGCCCTCGGCATGGTTGGCGTGGCGCGGCTGTTCTACGTGTCCGGGCGGATGGGCAGCCATCTCTACGATCCGGTCGACCCGCAGGCGCAACAGCGCGACCTGGACGACAAACGCTTCGCTGTCGATCACTTCACAACCAAAATCTTCACCCTGGCGCAGGGGTTTAAAACGGCCGCGGGCCGCCATATGGCGCAGGTCAGGCATGCACGGGCGGAGCGGTTTTTGCGGGAGTTTATGGAGGAGATTGGTGCTTAGGATGCCTTGAAGGTCATAGCGCTATTTCGGATGGCTCATGGGTTTTTAGCCAGTCGACCAGCGCAGCATTCATACGCGTTTGCCAACCTGGTCCTGAAGCCCGGAATTGCTCCACCACGTCGTGCTCCAGGCGAATGGTAATCCGCTCTCGCAGAAGAACCGCACGAGGTCGGCCACGCTTGACCAGTTGTTCTCCCATGTATTCATCAGCATGATCGAAGTATGCATCTGACAACTCGGGTGCATCGTCGGGATCAACCCAGTCGATGCCGGTAGAGGGTTTGTTCACGCTCATTGGCTTTTCTCATGGAAATGATACGGCGAGCCGCGCCGCGCGGTGTCCAGACCAGGACCACCATACGCTCTGACAACACACCAACCGTGATATATCGGGTTTCCCCGTAGTCCTGCCGGCAATCTTCGTGGGTCAAATGCCTGCCGGCGAATACCAGGCCGGCATCCCTAAAGTCGAGGCCACGCTTTAGAAGGGTGATGTCGCATTTTGCGATGTCGAAGATTATCTGCATTGAATTATTGTATGTACAGAAAATAACGCAACAAGGCCGCCGAGAGTTGCAAAGACGTATCCCACAATCAGCGCTGACAATGCCCACCCGGCTTCCCGCTGATATCCTTTTGTCTCGCACCATCTGACCGTACCGCAACAATTCCGAAACATTCCCAGCAATGTCACAAAGACATCATGGAACACCTCTATAACCATCTCTCCGGTGTTTTCGTCGATGGGATGATTGGCAGTGAAAAGGTTATTGCGTCGTGTGGTCCGTCCTTCTTCCAGGCCTGCTTTCCTGCGTCGTTTCAGGATTACCCAGCGGTTGGTGCTGTGCTTCGGCGTGACCGCGCTGTTGCTGGTGGCGCTCGGTGTGTTCTGCCTGTTGCAGATGCAAAGCATCCGCGATCAGGGGGAGGCGGTTGAGAGTGGGTCCTTGCCCAGCATTGCCATGGCGGACGCGATCGCCATCGACCTGATCAAGTTGCGCGGCGAGAGCGCGAGGCTGATCGCCAATGCCGACGACCCCGGCGCGGTGGTGACGAGCAAAATCAACGTCGAGCAGTTGAAGAACGAGGTCGAAAAAGGCTTCGTCGACTATCTCGCCCACGCCACCGACAGCACCGAGCGGGACTCCATCAAGGCGCTCCAAGACGCCTATGCCGCCTTCATGCCGGGGCTTCACGACGAAATCGCGCTGATCGAACAACGCAAACTGGACGACGCGCGCATGCTGCTCAACACCACGCTGAGCCTGCAGGGTGACCTGATGGACATGCAAGTGCAGTTGCTGCGCGAGCTGAACAAGCAAAGTGCGGCGGGCACCGTCGATGCCGCCGGCGCGCGCTTCCAGCAGACCCGTATCATCGCCGTCAGCGCTATCGTGGTGGCGCTGGTGCTCACGTTGTTGCTCGCGTGGCGCCTGAGCCTGAGCATCATTCGCCCCCTGCGTCAGTCGCTGCATATCGCCAGCACCATTGCTCAAGGCGATCTGAGCCCGCAGCCGATTCCGGAGGGTAAGGACGAAACGGCGCAATTACTGAAGACCCTGGGCCTGATGCGCGCCAATCTTCACGGCACGATCGATCAGATTTACGCCGCGGCGGGCCAGTTGAGCCAGTCGGTCCATGAGATGGGCTCGATTGCCGAGGCCAGTGCCAAAAACCTGCAACTGCAAAACGATGAGATCGAACAGGCGGCAGTTGCCGTGAACCAGATGAGTCAGGCTGCCGGGGAAGTCGCCGATAACGCCAGCAGCACGTCGAGCGAATCGAAGGCGTCCAACGAAGCGGCCGCCGAGGGACGTCTGCGCCTGACCGGCACCATTGATTCGATCAAGGAGCTGACCGACAACGTTCTGGATTCTTCTCACCAGGCCGACGGTCTCGCCGAGCGCACGCTGAGCATCAGCAAGATTCTCGAAGTGATCCGAGCGATTGCCAACCAGACCAACCTGCTTGCACTGAATGCCGCCATCGAAGCCGCACGGGCGGGCGAAGCGGGCCGCGGATTCGCCGTGGTCGCCGATGAAGTACGCTCGCTCGCCCAACGCACCAGCGCGTCAACCACCGAGATCGAGACCCTGATCAACGATGTACAGAAAAGCACTCAGGAGACCGCGCAAACGCTACGCGTCACCGCGGCCCACGCCAATCTCACCCTGGAGCAGGCCGCGGCAACGGGTCATGCACTGACGGTGATCATCAGCGCAACCTCGACCATCAGCGACCGGAACATGCTGATCGCCAGCGCCGCCGAGCAACAGGCTCAAGTGGCTAGCGAAGTCGATCGCAACCTGAGCAGCATTCGCGATCTGTCGACGCAATCGGCGTCAGGCGCTCAGCAAACCACGGTGGCGAGCAGTGCGCTGTCGATGCTGGCAACCGACTTGAACACAATGGTTCAGCGGTTCGTGCTTTGACGCGCGCGCCATTGAAAATGGCCCGCAGCCATTGTTGCCCATTCCCAGTCATGTCCAAGTGTTTCATCATCGAAACACCACCCACGTAGAGGGGTGTCTACGCCAACAAGGACATGAGCATGAAAAAAACCGCTGCATTGAGCATCGCACTGACCGCATTGACGCTAAGCCTCACCGCTCAGGCCGACGTCAACGTCGAACTGGGGAGTAAGGAACGCGTTACACACCTGTTTGCCTACCCGAACAACTGCAATGTCATCTGCTTCCGAAACTGGACGCTGGAACAGACCGTCGAGCACTACCTCACGCAAAGCGTGCAGCGAGACGGCTACGCCGCTGCCAAGGTGGCGGTGCACAACGACAATGATGTGATCTACGCCGACATCACCGGTGTGCCGGACGGCTACGACAAACCACTCTCGGCGCTGCTCGACGCCGGCGACCTGGCCTACGCCGGCGCGAGCAAACTCAACGCCGATAACAAATTTGCCTATAACTGGTATCTGTTTCTGCCACTAGGCATGGCGCTGGAGAACCGCAAGAGCGTCGAGCTGCTGCATTTCCCGCCGGACTACTCGCTGACGCAAGCCCAGGACTATCTTTTCTCGGCCACTACCGACCGCTGGTCCGAGCTGCTCACCGATAACGGCATCCCCAAGGAGCAGACGCCGGCCTATCAAACCATCATCGACATCGCGCCCATCGCTGCGCCCTCCAACGCCGGCAAGGACCTTGAAAACGTTTACAGCTACTTCACCGATTACCAGACGACCATGGTCAGGCAACTGACGCAAACAGCGGCAGGTGCATCGCTGCCGATGGTCGCTTTCGGTGCCCCCGTGCGCGCCTGGCTGAAGCAGCAATACAACGTGACGGTGCCGGTGTTGGGCCTGGCGAGCGTCAGCCCGGCCAGTGGGCAAAGCGTCGCCGTACTGGGTTCCAATCACCCGAGCTATATCTGGAATGCGGCGGATAAAAGCAACTACGGCGGGGACGAAGCCAAGGCGGATGAAGCCGGCTTGAAAGTCATGGGCCAGGACCTGAGCGCGGCGTGCTGGCAAGCCGGCATGGGGCAGAAACCGACCACCGATCCAACCGCGCTGTTGAACCAATGCACCACCAACTGGCAGGTGACCAACAAAGTTGAGACCTGCAAGTTGTTCTTCACCACGGTGCGCAAGTTGACGCCGGATCAGGCGGCAGCGAAATGCCGGACGGGCGAAGTGTCTCGGCAGATCAAGCAACTGCAGAAGCCGCTGCCTCTGATGAAGAACGCTCAGCTTTAACGCACCGATCCTGCAGGAGTGAGCTTGCTCGCGATGTCTTCAGCTCACACAGATGTGACTGGACTAACGCTATCGCGAGCAAGCTCACTCCTACACCTTGATGGACGCTTGCCCTACTCGATCACTCCCCCTGCGGACGCAAACGATACTGCGGCGGCAATTGCTCCGGACCGCTGATGGTCGCGTTCAGACTCTTCCAGCGTCCATCCTTGATGCCGTAGATGCAGCCGTGGACCGACAGCTTCTGCCCGCGATGCCAGGCGTTTTGCACAATGCTGGTGTGGCCGACGTTGGCGACCTGCTGAATCACGTTCAGCTCGCACAGTCGATCGACCTGTTCTTCTTCAGTCGGCAGCTTGGCCAGCAGTTCGCGGTTTTCGTAATACAGGTCGCGGATCGTGCGCAGCCAGCCGTCGATCAGGCCGAACTGGCGGTCCTGCATCGAAGCGCGCACGCCGCCACAACCATAGTGGCCGGTGACGAGGATGTGTTTGACCTTCAGCACGTCGACGGCGTACTGAATCACCGACAGGCAATTAAGGTCAGTGTGCAGCACGACGTTCGCCACGTTGCGATGCACGAACAGATCCCCCGGCAGCATGCCGACGATTTCATTGGCGGGAACACGGGCGTCCGAACAACCGATCCAGAGGAATTCCGGCGTCTGCTGGCGCGCCAGCTTGGCAAAGAACTCCGGGTCTTCTTCCTTGATGGCGGCAGCCCAACGTTCGTTGTTGTCGATCAAGTCTTGTAGTTCGTTCATGCGTTGATGCCTCGGAAATGATGCTCAGCTATGACTGGGGCTCGGCGCTTCGGGTCACGCGGATAATGGGCCGATCAGCAAACACCGATCAGGAAGCAGATGGAATCTTCGCCATGTCGTCCGGTCCACCCATTAGGACCGACATTATTGAGGATTTGCCATGAACGATTCACGCCGTCCATTCGATGCCACTCAACCTGAGCCCATCGATGACAACGAAGACCGCATGGGATCGATGGAAGAGCTCAACTTCAACGACAACAATGAGCCGAGCGGGCGCATTGGCGACATCATTCCTGAAGATGAGCTGGACACATTGATCCCTGATGAACGCGTACGTGAAGCCGGGATGACCGGTGCATCCACCGATGATCACAACCCGACCGACGACGACATGAGCCCTGAAACGCTGATCCGCGAAGACGGCGCACGCTCGCCTCGCGAAGCCGGCGAAGGTGGCCCGGCTGATCTGGACCTGAGCATCGTCGATGAAGATGACATTGGCGGTGGCGATGGCCTGGACGAAGAAGAAATGGCCATTCTTGATCCGCTGGACGGCAAGCCTGGCGTCTGATCAGCGGCTGCAGCTTTGTGGGGGCGAACTTCGTTCGCCCCCACGACGGCCCGGGATTATTCGAACAGCGTGCAGGCCATGACGATAGCGTCCTCACGCCCGCCCACTGCCGGATAGTAATCCCGACGTCGGCCTATTTCGTTGAAACCGTAGCGCTCGTATAAACGGTAGGCTGAGCGATTGCTGTCTCGCAGTTCGAGAAAACATTCCCGGCCATTGATCTCGTAGGCGCGCTTCATCAGGTGCTCAAGCAGCACCAGCCCCAACCCGCGCCCTTGGCTCTCGGGCTTGACCGTAATATTGAGCAAGTGCGCCTCATCGATGATCACATTGATCACCCCATGCCCCACCTGCTGACTGCCTTCGAACATCAGCCAGACTTCGTATGACTTCAGCGCATCGATGAAAATGCCCCGCGTCCAGGGATGACTGAAAGCGGCGTATTCGATCTTCAGGACAGCGTCCAGGTCAGCTTCGGTCATGCGGCGAAACGTTACTGCGTCATTCATCTGCGGTCTTCCAACGGCCCATCAATTGACGCATGGAGCGCCACACTTCGGCCTTTCGCTGCGGCTCGTCCATCAACAGCTCCAGACCCGGCAGCGCCCAGGCTAACCCCAGGCCGTCGACCTGGAGTTCAAGATTGTAGGATTCAGCGTCAGTTTCAGCCGCAAACCGCAGCGCCGGAAGTCCGATCAGCCACAGGCAGGTGCAAGGTTGCTCTTCGACCCGGGCGTACAGAAAACCCTGGACGAAATCCCGCGCGGCTTCCGGCCCTTGATCCATTTGCCCGCGCACCAACAGCGGCCAGCGCACAGGCTCGCCGATGATTTGTGGGCTGTCCGGCAGGCCAGCGGCGCGCAGCATGTCCTTGAGCAACAGATAGGAAGGGTCGCGGCTCTGAAACGGCTCGCCGGTCACCAGCTCCACCAGCAACAGGCAACTCCCGGCGCGCAGCAGTTGCAGGGCAAAACGGGGCGGCGGCGCAACCGGCGCTTTTACCACGGCCGGTGAGGCCGCTTCTTCCTGCACAGGCTTTGGCTTGGGCGCACTGGATGGGCGGGGTATATCGATCTTCGGCCGCTCGACGGTACGCGCAACGGGCGTGGGAGCAGCGGGTGGCGAGTCGCGGTCCGGCGCGACTGGCGCATCCGCCTGAATAACCGGCACAGACGCGTCCACTACCTGCGGCACGGGCGCAAGCAGCTCGGGACGCGACGGCGCGGCGAAAGGCAATTCAGTGCGCGGCAGCCAGCTGACCACCTGCATGGCGGTCAGATAAGCGCGACGACGAGGCTCGTTGAGCAAAGGTCAGCTACCTGTGGATAAAGTCAGGCGGGAGATTCTACAGGCCTTCACCGCTTCCCGCCGCTGTTGATCGACTGTGGGTGAAAAACGAGCCCGGCGATGCAGTACAATCGCCGCTTTTATTTGCCAGTCAGCGACCATCCGATGATCGAACCTAAGCGCGTCCTGCGCGCCCTTGCCGAACACTGGGCGCTTCTCGAGCCACTCTGCGAGCACTTCGACCAGGGCACTCTGAGCCTGAGCGAACTACGCTTGCAGCTGGCGGCCCAGCAACTGGAGAGCACGCCCCAGGACATCACCACTCTGCTGGACGTCTGGATTCGGCTCGACATTCTGGTCCCGGTGGCGAAAAGCCCGAACCGTTTCGAGCTGAACGCGCAGATCCACGATTTCCTCTCGTACCTGCGCCGCGAGCATCGGCTGGGCTTGTGCCTGGAAATCGAAGCGTACCTGCGCCACCTCGAACGGCTGGCCGGCTACATACAGGAAGCTTTCGACGCCCGCGACGCCAATGACCTGGCGCGGCAACTGCGCCTGCTCGACATGCGCGTGCGCGATGTACTAAAGAAGCTCGCCAACGATGAGCAGGCGCTGGTGGCCGTGGCAGAACGCGCCAAGACCAGTGATCGACAGATTCCGCTGCGTCAGCGTTACGCGGAAGTACTGGCGACCTGGGATGAATACGTCGAGCCGATGATCCAGCTGGTGAACGCTGATGGCGCCTTCGAACAGGGCGTACGCAAGGTAGAGAACGTGCTGCTGCGCATGCTCACCGATCAGCAACGTCTCGGCCATCTGGTCGACGACGACATGCTCCTGCGCACCCACGCGCGGATCCTCGAAATGCAGACCAGCGCGCAGCTGACCCTGCGTCATGCGCGTGAATTGCTGCTGCCGCTGCGTGAAGAGGCCCGTCGCCACAATGCTGTGACCCGCGGCGCGGCCCTCGCATTGTCGGCGATCCGTCGACGAGGCCTCGACGCCGTGCCACAAGCGGCGATGCCGATGTTCACCCGTCCGCAAAGCACGTTTCTCGGCAGTGCCAATCAGGTTGAAGCATACGTGTATGCACTGGCGCGTTTCGAGCCCAAGCCCGCGCGCTTCCCCAAGGCCAATGTCACTCGCAAGGGCGAGCCGCCTCGCGCGCCACGTACGGTCAGAGAGATGGTCGAGCGTTGCGAAGACGCCCTGCCGATGCCGGATCTGATGGTCTGGCTGCTGGAGCAGGAGCCCACCGGCGCGACCGACGAATTGCTGTACTGGTTTTCGCGCCTGTCGCGGGACAAACGCTTCAAGCGCGAGCGACTTGAACGCCGCGAATACCTGACTCAGGAGCACCGTGTCAGCCTGCGCTCCTTCGCCCTGCTCTCGAGCAAAGACGCCACCCCAGAGAATTCCGAGGGCACCGCCCATGCATCTTGATCTATCCGAAATGACCCAGCTGGCGCCGATCTTCCGCGAGCTGTTCAAGGGCTACCACGTCAGCCGCCGCGATCCCGAGCTGTACGCGCAACTGTCCAATCTTCAAGACCAATACCGTGGCCTGTTCAAGGCGTTGGGCTTCGAGCTGGTCTGCGACACCCGTGGCTTCTACTACTTCGTGCCTGATCTGGCGGCCGCGCAGGTCAACAAGACCGCGCAACGTCTGGCGCTGTTCACATTCATCCTCGTCGAGCACCTGGCCGACCAGGGCCGCGACCCGGTTGCCGTGCTCGATGGCGGCAGCCTGGGGCGTGACGAGCTGCCCTCGCTGCTGGAAAAGTACCGCGATCTGTTCCTGCAAGCTGAAGTACAGACTCAGGAAGAGCTGGAAGAAAAAATCATGCGCCGCATGACCCAGCTGGGGTTCGCCGCAGAGGAAGTCGGCATCTATCGCTTCCTGCCGCCCATGCATCGCTTCCTCGACGTCTGCCTGTCCGTACAGCAAGACCGTGATCTGGCGGCCAGCCTGCATAGCGCCCTGCCGTTGCCGGCCCCGGTGCTGATCGACGACGACAGCGATGAGCGACTGCTGGAAACCGACGACCCGCTGGACCTCACCGAATTCGATGAATCCGCAGAAACCGAAGAGCAAGCGCTAGCCCGGGCGATCGCTGAAGAACAGGAGCATGACGCATGAGCCAGGAACGCTACGGCATACGCCGCTTTGCGCTACTGAACACGGCCGGTTACAGCCTCGGGTTGTTTCCACTGGAGCATCCGCTGTCGGTCTACGGCGCCAATAACCTGGGCAAGAGTGCGTCGATCAACGCTTTGCAGTTCCCGATTCTGGCGCGCATGTCGGACATGAGCTTCGGCAAATACAGCCTTGATCAATCGCGGCGCTTCTATTTCGCTTCTGACACCAGCTACATCCTCGTCGAAGTCTCCTTGCCCCACGGCCCTCATGTGATCGGCGTGGTCGGTCGCGGCCCCGGCGGCGGTTTCGGGCACCAGTTCTTTGCCTATGCCGGCAAGCTGGACCTGGCTCATTACCAGAAGGACGATACCTGCCTGCGTCAGAAGGAGCTGTTTGCCAATCTGGAAAGCCAGGGTTTGAAGGCCTATGAGCTCAAGCCCGATGAACTGCGCCGTTTGCTGGTCGGTGGCCATACGTCGATTCCGCTGGACCTGACGCTGATTCCTCTGCGCTCGACCAGTGAACAGAGCCTGAAGACCTTCCGCGCGCTGTTCATCAACTTGCTGCACATGCGCGAGATCACTGCTGCCAAATTGAAGCAGCTGTTCCTCGACGCGTTTGAGCACAGCCTGCGTTCCGGCAGCGTCGATTACATAGCAGCGTGCGAAGAAGCGTTCCGCGACGTACGACGCATGGAGCAGGACTACAACGCACTGGTGCTCGCCGGCCCGCTGGTCGAAGCGTTGGCCAACGGCGTCAGACAGCGCGACATCCTCCGCGGCAAGCTGCATCGCCTGTCGCCATTGCTCGACTCCTTGCTGGGCACATGGCAGGACTATTCCAATGCGCGCAAAGAAGAGCTGGTCATTCAGAGCGAGCAGTACCGTAACGAACAGGATTCGCTGCAGAACGACCAGCGTGGCAGCACTCAAGAGCTGATGCGACTGGAGCGCGAGATCAGCAACATCCAGCGCTGGATCGGCGAGCTGGCAGTCCTGAAGAACCGCTTCGCGCTGGTCGACGACGTCAGGGTTCTGGAGCAGCAGTTACTGGCTGCCAAGGATGCCCATGATGAACTGGCCGGTGCACTCGCGCAGTCGCGTCAGTTCAGCGCCGAGGATCTGGATGAGCGCCTGCGCGATCTGGAAAAACGCCTCAAGTCAGTGAAACAACAGCTCGATCATGCGGATAACAACAGCTATGCCCGCCTGCGCGAAGAGTTCTCGCAGCCTGATGTAGAGCGTCTGATGCGCCTGTTTAACAGCGCGCTGTTCAGTTTGCCGTTGGGCGAACAAGGCATCGCGCTGGATGACGGTGATGCGTGGGTGAAGTCGCTTGAAGCGATTCTCGATGGGTTCAAGGGCGAGCGCTTCGAAGTGCCCGGCCTCACCGTCAATCTGTCAAACATCGAACCCCCTGCCCTGCAAGCGCTGGCCGACCGCGCCGCGCTGCGCGATCAGAAAGAGCGCCTGGAGAAAGAGCTCAAGCAACTGAAGACTCAACAAGCCGTCGCGGCCGACCGTGCGGCCAGCAAAACTCAGACAGAGGCTTTGTACCAGCAGGTACTGGATGCTCAGAAGGCGCTCGAAGACTTCCGCCGCGCTCAAACACTGACCGCGGAAGAGGGCGAAAAGCTTGAGCAGTTGGCCCAGATGGAAGCGGCGCAAGACGAGCTCAAACGCTCCAGTGATGCTTTCACCGAGCGCGTTCAACAACTGTCCGCCAAGCTGCAACTGATCGGTCGGCAGATCGGCGATCTCGAATCCAAGCAACGCACGCTGGATGACGCGCTGCGTCGTCGTCAGCTGCTCCCGACCGATCTGCCATTTGGCACGCCGTTCATGGAGCCGGTGGATGACTCGCTGGAGAACTTGCTGCCGCTACTCAATGATTATCAGGACAGCTGGCAGGGCCTCTTGCGCTGCGACGGTCAGATCGAAGCGCTGTACGCGCAGGTTCGCCTGAAAGGCGTTGCGAAGTTCGACAGCGAAGACGACATGGAGCGGCGTCTGCAATTGCTGATCAACGCTTATGCCCACCGCACCGATGAAGCGCTGACTTTGGGTAAGGCACGCCGTGCCGCTGTGACCGACATCGCGAGGACGCTACGCAACATCCGCAGCGACTACGACAGCCTTGAGCACCAACTGGCGTTGTTTAACCGTGAGATCAACCGCCGGCAGGTGTCCAACCTGGAGAGCTTCCGCATTGTCCTCGCGCCGAACAAGGAAGCGCTCAAGCACATCGACCAGATCATTCACAGCGCCGGTCAGTACGAAGAAGGCGAGACACTGTCGGTATTCGATCTGAGCCAGAGCGCCGAGCAGGACAACAAGAATGAGGAAGCCAAAGAATATCTGGCACGCCTTGTGGCGGCTAACCACAACCAGCTCGGTCTGAAAGACCTGTTCGAACTTGCGTTCGAGATCACCAAGGTTAACAGCCAACCGGTTATCCACACCGACATTGATGGCGCGGCGTCCAACGGTACGACCATGACCATCAAGGCACTGACCAACATGTATCTCTTGCTGCACCTGATGGATCGCGAGCAGGCCGGACGGATTCGTCTGCCCTACTACCTCGACGAAGCCGCTGACATTGATGAAAGAAACCAGGCCGCGCTGCTGGAAACAAGCTTGCAGCTGGGCTTTGTACCGATTCTGGCGAGCGTCAAGCCTCAAGTGTCGGCACATGTCGCCATCGACCTGGAAGGCGGCAGTGGGCCTGCCGGGATCTATATCGACGAGGCGGACTGGAAGTACATACAACGTCGTGATGAGGCCGCTCCGGTAAAAGCGACCCAATCCGTTGTAACGCTTAGCGAGTAAGTAAGTCGCCTGGCGGTAGAAAGCCCTGCAGTGATGCGGGGCTTTTTTATAGGCGCTGATTGTTGGGTGTTAGCTGTTAGCTGTTAGCTGTTAGCTGTTAGCTGTTAGCTGTTAGCTGGGAAAGAACTTTTTCGCGTGCAAAAACAAAACCCCATCTGCTTTCGCAGATGGGGTTTTGGAATTTAATCTTGACGATGACCTACTCTCACATGGGGAAA
>NZ_JBNNGV010000035.1:0-44417 GCF_050268485.1 Pseudomonas sp. NPDC078416 | reverse complement strand
GGGCCCGCCGCCATCCGCCATCCATGGCGGGGGGCGGCTCTCGCGGCATCCATGCCGCTCGGCCCACTCCGCGAAACCTGCGTTCAGCCTGCACCAAAGTCGCGTTTCGCGGTGACTGCGATTTTTGTGTTCAAAGATCAAGAGCAGATCAAGGGCTTCACGGCTAAAGCCGGTCCTACAGTGGAGATCGCCGCCGCTCTTTCTGATCGTTCCCACGCTCCGCGTGGTAACGCCGCCCCGGACGCTCTGCGTCCTGCAGACGACGCGCGTCCAGTTTGGAGAACTGACGCGGAGCGTCACGGGATGCATCCCCACGCGGAGCGAGGGAACGATCAAACCATAAGCTGACACGCCGCGCCCTTGTAGGACCGGCTTCAGCCGGGAAGCCCTTGATCTGCACTTGATCTTGATCTTGATCTTCTGCCGCGATGGCTCAAACACCACAAATCGCGACTTGGGTGCAGGCCGAACGCAGACGGCGCGGAGTGGGCCGAGCGACATGGATGCCGCGAGAGCGCCGCCAGGACATGGATGTCCGTTCGGCGCGGGCCCACGGAGCGTCGTCGGAGTGAGGGAACCCGACGAAGGAGGAGCCCAACCGGGAGCACAAGCCTTTGGTTACTTGGGGCTTTATCAAGTAACTCGCCGAAGGCGAAACGTCTGCCCTTAGGCAGACGCTCTTGATCTTCGTACGCCACAGCGCAGGTTTAACCGGGGACAGATTAATTTACGGTGGAGCGCTGTAAATAAATCAGTCCCCTACACACTTTAGTCCCCTACACACTTTCAAGGCGCTATCGCGCCGTCAACGAGCACTTGCGCCTCTTCGACCAAACGCTTGAGGTGATCCTCGCCCTTGAAGCTCTCGGCATAGATCTTGTAAATATCCTCAGTCCCCGACGGCCTTGCTGCAAACCATCCATTCTCGGTAATGACCTTCAGGCCACCGATCGCCTGATCATTACCCGGCGCCTTGCTCAGGATGCTTTCGATCTTCTCACCCGCCAGCGCCGTCGACGTCACCTGCTCCGGCGACAGCTTGCTCAACAGCGCTTTCTGCTCGAAGTTGGCCTTCGCCTCGACCCGGGTCGACACCGGTTCGCCCAACTCATCGGTCAGCGCCTTGTACATCTCGCTCGGGTCACGGCCTTTGCGCGCGCGGATTTCCGCGGCCAGCAATGCCGGAATCAGGCCATCCTTGTCCGTCGTCCAGACCGTCCCGTCACGACGCAGGAACGATGCACCAGCGCTTTCTTCCCCGCCAAAGCCCAGCGAACCCTCGTACAAGCCTTCGGCGAAGAACTTGAAGCCCACCGGCACTTCATACAAACGGCGGCCCAGACGCCGGGTCACGCGATCAATCATGCCGCTGCTGACCACGGTCTTGCCGACGGCCGCATCCGCACGCCACTCAGGGCGGTTCTGGAACAGGTAATCGATGGACACCGCCAGGTAATTGTTCGGCGCCAGCAGGCCACCGGTCGGCGTGACGATGCCGTGGCGGTCGTGGTCCGGGTCGCAGGCGAATGCCACCTGGAAGCGATCTTTCAGACCGATCAGGCTCTGCATCGCGAAATTGGACGACGGGTCCATGCGGATCTTGCCGTCCCAGTCCACGCTCATGAAGCGGAACGTCGGATCGACGAATTTGTTCACCACGTCCAGATTCAGGCCGTAGTGCTCACCGATCGCCGACCAGTAATTCACGCCCGCCCCGCCCAACGGATCGACGCCCAAGTGCAGGTTGGCGCCACGAATGGCGTCCATGTCGATGACGTTTTTCAGGTCCGCCACGTACGTGTTGATGTAGTCATGGCGATGGGTGGTATCGGCGCGCAGGGCTTTTTCGTAGGTGATGCGCTGGACATTGACGATGCGCTCGGCCAGCAATTCGTTGGCTTTGTTCTCGATCCACTTGGTGATGTGCGAGTCAGCCGGGCCGCCGTTGGTGGGGTTGTATTTGAAGCCGCCGCTTTCCGGCGGATTGTGCGAAGGGGTGATGACGATGCCGTCGGCC
The DNA here is from genome assembly GCF_050268485.1 of Pseudomonas sp. NPDC078416. Lineage (NCBI taxonomy): Bacteria > Pseudomonadati > Pseudomonadota > Gammaproteobacteria > Pseudomonadales > Pseudomonadaceae > Pseudomonas > Pseudomonas sp. NPDC078416. Next base: position 42,400 of record NZ_JBNNGV010000035.1, on the reverse strand, counting down.
AGACCGGTCGTGCGCCCGCGGTTGTAGCAGATGATGGCGTGGGAGATGGCCGGCGTCGGGGTGTATTCGTCACCCTCGGAAATCATCACGTTGACGCCGTTGGCCGCCAGCACTTCCAGCGCCGAAGCGGCCGCCGGGGTCGACAGCGCGTGGGTGTCGGCGCCGAGGAACAGCGGGCCGTCGATGCCGTTGGCCTGACGGTACAGGCAGATCGCCTGACTGATGGCCAGGACGTGCCACTCATTGAAGCTCAATTCGAAAGAGCTGCCACGGTGCCCGGAGGTACCGAAGGCAACACGCTGGGTTGGCACCGACGCGTCGGGCTGCCCGGTGTAATAGGCCGTCACCAGACGAGGAAGATCGACCAGCAATTCTGCAGGCGCCAGTTTGCCCGCGAATGGACTGATACTCATGCGAAACCTCCGTGGATGAAAAATAGGAAAAGACAAAAAAGAAAAGGTCCCGACCCAGCGGGAAACAACCTGAAACGCCGCCTGAAATGCCAGTGGCGCGGCAGTTTACTGGCAGTTGGACCGTGCCGCTCGGCTATCGATCCGTAACACCTTGAGACATTTAGCTGACCCACATCATAGCTGCCACCACGCCGGCATCAGCTGCTGAATCTTGCGCTCGGCGAAACGATCGTCGATCAGCACCACCACGCCGCGATCCTCCACACCCCGAATCACCCGGCCGGCCGCCTGCACCACTTTCTGCATGCCGGGGTAGAGATAGGTGTAGTCGTAACCGGCGCCAAACAACAGACTCATCCGCTGTTTAAGTTGCTCATTGACCGGGTTGATCTGCGCCAGACCCAGCGTGGCGATGAACGCCCCGGTCAACCGCGCGCCCGGCAAGTCGATGCCCTCACCGAACGCCCCGCCCAGCACCGCAAACCCGATGCCCTGACTGGCCGGCGTAAAGCGCTCGAGAAACGCCTGCCGTTCCGCCTCGGCCATGCCCCGGGATTGCTTCCACACCGGCACATCAGGGTGGCTGCGCTCCATCAGCTCCGCCACCTGCTGCAGATAATCGAAGCTGCTGAAAAACGCCAGATAGTTGCCCGGCCGCGCTTCGAACTGCCGCGCCATCAGCTCGACGATGGGCGCCAGCGAGGCCTGCCGATGGGTGTAGCGGGTGGAAATGCGGCTGACGATCTCGACGTCCAGCTGCGAGCGTTGAAACGGCGACTCGACGTCGACCCAGGCCGTGGTGTCGGGCAAGCCGAGCAAGTCACGGTAGAAATGCCGCGGATTGAGGGTCGCGGAGAACAGCACCGCACTGATCGCAGCGGTCAGGCGCGGACGCACGAAACCCGCCGGCACGACGTTGCGCAGACACAGGCGGGACAGCGACTTGCTGCCCAGCTCACGCTTGCTGATGTCGAACAGGAAGTGCTCGTCGAACAGCTCGGCGATGCGACCGAACTGGATCGCCTCGAAATAGAAGCTCTGCAGCTCGCCGTTGGCCGCGTGGGGGTGCTCGTTGAAGTAGTCGCCGAAGGCCGTGATGCACAGATTGAGGCTGTTGAGAAATTTGGCCGGTGTGGCGGCGTAGGCCTGGTAAGGCGCGACTTGCTCCTTGTGCAGGGCATTCCAGTCGCGGTTAAGCCGCTGCAAGGCTTTTTTCACCGGTTCCGGCGCGCTCTGCCTTACCTGATTCATGGTGTGTTGATCGAGGGTCGCGCTGTACATCGACCGCGCCCGCTCGACCATGTTGTGGGCCTCGTCCACCAGCACCGCGACGCGCCACTGATTGAACTGACTGAGCCCGAACAGCATGCCGCTGAGGTCGAAATAGTAGTTGTAGTCGGCAATCACCACGTCCGACCAGCGCGCCAGTTCCTGGCTCAGGTAATACGGGCAGACCTGATGATTCAGCGCGACTTGACGCACGCCCGCCTGATCGAGCCACGGCTTGACCATTGCCTCGCTCCGCGCTGCGGGTAGCCGGTCATAAAAACCCTTGGCGAGTGGGCATGAGTCGCCGTTGCAGGCCTTGTCCGGGTATTCGCAGGCCTTGTCCCGCGCGACCATTTCCAGCACGCGCAGTCTCAGCTCCGGAGCACTTCGCCCGATCACGCTCAACGCATCCAGCGCCAGTTTGCGCCCGGGGGTCTTGGCGGTCAGGAAAAACACCTTGTCCAGCTTGCGCGTCGGCGCGGCCTTGAGCATCGGGAACACCGTGCCGATGGTCTTGCCGATGCCAGTGGGCGCCTGGGCCATCAAACAGCGCCCGGTGCTGACCGCCTTGTACACCGACTCGGCCAACGCCCGCTGTCCGGTTCGAAAACCGGCGTGGGGAAACTTCAAAGCGCTGAGCCCATGGTCGCGGGCATCGCGGTGGGCCAGCTCCTGTCGCGCCCATTGCAGAAAGATGCCCGCCTGTTCTTCGAAAAACGCCTGTAACTCGGCTGCAGTGAAACGCTGCTGAATGAGGGTTTCCTGCTCACTGATGATGTTGAAATACACCAGCGCCAGATTGACCTCGGCCAATTGCAACTGCTGGCAAAGCAGCCAGCCATACACCTTCGCCTGGGCCCAGTGGAGTTGCCGGTGGTTGGCGGGCATGCTGCTCAGATCGCCGCGGTAGGTCTTGATCTCCTCAAGCTGATTCAACCCGGCATCGTAGCCATCCGCCCTGCCCCGAATCTTCAGCTCATGAAACACCCCGCTCAACGCCACCTCGGCCTGATACTGCGGCCCCCGCCGCGCCGCCACCGTCCGATGCCCGGCAATCCCCTCTTGCGCCGTGGGCGACGGCGTAAACCGCAAATCCAGATCCCCCGCCTTCGCCGTGAACTCGCACAACTCCCGCACCGCCACCCGATACCCCGATTCCGGATCGACAGCCGCCACCGCCGCAGGCTCGACGGAAGCTGCGCGGGTATCGGGGGAAATGCTGGAAATGGAAGTCACTGAAAGGGCTGGCCGTCGTTCGGAACACTGGACGGACGTACAGATAACAGCTCAATGCGGTGGAGGCAAACGGAAATGGATTGGCGGACGGATTTCGGCGCAGAACGCCAGGGGATGCGTTCCCACGCGGAGCGTGGGAACGAGCAAGAGCCGGTCCTCCTGTACGAATTCAGTCTGTGGGAGACGGCTTGCTGGCGAATGCATCAAGTCAGTCACTTTATTCATACCTGACCCGCCGCTTTCGCCAGCAAGCCGGCTCCTACAGTAAAATCGCGTTCAGCCTGTGGGACCGGCTTCAGCCGGGAAGCTTTTGATCTGCGCAGCGCTTTTGATCTTCATACACAAAAAGCCCAGACACCACCAAACGCGACTTGGGTGCAGGCCGAACGTAGACGACGCGCAGTGGGTCGAGCCGCATGGATGCGGCGAGAGCGCCGTCAGGACATGGATGTCCGTTCGGCGCGGGCCCAAGGAGCGTCGTCGGAGTGAGGGTATTCCGACGAAGGAGGAACCCAACCGAGAGCAAGCACCCTTGGTTACTTGGGGTGCTTTTCCAAGTAACTCGCCGAAGGCGAAACGGTCTGCCCCCAGGCAGACGCCCTTGATCTTGATCTGCATAAGCCGCACCGCTAAACAAGCCGCTCTTGCACCAGCGCATTGCGAATAACCACCAGCATCGACTCAATATCCTGATCCCAATCCACCGTCCCACTGATCCGCAAACACTGCTGGTGCAACCCGCGCACACTGAACAACTCCCCCGGCGCTACCACGATCCGCTGCTCCAGCAACCGATTGAACACCCGCGCCGTATCCACCCGATGCACACTCTCCAGCCAGATCGACGCCCCACCCCGAGGACGCACAAACGTCACCTCATCCCCCAGATAAGCCTCCACCCCGCTCGCCAACTCACCGACCCGCTGCTCAAGGCAACCACGTAACTCACCCATATGCCGATCCAGTTGCCCCGACGCGTACAACCGCGCAATCGCCTTCTGCCGAACCGGCGGCAAACGAAACGAGCGCAACACCCACTGCTGATGCAACAGCGCCCGCGAATGCCGACTCAACAGATACCCGAACGGCGCCTCCAGCCCGATCATCTTGTCGAACGCCCCCACCACCAACAACCGGTCCGGATCAATCAGATCACGAAACGGCGAACGGTTGCCCTCGAAACACAACGCGCCATGGGTATCGTTCTCCAGCACCCACAACCCCTGCAGGTTCAACACCTCCGCCAACCGCGCCCGCTGGGCGGAAGGCATCAATTGCCCGCGAATCGGGTCCATCTGCGACGACACAATCGCCATCCTCACGTCTTCCCGCTGGATCACCGCACCCAGCTCGTCGACGTCGATTCCCCCTTGCGCGTCGGTGCAAACTTCAATCACCCGAATCCCGTACGCCTGCAGCGTGCGCAGGATGCTCCAGCCGCACGGCGACTCCACCAGCACGGCACCGTCGCGCAGTTGCAGCGCTTCGATCACGGTCTTCAAGACGCCGGTCTTGTCCGGCCCGATGAACACGTTGTCCGGGTGCCAGCAATGCTCGGTGGACGAGGTGTAGTGGCCGGCCAGGGCCGTGCGCAGCTCGACATCGCCGAAGGGCTGAAAACGCGGGTCGGGCTGGCAGGGATAATGACGCATAAGGTCGCGCTCAACGTTCAACAGGGCGCCGTGAAGCGACAGCAACAGCGTCGGCTCGTCGGCGCCAAAGACGAACATGTCCGGGCGCCGGGCGCTGGCATGAAAACGCGTGAACACGTCATCGCCTTCCAGCGGCAGTTCGTTGCAGGGATTGGGCAGTGCGAAATAGCCGGATTTGGGTACGGCGCAGATTCGCCCTTCTTTTTCCAGCAGGCTGTAGGCGTTCTGCACCGTGGAAATCGACACCCGCAGCCGTCGCGCCAGCAGCCGCAACGACGGCAGGCGCACCGCCGGCCCGGCGGACAGTTCGTTGGTCAACCTGAGCAGGTAGCGGTAAACCATCTGGTAGGCGAAGTCGGTCTTGTTGTTATTCATCGAACACCCCTTCCATGCGCAAGGCGCAGGGTCATTGAGAAAGAGCCCCGTCGACCGCCCGAGGCTCAGCGCATCACATCGCGTCAGTTCACCGTGCAGCCTTCAGCGCCCCGAAATCAGTTCCGTGGTCAGGGCGCCGGTGTGTGGATCGACCGTCGCGACCCGGCGTTTGTCGGGGTCGCTGGCGCGTACCCGGGCGATGATCGAGCGGTCGTCGTTAAAGTCCACGTGGCGCTTGGCGTACAGCGATTGCAGCCCATTCAGGCTCAGGCCGCTGACTTCCACCAGCCAGTGCGGCACGAGGTCCGGAACGAGCTGCCCGGCGAGCGTCTTGTGCAGATCGCTGAGCCCCACCAGCATGCCGGGGTGGTAGCGGCGCAGGAAATCCTCAAGCCGCGCGCCGGCGTCGACAAAGGGTGAGAACAGCAGGCACACCCATTGGGTCTCGCCCAGGCCAAACGCCTCCTGGCCGTAGCCTTCGGCAAGCTGACGACGATCGTCGATTTTTTCGGGGCTGTCGTAGGCGGCCAGCGCCTGGGCGATCAATCGGGCAGGCATGCGTTTGCGGCGCATCATGGCCGCCGCCAGCTTCAGGTACTCGGCGATGCCTTCACTGTACGCCCGCCCCTCGATGAATTCGGCCTTTAGCCCGCGCAGATGGGCCATCAACAGCGGGTTGGCACAGTCGGACTCACTGAAGTTAAACGCCAGGTCATCGAACCGGAAGCCCAGAAAGTCAGTGAGCAGCCCCCAGTGTTCCTCCGTGCGAAAGCCAATGAGGTCCGCGGCGGTCAGCAAGGTCGGGGCGATGGTTCGGTTCAGGTAGACGGGTGGCCGGCCATAGCCCGACGCGTCGGCCGACTCACCGTACAACTCCTCGTAGTAAGCGCGACCGACACGGTCGATGACGCTCAACGCGCCGCTAAAACCCAACGTGTGCCAAGGCTCGATTTTCTGCCCGCCATGGCGCGCCAGACGCATGATCCACGTCGCATATTGCTTCTGCTCCTTGAGCGAGTCGCCGCTGATCACCGCATTGACGCCGTCCCCCCAACTGGCGGCGCGAACCATGAAATCCGCCATGCCCAGATAACAGCTGTTGCAGAAGGTGGTCCGCGCATCGCCCGCCGTCAGGTGCCCGCCCAGCAGCAGGTCGGAGCGATTCTGCTCACGACCCGCCGTTGAAAAGGGCAAGTCGGGCTCGAAGATCTGCACGTACTGATGATCGATCACCAGCAGCTCGACCCTCGGGTCGTCGTGCAGAAACAGCGCCGAATAACAGCGGTCGATGTTGCCCATCACCGCCGAGGTAATGCCCGCATGGCGCATATTGGCCACCCGCAGCCTGAACGTGGCCGGCCCTCGTGCGGCAATGCTCAGTTGCGCGGCACGCAACATGGCCACGGTATAGGCGCTGTCCTTGCCGCCGCTGAACGCCACCAGCACTTTATAACCGCCGATCCTGTCAATCCCGCCCGCAGCGACAATCAAACGCTGAATCAATAACTGAAGCGCGGTTCGTTCGTTGCGATTCATATAACCCGAGAGGCGTTGCAGCACTTGCTGATAGACGTAGTTCATGGCTTGTTCGTGCATCGAACTCATGGCTTCGATACCCGACCGAACAGCGTGGCGATACTGCTGGCCATAATAGGCTTGATACCCAGGCATGAGGCAGGCCCGACAGGAGTGGGCGCGGAGGATCGATCATCACGCAAAACAAAGGGCGGCAGGTCAACAAGCATCGACTCGTTCCTTGAGCATTTAATTATTGAAACTATTATCGACGCACACCGAACAATTACAAGCCAGCCATCACCGACACGTGAAGGTTCTCATTTCGACAATTCAGGATCGGAATTAAACAAGGATGTTTAAATAAGCGTTTATTAAAACAAACAGCTTATTGATTGGAAAAGTATTACAACGTCACGCACGTGGCGCGTGGATCAATAAATTAAACACCCCATAAACAAAAAAGCCTTCCAGAACATTCCGGAAGGCTTCAGTGATACAACGTGACCGGTGACTGACAGGGCGGACACCTTTAACCCGGTCTCCGACACCTCAACCCCGACGCCAGGTCAAACGCGTCGAGCATTCAATGAGCGCGATGGTCTGCACTCAGGATGGATCAACCTCAACCACCACGCGACCGCCCACCGGGCAACCGTCCATCAAACGGTGGGCTTCGACCAATTGATCAAAGGGAAACACCTTGGTGATCTGCGGCACCAGCATGCCATCCGCCGTCATCTGGTTGATGTCGCGCAATGCACGCTTGATCGCCTCTTCGTCCTGCTTGATGCCCAGCTCCGGCTTGCCGGTGAAGTTGCCCACACAGTGCACGAAGAACTGAATATTCTTCTGAAACGCTGCACACGCCGGAAACGGCGTCTGGTTGCCGCCTTGCAGGCCATAGAGAATCAGACTGCCACGTGGCGCCAGCACATCACCCAGGATCGACATCTGCGGGCCACCCAAACCGTCGAGGACAATGTCCACGCCACGGTTGTCGGTGTAGCGGTTGATCGTCAGAAGCAAATCCTCTTCCTCGGTGACGATCACCTTGTCCGCACCCATCTTCAGCAGGTATTCGCGGCAAGCGTCGGTCTTGGTCGCCGCGATCACCTTGATGCCGAGCGCCTTGCCCAGTTGCAGGAACGCAGGGCCCGCGCAATGGCTGGCGTCGGTGACCAGCGCCGTTTGCCCGGGTTTTGCCCGTGCCAGCTCAACGAAAGCAAAGTACGCCACCAGCATCGGCGTGTAGTGAACGGCCGCCTCATTGGGGGTGAGCACGTCCGGATAGCGGGTCACGGAAGTCTGGGGCAGCAGAATCAGCTCGCCGTAGACCGGGTACACATTGACGTCAGCCGAAGGAAAGCTGGCGACTTTATCGCCCACTTTAAGGTCGGTCACGCCATCGCCGATGGCGGTAATGACGCCCGCCATTTCGGAACCCAGACCGGCCGGCAGGCGAGCCTGGGATGAAGCCAGATTTTGTCGCCACAGCACGTCGTACCAGGTGACGCCGATCGCCTGGACGCGCACTTGCACCTCACCGGGTGCAGGCAACGCGACCGGCAGCTCTTCTACTTTGAGCACCTCGGCCGGACCGAACTGATGAAAACGGATCGTGCGGGACATTTCGAACCTCGCCTTATGAACCTTGATGCCATGAACTCTATCCGGACGCCGCCGGTAACACTATCAGTGGCTATTAATAGTCAACATGCCTGCTGTCGATTCTGATGATGCAGGCGCTCGCCGAATCTGTAGCGGCCGTCCCGGGCCTGCTGGGCGCACATTGTTGGGTGCTCACCGCGACATTGCAACCCGGAGGCCACATATCGATGAATCCCGCGTCCCACGCTGGCTGCATCGGCCCGGATTACAAAGGGCCAGTACCAAAAGATTGGTGTGTTTATATCCGTCAAGGTTTCATCGACGCGCGTCAGCGGGCCTGATCGGTGGTGGCGGGAAGCGCATTTACAGCCACGCAGGAAAATTCAACGATGCAGACAACCGGTATTTACCCGTAATATCCCTGCCTGAGTTACACACGTGGCGCGCGTCTGGGCCGCCGCTGCTGTTTTGAACCTGTATCGACCCATGTCCCCGAGACCCCCGTCATGAATCGCAACGACCTGCGTCGCGTCGACCTCAACCTGCTCATCGTTTTCGAAACACTGATGCATGAACGCAGCGTCACCCGCGCTGCCGAGAAGCTGTTCCTCGGTCAGCCGGCGATCAGTGCGGCGTTGTCGCGGCTGCGCGGGCTGTTCGACGATCCGCTGTTCGTGCGCACCGGGCGCAGCATGGAACCCACCGCGCGGGCCATCGAGATCTTCGGCCTGCTGTCCCCTGCCCTGGACTCCATTTCCACCGCCGTCAGCCGCGCCGCCGACTTCGACCCGGCCACCAGCACCGCGGTGTTCCGCATCGGCCTGTCCGATGAAGTCGAATTCGCCCTGCTGCCCTCACTGCTCAAGCGCCTGCGCTCCGAGGCACCGGGCATCGTGCTGGTGGTGCGTCGCACCAATTACATCCTGATGCCGGCGCTGCTGTCTTCCGGGGAAATCTCCATCGGCGTCAGCTACACCGACGACCTCCCCGCCAACGCCAAGCGCAAAGTGCTGCGCCGCAGCAAACCCAAACTCCTGCGCGCCGACACCATGCCGGGGCCGATCACCCTGGACGACTTCTGCGCCCGCCCCCACGCCCTGGTGTCGTTTGCCGGTGACCTGGGCGGTTTCATCGATGAGCACCTGGAAAAAATCGGCCGCAAACGCCACGTCGTGCTGGCGGTTCCGCAGTTCAACGGGCTGGCCACGCTGATTGCAGGGACCGACATTGTGGCGACCGTGCCGGACTACGCGGCTGCCGTACTAACGGCTGCCGGGGGGGTGCGCTCGGAAGAGTTGCCGATCGAATCGCGTACGTTCGAGCTGCACATGGCTTGGCGCGGGTCGCAGGACAATGACCCCGGGGAAAGATGGTTGCGGTCGCGGATTCAGATGTTTTTTGGGGATCCGGATAGCTTGTGATGAAATTCTGAGTACTTGGTCTCTACTCGGAAGTGAGGGCGTCGGGCAATGACGGACGCTACCTTCCGAGTTCTGGTGCTTGAAGTATCGGCTGCATGGCAAAGAAACCGCTTATTGTGAAGCAAGGACGGCCGCTGAAATGGAAGCCCATTTTCAAAAGCTTGCACTCAAGATCGGCATTGAGCTACCGGAACGTTTTTCGGCACTGATTGCCTTAGCGCAATCGGACAAAGGGACCATGCGCAGTGCTTACGACTTGTTTTGGCTTGATGCCGAAGAGGCCGAGCGCGAAATTGATGAGTGGCTCAATCCGGATGACCAGCAAGGTCGAACGTTCCTGCCTTTCGCAACTAATGGAGGCGGTGAATCTTACTGCTTCGTGCGGCTTGAAAACGGGGCGACGGGTATTGCGCAAGCACTGCATTACGGGCAGACGACAAGCCTTGCCCACACCGACATATCGTCATGGGTGGCGAGCCACTATGTGCGCATCGCGGCCAACTTGTCCCACCTGACACATCAAACCGAGATTGGCGCAGCACTCATTCATGAAGTGCAATTGCTCCATCCAGCACTGCTTCCTGCAGACCGTGCGCTGCTTGCCGAACTTTTTTCCAGACCCTGTGTGGCCATGCCCTTCAAGGATGGCCCCCGGAGCCCCTCGAAAATAGTTAACGCCTTCGTTTCTCAAGAGGATGAGAAAGCGTTGCTGGAAAAGCTCGAGCAGTCAGACCCTGTCGAATTCACAGTACTGCGCGACTGGATGCGCTGAGTATGCCTTGCAGTTGCAGAACCATAGCGGAGTGTCCATGAGCGAAAAACAACCCTGTCGAATTTGCGCAAACTTGTTATTGGCAACCACGGCTGCGCGCAACGACGGGATGTGCATACCGTGCAAGGGCGGTTATCGGCAGAGTACCGAAGACGGCAAACTCCGGGCCGAAGAGCGCAAGCGTTACATCGCCAGCCCGCAAGCTTTGTATTGGGAGGCGCTGGTCAACCCCGTACACAACACCCCCGAAGGCTTCTCAGGGCTGGCATTGGCAGAACAGCACTATTACGCCGTCAGCGTATTACAGGGTGAGGTCTATAACGGCGGCTTCTACCAGTACTTCGGAAACTCCTCGGGGGAGCACTGCGCCAACGCTTGCGCGGGTCTCCTTGAACTGGGAGCGACGCAGACGTTGGCGCTGCTGGAAGAGGTCAGGCGTCTGCTCTTCGGTACCCAGCCCGTGCCGAGCGACCAGGGCTTGCGCCAATTGAGCATGCCCACCTGCGAAGACGAGCCGGACCTTGATTGCTTAGCCGCGCTGGATGCCCTCGATACGCAATTTTATCTGGACACCGAAAAACTCGACGAGCGCTTGCTAAGGTACGCCCGCGAGCACCGCTTGTTCAAAATGGAGGTTGATTGACAACCAGCCATGCCGCAAAAGACTCATTACCCAAGAGAAACTGAACATGGACGTCCCCTGCACACTGATTGAAGAGCAACGCCAACAATGAAACATCAGCTCCCCTACTACGCACTGTTTACGGTGATGCTTTCACTGTTCTGCCAACCCGCCTTGGCATCATCGTGGCAAATCTGCAGGATGAAGTTGCGGATTACCGATGTCATGACTAACCCATTTCCACAGTTGCAGGCCGAGATCCTGGAAGTGCACCCAAAGACGGCCAATGTGATCTGCCCGGAGCAGGGCACGACTTTCATGTTTACGCCCGAAACCTCGGACTATCAGGCGGTGCTTCCACGCCGAAGCTGGCCAAAAAAAGGGCAAGTGGTTCACTTTGATTACCGGTACCTGGACGGCACCTGTAAAGGCGACGGTCATGCTTATCCTTGCCGCATCAAGCACTACTCGCTGCCGAGGCAATGAACGTTGAATAAGAACTACTGGGCTATCTCCCACGCGATCTGTTTGAGCTGATCACCGTTGACGTTGCGAGAGCGACTGCATGGGAACAGCGCCTGTTCCAGGGCTTTCCAATTCATCATTCAGCTCCTTGCTGACTACTGGGTTCAGCCGAGCAGGTCGAGCATGCCTTCAAGGGTGCTCTCCAGGCGCGCCAAGTCGATGTGGGTGCCATCGCCATATTCGGCGGTCCGTCGCGCACATTCAATGATCACCGTGAGCCCTAGACGTCCCCGGTGGCCCGGGTATTTACGCAGCTTGAGTTCAACCCGGTTCGGGCTTAGCCAGGTGCTGCGGTCTGCCGACCACAGATCATCCTCGAAGCCAAACACCACGTTCCCGTTTTGGGTATCGATGATTTGCGGCGGGAACACCCAATGGGAGTTGCCTGCTTCCCACGGGATCGCCTGGACTTGGTAGCGACCGTCGGGAGACAAAGACAGTAATTCAATGTCGCTCATGGGTGTGCTCCTGCAAAGGGCGTTGGCGACGGGGCCATGCGAACAGTAAGCGACCCGCTACTACCAGTCGCCCCGCCACTGTTCAAAAACTCAGTGTTTCTGGACAGACTGACTGACAGTTACAAGGTGATTGCGCCAAGCTTCGATCAGGACCTGCAGCAATTGATCGATGACAACTACGCCCCGACCTTATCGTCAGCGGCCGCCGTCCGCCGCAGTTCCAGAATCGTGCGTTCATGCACCGCGCCCCACTCGCGCATGGCACTCACCAATGGCACGAGAGAGTTTCCCAGTTGCGTCAGCGAATACTCCACCTTGGGCGGTACTTCGCGGTAGATCTCGCGATGAATAACCCCGTCAGTTTCCAGTTCTCTCAACTGCAGTGTCAGCATCCTCTGAGTGATGTCGGGTATCGAGCGACGCAGCTCATTGAAGCGCTGCGTGCCTGACATCAGGTGGAAGAGGATGAGCGATTTCCACTTTCCGCCAATGACATCGACCGTAAACGCAACGGGGCAAGCGAACGCTTCGAGTTCATCCTGGGGATTACATTTCTTCACGGGGATCACCACGGTATAAAAAGTGTGCCTACAGCACATTATTGTGCGTACTTACTCGCACGTGCTGCGTACGCTAGCATCATTCCATATTGATCACTATGGAATCCGCCAGATGAGCTTGTTGCTGTCCCCCCACACAATCAAAGGCCTCACACTCAAAAACCGCGTTGTCATGTCCCCTATGTGCATGCACATGGCAGCGGATGACGGCTTCGTTACTGACTGGCACCGCGTTCATTACGGCGCTCGCGCATTGGGTCAGGCGGGGCTGATTTTTCCAGAAACACTGGCTGTCCACGCCGACGGCCGTATCGGCGCCGGTGACCTCGGTATCTGGGGCGATGAACACGTTGTTGGCCTGAAAACGCTGGTTGAATTGCTTCACGGTTTTGGCGCAAAAGCCGGCGCGCAGATCGGCCATGCCGGACGCAACGCTGATCTGCCCAATCTAATTCACATCGCGCCATCGGCCATTCCCTTCACAGAAAACAGCCCGGTTCCCCGCGCGCTCGCAACGGATGAAATTCCGGGCCTGGTCAAGCTTTACGGCGATGCTGCACCACGTGCCAGCGAAGCCGGTTTCGACGTCCTCGAGATTCATGCCGCCCACGGTTACTTGCTCAGTGAGTTCCTCTCCCCGCTGGCCAATACCCGCGACGATGAATATGGCGGAGATGCCGAACGTCGCTATCGTTTTCTGCGCGAAGTGCTGGAGGAAGTCAAAACCCATTGGGGGGACCGCCCACTGTTCGTTCGCATATCCAGCTCTGATTATGCGGAAGGCGGCAACACGCCTGAGTCATTCCTTGAATACGGTCGGTGGATGAAAGAGCAAGGTGTTGATCTGATCGACTGCAGTTCCGGCGGTATCAAGATGGTCAAGGTGCAGACCTACCCGGGCTATCAGGTGCCGGCCGCAGAGTTGCTACGCAAGGAACTGCATATCGCGACAGGCGCTGTAGGTGTCATTCAGAGCGGACGTCAGGCTGAAGAAATTCTGCAAAACGGCCGAGCCGACCTGGTGTTCGTGGGCCGGCAAATGCTGCGAGATCCATTCTGGGTTCGCACCGCTGCCGATGATCTAGAAGAAATCATTGAGATCCCTACCGCCTACACTCGTTATGGATCTGTCTGGCTGAATACCACTGCTCATTGATAAGAGTGAACACATGAAAATGACTTCAGTGAAGCGTTGGCTTTTTGTCGCTCTGATTTCCAGTCTGGGCGCAATTGCTCAGGCAGATACTCAACCCCATGACAAACAAGTGAGTCATACAATCGTGAATAAACCTACCTACGTATATGAATACCAGGCCATCACCGAAGTGCTGAATAAATACATCGAGGGCTGCAGGCGCGCCGACAGCAGCATCATGAAACCCGCGTTCAACGAACATGCGACGATGTACAGCGTCGGCGCCGATGGCAAGCTTGCTGGCGGGGCGATTACGACTCTGTTCAAGGGAATCGATGAAGACTTTCGTCCGTCCCCGAACGCCCAGGCTGCTATAACCCGTATCGAAATCGTCGGGACTGCAGCCAGCGCTCGGATCGACGCCAATGACATGTCGGGCCTCTCTTTCACTGATTTCTTTCAGTTACTGAAAGTCGAGGGCAAGTGGGCGGTGGTCAGCAAAATCTTCCAGGCGCATACGGGGTCTTGATGGAGGCTTGGGCAGACTGACATTAGAAGAACGAGAATCGGGCCGCAGCGAAGAGTGATCTTCAACCTGATGTCTCGGTCTTTTAAAACGCCAGGTGCCGGTCCATTAAGCTGATCGACTCACCCCGCCCGTCCGCCCAAAGCCAACCCGCCACCACCGCCCGCCTCACCCCAAAACGCTTCCGCCGCCTGACTCAACTGCGCCTTTGGCCGGGTCAGGTGAATTTCCAGCGGAATGTCCCAGCTCTCATCGAGCGCTCTGACCAGGCGCCCTTCCAGCACTTCCTGCTCGGTCAGGCTTTTCGGCAGCCACGCCACGCCTTTGCTTTCCAGGGCCATGGACATCAGCACCGCAGCAAGGTGGCTGCTGAACAGCGGTTTGAGGTGAAGGTAATCTTCCTTGCCCCGCAGTCGGTGGGCGACGATACGGCCCAACCCGGATTCATGGGTGTACGCCAGATATGGCAACGCCGCCGGCGTGGTGCCAAAGCAGGTCGATGTGCTCGCCAGGGGCACCAGCACGTCCTCCCCCACTTTTTTGCTAATGAACTGATCAGGTGCCAGCAGCGGCGGCACGTCGGGGTGGCGATGGCAGAGCAGAAACTGCACCTGGCCATGGATCAGCATCTGCTCGCAGACGGCCATGCTGTCGGAGTGCAGCTGGACAGCCTCGATGAGCGCGGCGTTTTCCGAGCTTCGCAGCCACTTGGGAAAGAAGGTGAACGACAGGGAATGCGTGGCCGCGAATTTGAGTGACCGCGCGGCCATCCCGGCCACTTCCTGGGCCTCGTTGCGCATCCGGTACAGGTGCCGGGCAGCCTCCTGAGCACTGGGCAAAATCTGCCGCCCGGCTTCCGTCAGCGTTGCGCCCTGGGGTGTGCGTACGAACAACTCCACGCCCATCCAGTTCTCCAGCGAGCGAACTCGGCGGCTGAAGGCCGGCTGGGTGACGTGCCGGGCTTCGGCGGCACGGACGAAGCTGCCGTACTCCGCCAGCGCTGAAAGGTCTTCGAGCCAGACGAGTTCCAAGGGGCCATGCCTCCTGTGCATAGGGTGCGGCATTAATAGCATTGGGCGGGTGTCGTCGCAAAGCCTAACGTGGGGCCACGAACAACAGCACGTACAACAAGAGGAACCGTCATGCGCATCGTCGACATCCGTGAAAAAACCGTTTCCATTGCTTCGCCCATCGCCAACGCCTACATCGATTTTTCCAAAATGACTTGCTCGGTCGTGGCGGTCATCACCGACGTGATTCGCGACGGCAAACCTGTTATCGGCTACGGCTTCAACTCCAACGGTCGCTACGGCCAGGGCGCGCTGATGCGTGATCGCTTCCTGGCGCGCGTGACCGAAGCCGACCCCGACACCCTGGTCGATCATGAAAACAACAACCTCGACCCGTTCGCCATCTGGAAAACCCTGATGACCAACGAAAAGCCAGGCGGCCACGGTGAGCGCTCGGTCGCGGTGGGCACCATTGACATGGCGGTCTGGGACGCAGTCGCCAAGATCGAAGGCAAACCGCTGTATCGCCTGCTGGCTGACCGTTACCGCAACGGCGTGGCCGATGACAAAGTCTGGGTCTATGCGGCAGGCGGCTATTACTACCCGGGCAAAGACCAGACCAAGCTCAAGGCAGAGATGCAGAGCTACCTGGATCGCGGCTATGACGTGGTCAAAATGAAGATCGGCGCCGTGCCCCTGGACGAAGACATCCGCCGCATCGAGGCAGTGCTTGAGGTGGTCGGGGATGGACGTCGGCTGGCGGTGGATGCCAATGGTCGTTTCGACTTGGAAACGGGCATTGCGTATGCCGAAGCCATCAAGCAATACAACCTCTTCTGGTACGAAGAAGTCGGTGACCCGCTGGACTACGCACTCCAGGCCGAGCTTGCCAATCACT
Source organism: Pseudomonas sp. NPDC078416 (assembly GCF_050268485.1). NCBI lineage: Bacteria > Pseudomonadati > Pseudomonadota > Gammaproteobacteria > Pseudomonadales > Pseudomonadaceae > Pseudomonas > Pseudomonas sp. NPDC078416. Next base: position 26,402 of record NZ_JBNNGV010000035.1, on the reverse strand, counting down.
ACGAGCTGCCCATGGCCACGGGTGAAAACCTGTTTTCCCATCAGGACGCCCGCAACCTGCTGCGCCACGGCGGCATGCGCCCTGATCGCGATTTCCTGCAGTTCGACTGCGCGCTGTCCTACGGACTGGTGGAATACATGCGCACCCTGAAAGTAATGGAAGACATGGGCTGGTCGTCCCGCCGCGTGGTGCCCCACGGTGGTCACCAGATGTCCCTGAACATTGCCGCCGGCCTGCACCTGGGCGGCAACGAATCCTACCCGGACGTGTTCCAGCCCTTCGGCGGTTTCGCTGACGGGATCAAGGTGGAAAACAGCTACGTCGGATTGCCGGATATCCCGGGTGTCGGGTTCGAAGCGAAGTCCGCCTTGTACGCCGTCATGCGCGAGTTGGGTGAAGGCTGATCAACCCCTGTCTACGGCCCTTTGAAAGAGGCCGCAGACACATGCGTCATTCCTGACGCCCGCGCATCCGGGACCGTATGGCGGTCGTTTCAGACTTGCAGCTTTCGCGACAGAAAATCCCGAATGTACTGCGCAACCTCGGGCGCATGGGTCTCCAGGGCGAAGTGTCCTGCCTCCAGAAGCTGCACTTCGGCATTCGGGATGTCCTTGCGAAACGCCAGCGCGCCCGGCGGGATGAAGGCCGGGTCGTGCTTGCCCCACACCGCGAGCAAGGGCGGTTGATGCTTGCGCAGATACGCCTGGAAGGCGGGATAGGCCGCCACGTTACTGCGGTAGTCGAGAATCAGGTCCAGCTGGATTTCCTCCGCGCCGGGCCGGGCCATGTAAAAAATGTCGAGGTTGTAGCCGTCCGGCGAGAGTTTCTCGGGATCCGCACCGGTGCCGTATTGCCAGTCGCGGATGGTCTTGGGCGACAGCGACGGTCGACAGGCTTCACGGTTGTCCGGCGAAGGATCACGCCAATAGGCCTGCCACGGGTCCCACTGATCGCTGAAACCTTCAAGGTAGGCGTTGCCGTTCTGGCTGATGATGGCCGTCACCTTTTCCGGGTTGGCGGCGGCGAGGCGCAGGCCGGTGGGCGCCCCATAGTCGAAGATGTACAGCGCGTACCTCTTCAACCCGAGGGCCTCGGTGAAACCCTCGACCACTTTGTAGAGGTTGTCGAAGGTGTAATCGAACTCGCCCCGCGGCGGCGCCAGGGTGTTGCCGAAACCGGGCAAGTCGGGCGCGATCAGGCGGTATTGACTGGCCAGCAGCGGCATCAGGGTGCGGAACATATGGCTTGCGCTCGGGAAGCCGTGGAGTAGCAACAGTACTGGCGCATCCTTCGCACCGACTTCGCGGTAGAACACCTCGACGTCGCCGACCTTTTGCGTGTGGAACCTCACACGGAAGGCATCGTCGAACTCGGCGCTGCTGTGCCGGGCAGAAGGCTGTGCGCTGGCGGGTGCAGCGCTCACGAGTGAAGCAGCCAACGCAGACGCCGCTCCAACCGCAGACGCTTGCAAGATGCCGCGGCGACTGACGCCGAGTTTGCTGTTCGAGGCATTGGTCGAATCGAAAGTAGTCATCAGGAGACCTGCATGAGTGAATTCATGCCGAATGGTATTGACCGCAGTAAAGACCGTGAATCACCAGTAAACTCAACTCACCATTGCGGTTTTTGCAACGCTGTCATGTCTCATGAGAACAGCGACAGCAAACTGCATACCTAAGTGGGACTGGCTTCAGCCGGGAAAGCGTCAGTGGTCAAGATGCAAATGTGAGGGTATTCATGCCGGCCTCTTCCCGGCTAAAGCCGGTCCCACTAAAAGCACCGTGCATCCCAGTGGGACTGGCTTTAGCCGGGAAAGCATCAGTGGTCACGCTGCAAATGTGAGGGTGTTCATGCCGGCCTCTTCCCGGCTAAAGCCGGTCCCACTAAAAGCACCGCATGCCCCGGCAGGACCGGCTTCAGCCGGGAAAGCGCCAGACGTCACACCGGAAAGCCGACGTCGGGTGGAGCATTTATCAGCGCAATAACGCGACGTTTTCATCAATCCGCACCTTAAGCATCCCAAGGGTTTCCGGCGTGATAAGCCCTGGGCCGGTCTGATAGGCGATCGCTGTGAACCGACTCGCCACCTCACAGATCCCGTCAATCACCCCGCCCGCTTTCTCCGCTGAAACCTCGGCCTCATCAGCAAGCCGGAGCATCGCCTTTCGATCGATCGCCAGCGCCTCGCCCAGCACGTCCATTTGGTGATAACCGCCCGGGCCCTCGCAGAAGGTCACGTCATACGCCGGCGCCAAGGTCCAGGTACCGGACGCCGACATGAGGTAGGCGAAGTTCTTCGGATGATCGTCGCGGTTGTTGAACGCGACATTGAACACGGCACGCTCGAAGGCGATGGCTTTCTCGCGGACGTCGTTGGTGCAGAGTTGCGTCGCCCGCAGGAAGTTGACGTAGTCCAGCGATCCCGGCGAGGTGTAGTCCGCGCCGGTAAACGCGGCGAGGCTTTGCATCGGCACTCGCTTGCCCTGGATCCGGTCGAAGCGTCGGCTGGCGAACGCCGCCAGGCCATCGGGCAAGATGAAATGCTGAGTGTCAGGCGTCTTGATCCCACACAGACGCAGGCAGTGGGCGTAGACCATCTCGATGGCGCAGACTTCGGCGTGCTCGCCTTTGGCCGGAAACTTGATCAGCCAGGCCTCAAAACCTGGCGTCGCAGCAGTGGTGAAAGCACCTGTTTCGGGATCGCGGTAGACCAGCGCCTTGGGTCGCGCACCTTGGGGCGAGCCGCCGACACGCATCAGCGTGTGCAGAAATTCTCCGCCGTCACCCTGCATCACCTCTTGAATCTCGGCGGCCAGCAATTCGATGGGCACATGGGCCTGGGGCTCCAGTCCCTCGGGCGCAACAGGCTCGAACGACAGTGCGCCCATGGCCGTATTCCCGATGTAGGCCAGTCGCTCCAGCGGTCCGATGCGCGCCGCATTGAGCTGGCGACGCCTGAACAACCGGTCCATCAGCAGCATGCCCCAACCATCCGGCAACGCGTCGTAAACCGGCCCCGGCAGACCGAGTTGGTGGGCGGCGAAGCCACGGCGCAGGCGCGGACCTTCCAGTGGCAGCGTGTAGGCCGACAGCTCCAGGCCTCTGGAGCGGGCCTCCTCGCTGTACTCGAAGACAATCTGCGGGCGACCGGTGATGGCCGTCGTCGACACTAACGTGCCCCACAGCCAGCGCTCGTCCCAGCCGTTGTAATACACCTCGACCTGCTCAAGCATCGCCCGACTTCCTTATACGTTGGCGCTCGGCAGCGGCTTCGTAGCGGCGAATGTCATCCAGGCTGTCGAGCCTGGGCATGAACAGCCCCTCCAGTTCCTTGGTGCGGCCGAGGACCATGGCCACGCGGACCAGATTTTCGAAGCTGACATTGCGCCCGGCTTCGAGATTTGAAACGGTATTAACGCCTACGCCGGCGCGGCTGGCGACGTCGGCCTGGGTCATCTGCAGCGCAAGGCGCTCGGCGCGCAACCGGGCGCAGAGGCGGTCGACGATTTCGCCGGGCTTGCTGAAGCTTAAATCCATCATGAGCGTGAGTGGCCTGTGTGCCTTTGACGCGAGCAAGTATGGGCCAGTCCACTAACAAGCTCAACCTGCATAACTCCATTATAATGTGTCTTATGCTCATATAACGCATATAAGACCCAATATAATGGATTTATATGACGGCGCATCAGGAAGGTGCGACGGATCGATTACAGACCTTTTATTACGCCGAACATCATTACGACTGATAGTTACCTTCGCGTCATTCGATTCGTGCAATAACACCCCCGAGAACATTATCCGCCCATCTCAATAACATCGGCGGATTCTCCCATGCTTCAGTCTTTAACTCCTTTGCGCTATCCCCTCGCCGCGTTGACCCTGGTGGTCATCAGCGCGTGCGGCCGGACGCCTGAAGCGACGGTTGCGCCGGCGGCGGCGAAAGTCAACGTGGCCAAGGTGATCGAGCAACCGGTCAACGAGTGGGACGAAGTCACCGCCCGCCTCGAATCGCCGGAAACCGTTCAGGTGCGCCCACGTGTTTCCGGCCAGATCGATTCGGTTGCGTTCACTGACGGTGAGCTGGTCAAGAAAGGCGACCTGCTGTTCCAGATCGACCCGCGCCCGTTTGAAGCGGAAGTGCATCGTCTGGAAGCGCAACTGCAGCAGTCCAAGGCCGCGGCCCAGCGCAGCACCAACGAAGCCCAGCGCGGCGAACGCCTGCGCACCAACAACGCGATCTCCGCCGAACTCGCCGATTCGCGCACCACCACCGCCCAGGAATCCAAAGCCGCCGTTGCCGCCATCCAGGCGCAGCTTGATCTGGCGCGCCTGAACCTGAGCTTCACCCGCGTCACTGCGCCGATCACCGGCCGCGTCAGCCGCGCCGAAATCACCGCCGGCAACATCGTCACCGCCGACCAGAGCATCCTCACCAGCCTGGTCTCGACCGACAAGGTCTACGCCTACTTCGACGCCGACGAGCGCGTGTTCCTCAAGTACAACCAGCTGGCTCGCGACGGCAAACGTGGCGCGACCACGCCGGTGTACATGGGCCTGTCCAACGAAGCCGAAAACCCGCACCTGGGTCAGATGAACTTCGTCGACAACCAGGTCAATCCGCGCACCGGCACCATCCGTGGCCGCGCCGTGTTCGACAACAGCAAGGGCGAATACACCCCGGGCCTGTACGCACGCCTGAAGCTGGTCGGCAGCGGCACCTATTCGGCGATGCTGATCAAGGACGAAGCGGTCGGCACCGACCTGGGCAAGAAATTCGTGCTGGTGGTCGACAAGGACAACAAGGCGATCTACCGCAGCGTCGAGCTGGGGCCGAAGCTTGAGGGCTTGCGCATCGTGCGCAGCGGCTTGGGCAAAGATGACCGCATCGTCGTCACCGGTCTGCAGCGCGTGCGCCCGGGCTCTCCGGTCGACCCGCAGGACACGCCGATGGCCAGCGCCGAAACACTCACCGCACTGCAACAACAACGCCAGGCGCTCGAAGCCAGCAACCAACCCAAGGCCCAGCCGAAGCTGGACGCCAAGGTGGCTGCTTCCGCCACGCCACGCGGTTAAGGGACACACACGATGAATTTCTCCAAGTTCTTTATCACGCGACCGATCTTCGCGGCGGTGCTCTCGCTGCTGATCCTGATCGCCGGCGCGATCTCGCTGTTCCAGCTGCCGATCAGTGAATACCCGGAAGTCGTGCCGCCGACCGTTGTCGTGCGCGCCAACTTCCCCGGCGCCAACCCTAAAGTGATCGGCGAAACCGTCGCCGCGCCACTGGAACAGGCGATCACCGGCGTCGAGAACATGCTCTACATGTCCTCCCAGGCCACGGCCGACGGCAAGCTGACCCTGACCATCACCTTCGCGTTGGGGACCAACCTCGACACCGCTCAAGTGCAAGTGCAGAACCGGGTCACCCGGACCGAGCCCAAGCTGCCGGAAGAAGTGACGCGTATCGGTATCACCGTGGACAAGGCTTCGCCTGACCTGACGATGGTGGTCCACTTGACCTCGCCGGATCAGCGCTACGACATGCTGTACCTGTCCAACTACGCGGTCCTCAACATCAAGGATGAGCTGGCGCGCCTGAACGGCGTCGGCGACGTGCAGCTGTTCGGCATGGGCGACTACTCGCTGCGTGTCTGGCTCGACCCGAACAAAACCGCTTCGCGCAACATCACCGCGACCGACGTGGTCAACGCCATTCGCGAGCAAAACCGTCAGGTGGCCGCCGGTCAACTGGGCGCACCGCCCTCCCCGAGCGCCACCAGCTTCCAGATGTCGATCAACACCCAGGGCCGTCTGGTCTCTGAAGAAGAGTTCGAAAACATCATCGTTCGCGCCGGCGACAACGGAGAAATCACCCGGGTCAAAGACATCGCTCGCGTCGAACTGGGCTCCAGCCAGTACGCCTTGCGTTCGTTGCTGAACAACCAGCCGGCGGTGGCGATCCCGATCTTCCAGCGCCCGGGCTCCAACGCCATCGACATTTCCAACGAAGTGCGCGGCGAAATGGAACTGCTGAAGAAAAACTTCCCGGAAGGCATGGACTACAGCATCGTCTATGACCCGACGATCTTCGTGCGCGGCTCGATCGAGGCGGTGGTTCACACTCTGTTCGAAGCGCTGATCCTTGTCGTACTCGTGGTGATTCTGTTCCTGCAGACCTGGCGCGCTTCGATCATCCCGCTGGCTGCGGTGCCGGTTTCGCTGATCGGTACCTTCGCGGTCATGCACCTGTTCGGCTTCTCGCTGAACGCGCTGTCGCTGTTCGGGTTAGTACTGGCGATCGGTATCGTCGTGGACGACGCCATCGTGGTAGTGGAGAACGTCGAGCGGAACATCGAGTTGGGCCATGAACCGATGGAGGCCACGCAGATCGCCATGCGTGAAGTGACCGGCCCGATCATCGCCACGGCCCTGGTGCTGTGTGCGGTGTTCATTCCGGCGGCGTTCATCTCCGGCCTGACCGGGCAATTCTATAAACAGTTTGCGTTGACGATTGCCATCTCGACGGTGATCTCGGCCTTCAACTCCCTGACCCTGTCACCTGCCTTGGCGGCCGTGCTGCTGCGCGCTCACGATGCACCGAAGGATGGCTTCTCGCGCTTCCTCGACAAGCTGTTTGGCGCCTGGCTGTTCCGGCCGTTCAACCGCTTTTTCGTCAAGGCCAGTAACGGTTATGTGAGCACGGTGGGTCGGGTGATTCGCGTCAGCGGTGTGGCACTGGTGGTGTACGCCGGCCTGATCGTCATGACCTGGCTGGGTTTCTCCACCACGCCGACCGGTTTCGTGCCGGCGCAGGATAAACAGTACCTGGTCGCCTTCGCGCAATTGCCGGACGCCGCGAGCCTGGACCGTACCGAAGACGTGATCAAGCGCATGTCTGACATCGCGCTGAAGCAACCGGGCGTTGAAAGCGCCGTGGCCTTCCCGGGCCTGTCGATCAACGGTTTCACCAACAGCCCGAACTCCGGCATCGTCTTCGTCACGCTCAAGCCCTTCGAAGATCGCACGGCAGCCGACCAGTCGGCCGGTGCCATCGCGGGCGCCCTCAACGGCAAATATGCGGGCATTCAGGAAGCCTACATGGCGATCTTCCCGCCGCCGCCGGTACAAGGCCTGGGCACCATTGGCGGTTTCCGTCTGCAGATCGAAGACCGTGGCAACCTGGGTTACGACGAGCTGTACAAAGAGACGATGAACATCATTGGCAAGAGCCGCAGCGTGCCGGAACTGGCTGCGCTGTTCACCAGCTACACGGTGAACGTGCCCCAGGTCGATGCCGCCATCGACCGCGAAAAGGCCAAGACCCTCGGTGTGCCGATCAGCGACATCTTCGACACCCTGCAGGTCTACCTGGGCTCGCTGTACGCCAACGACTTCAACCGTTTCGGCCGGACTTATCAGGTCAACGTGCAGGCTGAGCAGCAGTTCCGTCAGGACGCTGAACAGATCGGTCAGCTGAAAGTGCGCAACAACCGTGGCGAGATGATCCCGCTGGCGACGCTGTTGAAAGTCACCAACACCTCGGGCCCGGACCGCGTCATGCACTACAACGGCTTCATCACCGCCGAGATCAACGGCGCGGCGGGTCCAGGTTTCAGCTCGGGTCAGGCGCAGGTGGCGATGGAAAAACTGCTCAAGGAAGAACTGCCCAACGGCATGACCTACGAGTGGACCGACCTGACCTACCAACAGATCCTGTCGGGCAACACCGCGTTGCTGGTCTTCCCGCTCTGCGTATTGCTGGCATTCCTGGTACTGGCTGCGCTGTATGAAAGCTGGAGCCTGCCGCTGGCGGTGATCCTGATCGTACCGATGACCCTGCTGTCGGCCATTGCCGGTGTGATCATTGCCGGGAGCGACAACAACATCTTCACCCAGATCGGCCTGATCGTACTGGTGGGCCTGGCGTGCAAGAACGCCATTCTGATCGTCGAGTTCGCCAAGGATGAGCAGGACAAGGGCAAGACCCCGCTGGAGGCTGTGCTTGAAGCCTGCCGCCTGCGTCTGCGGCCGATCCTGATGACCTCCTTCGCGTTCATCATGGGTGTGGTTCCGCTGGTGCTGTCCAGCGGCGCCGGTGCCGAGATGCGTCATGCCATGGGCGTGGCGGTGTTCTCCGGGATGCTCGGTGTGACCTTCTTCGGTCTGCTGTTGACGCCGGTCTTCTATGTACTGATCCGTAACTACGTTGGACGCAAAGAGGCTCGCAAGGCGGCCAAGGCACAACGCATTCAGACCACCGCCCCGGAGGCTCATTGATGAAGGCTGCAAAACTCTTCCTGCCGAGCCTGTTGGTGCTGGCGCTGGCGGCCTGCGCCGTCGGCCCGGACTACAAGAAGCCGGAAACGGCGGCGGCCAACATCCAGGCCGCCACCCAGCGCGCCTATGACCGCAGCCACATCGAGACCATCTGGTGGCAGCAATTCGACGACCCGACCCTGAACAAACTGGTCGCCGAATCGCTGCAGGGCAACCGCGAGTTGCGCGTCGCCTTCGCCCGTCTGAAGGCGTCCCGTGCGATTCGGGACGACATCAGCAACGACGCCATGCCGGTGGTCACCAGCCGTGCCAGCAGCCAGATTGGCCGCGCTCAGGTGCCGGGTGAAACCGAGCACCGGGTCAATCAGGAACGTTATGACCTGGGCCTGGACATGGCGTGGGAGCTGGACCTGTTCGGCCGCATTCAGCGCGAACTGGAAGCCAGCGACGCCGATCAACAAGCTGCCGAGGCCAACCTCTATCAGCTGCAGGTGACGATGATCGCCGAGCTGGTCGACGCCTATGGCCAGCTGCGTGGCGCCCAACTGCGCGAAAACATCGCCCGGGACAACCTGAAAAACCAGCAGGACTCCCGCCGGGTGACCGCCCAGTTGCGTGACGAAGGCGTGGGCAACGAACTCGACGTGGTCCGTTCCGACGCGCGTCTGGCGGCGGTGGAAGCCACCATTCCGCAGCTTCAGGCCGAACAGGTACGTGAACGCAACCGCATCGCCACCCTGCTCGGCGAACGTCCGGACGCCATGACTGTGACCCTCGCCCCGGCCAAACTGCCGGCGATCTCCAAGGCCCTGCCGATCGGTGATCCGACCAAACTGCTGGAAAACCGTCCGGACGTGCGCAGCGCCGAGCGGCAACTGGCGGCGCAGACCGCACGCATCGGCGTGCAGACGGCCGACCTGTTTCCACGGGTCAGCCTAAGCGGTTTCCTGGGCTTCACGGCCAGCCGCGGTTCGCAGATCGGTTCCGGCGCGGCTCAAGCGTGGGGCCTCGGCCCGAGCATCACCTGGGCGGCGTTTGACCTGGGCAGCGTGAGGGCGCGGATTCGCGGCGCCAACGCCGATGCCGAAGGCGCGCTGGCCAATTACGAGCAGCAAGTGCTGCTGGCCCTGGAAGAAACCGAAAACGCGTTCAGCGACTACGACAAGCGTCAGCAGCGTCTGGTGTCACTGGTGCGGCAGAGTGAAGCCAGCCGTTCGGCGGCCAATCTGGCGAACATCCAGTACCGCGAAGGCACGGCAGACTTCCTCGTCCTGCTGGACGCCGAACGTGAGCGTCTAGCCGCTGAAGACAGCCAGGCCCAGGCCGAGATCGATCTGTACCGCGGCATCGTCGCCATCTACAAAGCCCTGGGCGGTGGCTGGCAGCCAAACGCCTGAGGTGACGGGATGAACGGCGGGATCGTTTGACCGGCGGCAGATCTGCAGCGCTGATCGACCGCCACGATCTGCCCCTCTCGAAGGCCCCGAACCCACAAAGTTCGGGGCTTTTTTCTGGCCCGTTGATAAACACCGAGGGAGCGCCCGAGGAAGTCACCCATCCCCGCAGCGTTTGACACCCGGCGGTCTCTCCCCGAAGCTGCTGCACACGCACACACGGAAACCGATATGTCTGAATCGTCTTCCCGGCGCACACCCGCCCAGCTCAAGGCTCGACGCCGCTGGCAGGTGGTCATTGCGCTGGCGCTGTTGCTGCTGATCATCGCCATGGCGATGCTGGTGCGAAACTGGCACGCGCCGCCGGCCGCACCGCAGGTCAATCACAGCTACGCCGAAGCACTGGAGCAGGCCCATGGCGGCAAGCCCGGCGCCGCGCGGGTGCTGTATCAGCAATTCAGTCGCACCGACCTGTCGGATATTCGTCGCGCAGGCTTGCTCGCCGAGCTGGTCAACTACCCGGGCCCGCAGGCCCTGAAAATTCTACGCGGCGATCTCACGCGCCCTGCTCCGCTGGTGCAGCAGGCAGCCATCCAAACGGTGACGTCCATGCTGCCGGAAGAACAACGCAGCATGCTGATCGGCCCGCTGCTGGACGATCCCGACGATGAGGTGCGCTTCAGCGCGGTGCGGGCTCTGCTGCCGTTGAGCCCGGATGAAGTGGGCCTGTACTACGGCGCGTTGCAGGAAGTCGCTCAGCAATATGAACAGGCGCTGACCGCCCAGCCGCCTAGCGCGCAACGCCAGCTCGCGCTCTCGCGGCTCTACGTCAACAACGGCACCCCGAAAAAGGCGATCGATGCCCTGGAACTGGCCGCACAATTGGAACCGGACAACCTGGAGACCGGATTGGCGCTGGTGCAGTTGCTCGACCGCCAGGGCCAGGCCGACCGCTCGCGCCAGTTGCTCGCCCAGTGGCTGGAGAAACAGCCGCAGTCGGCGCTGGCGCAACACGCACTTGGCCAGTGGCTGCTGCGTCATAAACAGAACGAATACGCCCTGCTCCCGCTGACCCGGGCCATCGAGCTGGAACCGGACAACACCGGTTACCGGTACGACCTCGCCGTCGCCCTTCACGATCTTGATCAGTTGGAAGCGGCGCAGCGTCAGCTGGAGGACATCCTGCAGCGCGAACCCGCCGACCGCCGCGCGAGAATTCTGCTGATCCGTTACTGGACAGAGACCGGGCAGCTGCAAAAAGTGCAGGTGCTGCTGGCTGAACTGGAGCAGCTCAACGCAGATGATCCTGCCCTGCAGCAAGGGCTCTAGGCCGGCACAGTTTCCATTAGCGCTAAAGTATAAGAAATGACTTACAACGTTTAGCGCCTATTATTTTTTTCTTGTCAGACCCGCTTATCGTCGCCGAGATGTTTTACCTGACAATGAGTCATCCGCTATTTTACAACGCGGAAAAAACGTGCATTATTTACTCGCGCCACAACTGCACTACCCCGTCTTGATACCTTCGTTCATTTCCATGAAGTTAGTGTCGACGGCTGACCCTGATGTCAAGGGCAGGTAGAAAGTGGCGAGTCCAACAGCAGCAGACCCGGATGCGCGTCTATTTGCTTGCATCGTTGCTTGTATTGAGCTGACAACAGCCATTAATTGCCGGAGTATCATTTTGTCCAGACTTGCCGAGTTTCGCGCAGCAGAAAAAGCCCTTCAGGAGCAGCTGGCCCAGCTGGAGTATCTGAAGAACGACGCCGGACTGAAGAAGGAAATCGAGTTCGAGCAGCAGCTCCAGGCCCTGATGAGCACGTACGACAAGACCTTGCGCGATATCATCGCCATCCTCGACCCACACTCGAGTGCGTCCAACGCAACGCCAGCGGCCCCGAAACGCCGCCGCCCGCGGGTCGTCAAGGTCTATCAGAATCCCCACACCGGCGAAGTCATCGAGACCAAGGGCGGCAACCATCGCGGTTTGAAAAACTGGAAAATACAATACGGCGCTGAAACCGTTGATTCCTGGTTGCGCGGCCGTTAGTCCTCTGTTCTCTGCAACAGTGTCCTGCAACATTGAGAGGAAGCTCTGCTCGCGGAGCTGCTGCGCAAGTGCAGGGGTATGGCAATGAAACAAGTAGTTTAAACGCGGATGATTTCGACCGATGTCTTACGGATTTTAAATAATGGGTGGGGGTGCAACGTCTGCGTTTAATATTCAACCTGACAATTAGCTGAACAGATTCGCAATAGTGGGGTATATCGCTTTCAATGCACCGGTGGCTTATAGCATGCTCAACCCTCAAGCTTCTTCGGCCTGATTATCCCTTCACACAGGTTTGGGAAAGGGTGAAAGCTGGCTATGAGCCTTCATACACCCTGAGATGAAATTTCTCTCTGCGGCCGAATGGCCAGTGAGCTTCACATTTTTTTCACACCGGGTTGTAGAGGATGGAGGCTACTAAAGGATTAGTGCCCCAATGCCCGCTTCGGCGGGCTTCTTTATGCCTGCGATTTGTGTAAACCCCGCCTCCACCTACGGCGCCGATCCCAGGCGCAAGCCATTTCTGATCTGCAACACCTCGTCTTTATGGGCCGCGTAGCCTTGCGCCGAGCCGGCGTACGACAACGACCACGCCAATTCCGGACTCGCCGCCGCCACCAGCGTCTGGGTCATGACGTGATTGCCGTTCTGGGTGATGGTGCACGTGGTTTCCATGGCAGGGATGTCGCTCAGCGTGCTGTCCTTCATCCGCGTACAGACGCTCTGAAAGCCGCCTCGGGCGAAATTGACCTGCACCGCCTTGCGCATTTCCAGCAGCACGCTCTGCACGTTGACCGAATGACCGGGCTGCAGCTGCGTCTGGGTCAGTTCAACCACCATGGCCGGATCACCGTTCTGATCGTTTTTAACCGCCCGCTGTCGTATTTGCACGGCGGGCTGACCTTCGCTCGCCGGCGGCTGGGGCAGCGCTTCAACTTCCCAGCCTTCGGGCCAGATGATCATGGCGTCGGCCGAAGACGCGACGCCCGGAATCATCAGCACGAAACAGAAAGCAACGCGGGCGCATGAGCGCAATGAGAGATGCATGGGCGGTACCTGAATGTCGAGCCGCGAAGTGTGAGCCGGTCATTCCTTGCCCACAAGCCGAAAGCAGCGCTTTATGCGCCTTCGGTTTGGCGCATTGCCCATGAGCCCGTATCATTACGCAACATTTTAGCGTTAACCCGGAGACAACCATGAGTCTGCACGACCTGAACACTTTCCCCGGCGTCACGGCCACCCCGGACGCTTCGACCGCACAATTCGTGTTCAACCACACCATGTTGCGGGTCAAGGACGCCACCGCTTCCCTGGACTTCTACACCCGCGTGCTGGGTTTCAGCCTGGTGGAGAAGCGTGACTTCCCGGAAGCGGAATTCAGCCTGTACTTCCTGGCGCTGGTGGATAAAGCACAGATCCCGCAGGACGACGCCGCGCGCAACGTATGGATGAAGGGCATCCCTGGCGTACTCGAACTGACCCATAACCACGGTACCGAAAAAGACCCTGAGTTTTCTTACCACAACGGCAACGCCGACCCACGCGGCTTCGGTCACATCTGCATCTCGGTGCCTGATGTAAAGGCTGCCTGCGCGCGCTTTGAGGCGCTGGGCGTGGACTTCCAGAAACGCCTGACCGACGGCCGCATGAAAAGCCTGGCGTTCATCAAGGACCCGGATGGCTACTGGGTGGAAATCATCCAGCCGACGCCGGTAACGGGCGATTAATCTCGCTCGATCACCAGGACCGGCCGTGATCGGGACAGGACCGGCAGGACCCGGACCGTGGGACCGGCTTTGACGTCGTCTGCAGGACCGGCTTTAGCCGGGAAGGCGTCAGGCGTCACGCCGCAAAAGTGTGGGTGTTCATGCGGGCCCCTTCCCGGCTGAAGCCGGTCCCACTAAAAGCAGTGCGTGCATCCAGCGATGACCTCGACCGTAGGACCGGCTTTAGCCGGGAAGACGTCAGGCGTCAGGCCGCTTCTATCACCTGATCCGTATCAGCCAGATCCGCAAAAACCTGCGCGTTCGACGGTTCGGGGGTGAATGTCAGCGCGATGTTCTGGCACTGCTGTTTAAGCTGCTGCAGCTTCAGCGGCCGGCTCAGGAAATAGCCCTGGGCTTCTTCGCAGCCGAACTCACGCACCAGGCTCATGCAGCGAAAGGTCTCGACGCCTTCCGCCACGGTGCGATAGCCCAACTCGCTGGCCAGATGCAGCACGGACCGGGCGATGATGCGATTGCGCGGATTAGTCTCTAGGTCCGTGACCAGGGATTTGTCCAGCTTGAGGATGTTGGCCGGGATTTCGTGCAGGTAGGCAAAGTTGCTGTAGCCCGCGCCGAAATCATCGATGGCCACGTCAACGCCCAGCTCGCGGATGCGGGTGAGCTGAGCAATGACGCGCTTGTCCGCTCGAATCCATTCGCCTTCGGTGATCTCGACTTCCAGCCGAGCCGGTTTGACGCCGTGCCGGTCGCAGGCGCTCTGCAGCGTCAAAGCGATGTCCAGATCGGCGAAGTCCAGCGGCGACAGGTTGAGCGAGAGACGCACCTCTTCGTCGATCCAGCCGCTGAGGTCGCTCAGCGCCCGATCAATGACCCATCGGGTCACCGTGCTGATCCTGCCGGCGCTCTCGATCAACGGAATGAATTCGCTTGGCCAGATCTTGCCCAGCATCGGATGGGTCCAGCGAATCAACGCCTCGACGCTGAGCAGACGGCCATCCTGCAGGCTGAAACGCGGCTGGTACTCCAGATAGATGTCGCCACTGACCAACGACCCGGCGAGTTCGTTGAGCAGGGTCAAGGCGCGCCGCTGGGCGCAATCCTCCGCTTCGTCATACGCCGCCCACGGCACCTGTCGATAAACCGCCCTCCCCGCCGCGTGAGTCGCTTTGCCCATGAGCGCAGCGGCGGAGTTCAGTCCGTCGTCACAGCACGCCAGCCCCACGGCAATCTGCTGATGAGTAAAAGGCTCGGTGATCAGCGCCAACAGCATGCGAACCAGATCGTCCCGGCGAGGCCGGTCGCAGGTCATCTGCACACAGAAATCCTGGTCGCTGACGTGATACAGCTCGGCGATGCCATCCAGACGGCGATGCAAGCAGTTGGCCATGTCGCGGCGTGCCTGCTGTGCATCCAGGTTGCTGGTCACGCTGACATCCGCAGCGCTCGCCACCGGCTGGGTGCGGATGACCACCATGACTCTCACCTGGCTTGCGGTCACCTCAACGCCCTGGGTATCTAGCAGGAACTGCTGCAAGTTGGGCAGGCGGCTGACAGGGTGGCGGTAGCGCATCGCCTGGCACTGTTCGACCTGGGCCATGACCAGTTGCGCAAAATCTTCGAGCACAGCCACTTCGTCAGGCTGCAGCGTGCGCGGGACTGAGTCGATCAGGCAAAAGCTGCCGAGTACATCGCCGTGCTGATTGCACAAAGGCGCCCCGGCGTAGAAACGGATGCCATCAGGTCGGGTGACCAGCGCGTTGTCGGCGAAGCGCAGGTCCAGCGTGGCGTCATTGACCACCATGACGCCGGAATTCTGAATGGTGTAGCGGCAGAACGACTGCTCGATGGGCGTCTGATTCGCGTCGAAACCTACCCGACCGGGGAACCACTGGCGGTCTTTTTCCACCAGCGAGACCAGCACCGTCGGCACGCGAAAGTGCGCAGCAGCCAGGCGACAGAGGCGGTCGAAATCCTCACTGTGTGCGGTTTCCAGCCATTGCAAAGCGTGAACCGCGGACAGGCGCTTCTGCTCAGTTTCCAGCGAACAGTTCATGGCATGTGCCCTCGGTTCTGAAAATACGGGTTGAATGATATCTCATGGCCACTACTCATCGCACGTCATTACCACACGATCATGACGGAAGGTCGGTATCTACGATCAGAGGCAAAAAGAGAGTTCGGCCGAGCCGAGAAAAGTGATATCACAAAGACATCACTTAATCGCTTCAGTTCCAAAGTTATACAAATATATTCTGTTGTAAAACTTTTTATAAAGTTAATACGATCGGGGCCGACAGATGGATCAGAGTGACGCGCAGTTAGCCCTGACGCTTCCCGCAAAACGTCGCCAACACCACTGAACCCCGAGAAAAAGGACCGTTCTCACCGACAAAAACCCAATTGCCCCGTTTCGGGGTTGTGAGAGCTGCATGAATATTCTTGCCCCTGCCGTGTACCTGACCAACCGCCTGCGCTTTCCCGCCAAGTTTGCACTCCTGGCCATCATCGTTCTGCTGCCCTTGACCCTGCTGGGTGCGCGTCTGCTGCATCAGCTTAACGCCAGCATCGACAACATAACTGCCGAGCAAGTGGGTCAGCGCTACCTGATGGACGTCACCCCCGTGCTGCGCCTTTCGATGCTGCAACGGGCGTTGACCAACCGCCTGCTCAGCGGGGATCAAACAGCCCAGCCTGACCTCGCGGCCAACCAGGCCAAACTGCAGGAAGCCTTCACCACACTGGAAAGCACCGACCGCCAGTTCACCGTCGAGCTGGAAACCGGCGACCGCGTGCAGCGCCTGCGTTCCGTGGCCGACGGGCTGATCAGCCAGATTAAAACCGGGGCCGATCAGGCGAGCATGTTTGACGGGTGGAGTGACCAACTGACCCAGACGCTGAATTTCGTCTACTACGTTTCCGCCACCTCCGGGATGGCCCTCGACGAAGACTACGCGTCGCTGTTCCTTATCGATCAAAGCACGCTGCGGCTGCCGCGACAGATTAATATCGTCGGCCAGTTGCGCGGCCTTGCCAGCGGCCTGCACGAAGGCCAGCCGCTGACAGATGCCACCCGTGGGACGCTCAAATCGCTGCTCAAGCAAGAAGCCCAGATTCGCCAGGAGCTACTGCAGAGTCTGAGCCTGCTGCGCCGCAAAGAGCCGACCCTTGCCGATCGCATCCAGTCCCCTGTCACCAGCGGGCTCTCGAGCCTGGATGGTTTTCGCAATGACATGGAAACGCTGATCGCCTCACCGCAAAACACCATCAGCGGCATGCAGGGGCTGCCGGCCAAAGGCAACGCCGTGGTCGCCGAGCTGTACAAGGCGCAGGACGCCTTGCAGGCGGCACTGTCTGCGGTGCTGGAGCAACGGGTTCAGGACAAGTCGGCAGAACGCGCCGCCATGCTGGCCATGTTCGCCATCGCCGGCCTGCTGCTGATCTATGCCTTCAGCGGGATCTACAGCGCCATGCGTCGGGCCATGGAAGACATGCTGGGCGCCACCCGCCGCATCGCCCAGGGCGATCTCACCGCACGGGTCAACGTCGCCGGCAAAGACGAAATGGCCGACATTGGCACCGGCTTGAATCACATGGTCCAGGCTTTCGGTGAATCCCTCGCCCAGGTCGAGCGCAGTTCGAGCTCGGTGTCAGACGCCGCAACCCGCCTGAGTGCATCCATCGACCGCGCCAAAGTGTCGATGAACGCCCAGCAGGGTGAAACCGAACAGGTCGCCACGGCGATCAACGAAATGACCGCCAGCGTTGCCGACGTCGCCCAGAACACCGAAGGTGCGGCGCGTGCAGCGGAACAGGCCAGCCAGGCATCGGGCAAAGGCCTGGGCGTCATGCAGCAGACCCGCCAGACCATCGAGGCGCTGGCCGGCGAAGTCGACCTCAGCGCGCAAAAGGTTGCGGCCCTCGCGCTGCACAGTCAGGAAATCGGCGGGGTCATTGAAGTGATCCGCAACATCGCCGACCAGACCAACCTGCTCGCCCTCAACGCTGCTATCGAAGCCGCCCGCGCCGGCGAGCAAGGCCGTGGCTTTGCCGTGGTGGCGGATGAAGTGCGAACCCTGGCTTCCCGTACGCAGAACTCCACCGCCGAAATCCAGCGGATCATCCAGCAATTGCAACTGGCGACCACCGCTGCCGTGGAGCAGATGAAAGCGGGCAAGGACCGGGCGCAGGATTGCCTGACATCGGCCGATCAAACGTCCTCGAGCCTGAACGCGATCAACGAAGGCGTGGAATCGATCGTTGGCATGAATACCCAGATTGCCAGCGCTGCCGTTCAGCAGCACGCGGTGTCCGAGGACATCAACCGCAACGTCACCGAGATCCGCAACGGCACCTTCGTGTTGATGGAAGGCATCGAGGACAATGCGGTAACGGCGGACGAACTGTCGCTGCTGGCCGGCGAACTGCGCACCGTGGTCGGTCGCTTCAAACTCTGAGGACCGGGCGCGCAGCGCAACACGCCGCGCGCCATTCATCCCTCGTTCAAGGCACCTGGGCCCCCGCCACCGCCACGTACACCGAGTACAACGACGTGTTGGCGGTGATGAACAGGCGGTTACGGCGCGGGCCGCCGAAGGTCAGGTTGGCAACCTTCTCCGGCAGGCGAATCTTGCCCAGCAAGGTGCCGTCGGCAGCGAAGCACTGGACGCCGTCGCCGGCGCTGGTCCAGACATTGCCCTGCACATCCACACGCATACCGTCCGGCACCCCCGGCTCAATCACCGCGAACACCCGTGACCGGCCCAGTTCGCGGCCATTGATGACCTCGAACGCGCGGATGTGGTGGGGCCCGTCAGGATCGTGGGAGCGACCGGAATCGGCGATGTACAAGGTCTGCCCGTCCGGGGAGAACGCCAGGCCGTTGGGTTGCACGAAGTCGTTGGCCATGCAGGCAATCTCACCGCTGTCCGGGTCGATGCGGTAGACGTGGCGGCCCGGCTGCTCTTCTTCGGCCTGATAGCCCTCGTAATCGGTGAGGATGCCGTAGCTCGGATCGGTGAACCACACCGCGCCATCGCGATGCACCACCACATCATTCGGCGAGTTCAGGCGTTTACCTTCAAACCGCTCGGCCAGCACCGTGATCGAACCGTCCGGTTCGGTGCGGGTGACGCTGCGCGTGCCGTGCTCGCAGGTGATCAGCCGGCCCAGCAGGTCGCGGGTGTTGCCGTTGGCGAAATTCGACGGGCTGCGGAACGTCGACACGCCCTGCTCCGGGGTCCAGCGCAACATGCGCTGGTTGGGGATGTCGCTCCACAACAGATAGCCGCCGTCGTTGAACCACACCGGCCCTTCGGCCCAGCGGCACTGGTCATACAGGCGCTCAAGCTGGGTGTTGGGCAGGATCAGGCGGTGGAAACGCTTGTCATGGCATTCGTAGAGGTCGTCGGACACAGGTTCGATCCTTAATTCAGGCGCGGGCATTTTTGCGTCCGCTGACAGCGGTAATCACCGCGATGATGATCAGGCCGGTGAGGATCAGCCGCACCCCGGCACTGGCGCCGAAGGTGTTGAGCATGCTCACCAGCAGGTAGAGAAACAGCGACGCGCCCCAGATGCCCGGCACGTTGGAAAACCCGCCGGCCACCGAAGTCCCGCCAATGACCACGACGGCGATCGAGGCCAGCAGGTATTCCTCACCCATGCCCAGTGAGGCACCGCCGGAGAACCCGGCCAGGGTCAGGCCGCAGAGGCTGCCGAACACCGCACACAGCACGTAGGTGGCGAAGCGCATGCGGCCAACCCGGATGCCGGCCAGTTCGGCGGCGCGGGCGTTCTGCCCGATGGCCAGGACCGAACGGCCGTAGCGGGTGCGGGTCAGCACGTAACCCATGAGCACCGCCACGACGATCACCACAATGGCCAGATACGGCACGCCGAACACGCGGCCCGTGGCGAAGGTGTAGAAACCCTCAGGTGGCGGCACCCGCACGCTGCGGCCATAGGCAATGGCCAGGGATTGCAGGATGAAGCTGGCCGACAGCGTCGCGATGATCGGCGGAATGCGCAGAAGGCGGATCAGCGCGAAATTGCCGCAGCCCACCAGCACACCGATGCCCAGCACGCCGATCACGCCCAGCCAGATGTTCGCGTCCTGGCCGTCCATGAGCTTCATGCCCAGCGCGCCACTCAAGGCGATGTTGGCCGGGATCGACAGGTCGATATTGCCAGGCCCGGTGCTGATGACGAACATCTGGCCGATGCCGACAATCGCAAAAAACGTCGAGAACGCCAGCGCCCCGGAGAGCAGCGCGCCTGCGCCCTGACCGCCGGTGAACACCAGCGTCGCTGCCCAGATCAGTAACGCCGCCAGGAATGACCACAGCCATGGCTTGCCGCGCAGCGCTGCAACAGTTGAAGTGCTCATAGCGGGCGTACCTCCAGACGATTGACCGCCGCACGCAGCGCCAGCACGAAAATCAGAATCGCGCCCTGGGCGCCGATCTGCCAGTCGGGCGAGATGCGGATGAACGACAACAGAGAACCGGCCAGCACCAGGGTCAGCGCGCCGAGCACCGCGCCCATGGGCGACACCCGCCCGCCGACGAACTCGCCGCCGCCGAGGATCACCCCGGCGATGGACAACAGGGTGTAACGCAGCGCCACGTTGGCGTCGGCCGACGTGGTCAGGCCCACCAGAAACAGCCCCGACAACACGCCGAAGCCCCCGGCCATGGCGTACATCGCCACCTTGATGCGCAGCAGCGACCAGCCAGCCTTGGCGATCGCCAGCGGATTGCCGCCGGCCCCGCGCAGCACCACGCCGACGGTGGAGCGCATCAGGAAGAAGTGCATCGCCAGCCCGAGCACGATGCAGACGATGATCGCCAGCGGAATCAGCGGCGGCTTGATTCGCACCAGCGCTTGCAGCCACTGCGGCGCCGTCCCGCCGGGCGACGGCAGCAGCAGGATCGCGCCGCCGACCCAGATGAAGGACATGCCCAGGGTGACGACAATCGACGGCAGGTTGCGGCTGTGGATCAGCGCGCCGAGCACCGCATACACGCCCACGCACCCGGCCAGGGCCAGCCAGCCGAGAAACGGGTGTTGATCGAGCAGCGTCACCGCGACGCAGGCGACGAAGCTGATGAAACTGCCCATGGACAGATCCAGATCGTTGACGCTGATGATCAGCATCTGCGCGATGGTCGCCAGGGCGATCGGCACCGCCAGGTTGAGCATCAGGTTCAGGCCCATGTAGCTCATGGCCCGGGGCTGCATGATGAAGATGGTCGCCAGCAACACCACCAGCGACACCGCCGGCAAGGCGGCCCGGAGCATGCGGGCGCGGCGTGCGGCGTTATTGCGCGCCGCGACGGGTGCGCGGGCAACGGAATTCAACGGGGCATTCATGGGGTTTCCTCGGCGAAGGAGCTGCGCAGGATGCGCTCCTCGCTCAGTTCACTGCGCGGCATGTCGAGCACGGCCTGACCGTCGCGGAAGACATACACGTGGTCGCAATAGGTCAGCTCTTCCAGTTCGGTGGTGTACCAGATGAAGGTACGGCCGCGGGCGGCCTCCTCCATCAGAATCGAATACACCTCGCGCTTGGTGCCCACATCGACGCCGCGCATGGGGTCGTCCATCAGGATGATCTGGCTGTCGGAGGCCAGCGCCCGGGCAAACAACGCTTTTTGCTGGTTGCCGCCGGACAGCGACAGGATCGGGTTGCGCATGTCCGGGGTGCGGATGCTCATGCGTTTCATCCAGTCGTCGGCCATGGTCTGCTCGGCGTCGGGATCCAGCAACAGGCCGCGCTTGAGCTGGTTGAGTGAGCCGATGGTGATGTTTTCACCGATGGACCACAGCGCGAACACGCCGTCGGTCTGGCGGTCGCCGGCGACGAAACTGGCGCCGGTGCCGTGCTTGACGCAGTCGCGCAGCACCTGGGTCAGTAACTGGCTCTGGCCGTGCCCGGCCAGCCCGGACAGGCCGACGATCTCCCCGGCAAACGCCTGCACCGTACGTCCATCCGCCTGACGCGCCGGGCGCTGTTCCACGCGCGGGCTGCCCTGCTCACGTCGGGAGGCGAAATCCTGAGTCGCCTGTTGCTGTTCGCGCGCCGTGCCGCCCATGACTTCCACCAGCGAGTCGTGGGTGAAGGCTTGCGCGGCGCGGGTTTCAACGATTCTGCCGTCACGCATCACCGCGATGCGGTCACAGGTGCCGAGCATTTCACCGAGGATATGACTGATCAGCACGATGCTGCCGCCGCCCTCGACAAACCGCCGGACATGGCGCAACAGCTGCTCGGCGACCCGGGCGTCGAGAGACGAAGTGGGCTCGTCGAGGATGATCAGATCCAGACGCTCGTCGACGTTGATGAACGCCCGGGCGATCTCCACCATTTGCCGCTTGCCGATGGACAGGTCAGCGACGATGTCATCGGCTTCGATGCCGTGGCCGGGGAAAATCTGCTCCAGCATCGCTTCGATCAGCGCACCGGCCCGACGCCGCCAGCCGAAGCCGCGCAAGGCCGGTGACATCAGTCGGGTGTTTTCTGCCACGTTGAGGTTCGGGCACAGCGACAGCTCCTGAAACACGCAGCGAATACCGTGCTGACGCGCCACTTGCACCGAATAGCCTTCGCGCAGGTCGCGGCCTTCGATCAGCAGTTGCCCGCAATCGGCGGCCAGGGTGCCGGCGAGCACTTGCATCAGGGTCGATTTGCCCGCGCCGTTGTGGCCGATCAGGCCCAGGCATTCGCCGGCGCGCACGCTCAGGTCGACGTCACTCAACGCGCGCACGGCGCCGAACGATTTGCCGGCGCCGGCGAAGGCCACCCGCACAGGTCCATTTGCGTTCATGGTCGGAATTCCTTGGCGGGCCGCAGACAGCGCGGCCCGCGGTGCTCAAATGGAAAGGCTCACAGGGAAGCGGCGGGCTTGAGCTTGGCGACGTCGTCGACGCTGTAGGTCTCGCTGACGATCCCGCCCTTGGGCAGGTCTTTCAGGCTGGCGTCGAGGGTCTGCTGAGTGACGATGACCGCTGGCGACAGCAGGTCATGGGGCATCTGCTTGCCGTCGAGCAGCTGCTGCGCGACATAGAACGCCAGGCTGGAAATGCTCGGTCCGCTGCTGATCGAGAAGCTCTGATAGCCCTGGCTGTCGCTTTGCTTTTTCCACCAGCTCAGCTCTTCTTCGCGGTTGCCGAAGATGATCGCCGGCAACGGCCGGCCAGCCGCGACAAAGGCCTGGGCAATGCCGACACCTTCGCCGCCCTGGGTCACCACGGCGTCGACTTTCGGCAGGCTGGGCAGCACGCCGGAAACGGCTTTCTGCGCCACGGTCGGTGACCAGTTGCCGTTCACTTCGCCGATCACTTTCAGGTTCGGGTGTTTCTGCGCGCCGGCGGTGATGCCGGAGTGAATGCGCTCGTCCACCGACACGCCGGCCAGGCCGCGCACTTCCAGGACGTTGCCGCCCTTGGGGAAGCGCTCGGACAGGTAATCCATCTGCTCGATGCCGGTCTGTTTGAAGTCCATGGAGATGCGGTAGGCGCAAGGCTCGGAGACCGTGCCGTCGAAGGACACGACGATGATGCCGGCATCGCAGGCCTGTTTCACCGCGCCGTTGAGCGCCGTCGGCGAAGACGCGTTGATGACGATGGCGTCATAACCCTGGAGGATCAGGTTCTGGATTTGCGCGGCTTGCTCGGTGGCCTGGTTTTCCGCCGTGGTAAAGCTGTCAGCCGACGCGATCAGGCCATCCTTGACGGCTTTGTCGGTGGTCTGCTGCCAGCTGGCGAGCATCAGTTGGCGCCAGGAGTTGCCGGCGTAATTGTTGGAGAGCGCGATTTTCTTGTCGCCCGTATCGGCGTGGGCAGCGACAGGCAGGGCCATCAGGGGCGCCACGGCCAGTGCGACACAGAGCAACGAACGACGTAGCGGATGACGACGACTTTTCATAGTTGAACCCTTGTTATTTTTATGGGGGCTGCAGGGTGGCCGACGGCGTCGGTCGCACCTTTTACGAACAGTACGCGGCGAGTCTGCACTGGCCGGTGCGGAGCGTCAGCGGTCAATCGTGCAGACCTGATGCGGGATCCCGCAAGCAACCTGCAGGATCCTGCGTTCTTTTTGCCGCACAGGGGCCATAATGACCGGGCTGCTCCGTGCTCTATCTTGAAAAGAGTTCGATTCCAACAATAAAAGCAGGTTGACGCCCATGGCACAGCGACCGCACACCCTTGCCGAAGACGTGCTGCATCATTTTCTCGGTATTTCCCGCGCCCTCGCCGGCCAGCTGGATTTCCAGTCGATGATCGACGCCGTCTCCCGGGAAATCAGCCCGATCCTGCCCCACGATCACCTCGACGTGTGCCTGTTCATCCTCGACGGCCGCGAGCACATCACCTATGAAAGCGGCGTGCACACGCTGTGGGGCGATGTCGCTCAGCCGATGCCGGTGCACACCAGTCCTATCCGGGCGGTCCTGTTGGGCGAGCAGGCGTTTCTGTTGACCCACGACGCCATGAACGACGCGCGCTTCGCCTTCCCCGGCGCCGCCAACCACCCGATTTTCGACGCCCGCTTGCGCAGCCGCCTGCACGTGCCCTTGCGCGCGCGGGGCGAAATCATTGGTGCACTGAGCTGCTCCAAACACACCGAGCATTTCTACACGCTGGATGACGTGCGCCACACCCAGCACGTCGCCGACCTTTTGGCCTCCTACGTGTACGCCCTGCGCCAGACCGAACAGGCCAAGCAACTGGCGATCGCCGAAGCCCAGGTGCGTGCCCGAGAAGAAGGTCTGCGCCAGGGCGCGCTGCGCCTGACCGAAGAACTGGAGCGTGAGCGTCAGCGGGTCGGTATGGACTTGCACGACCAGACCCTCGCCGACATGACCCGCCTGCACCGCCGCATCGCCCGCCTGCAAACCCTGCCCAGCGTGCCGGGCGAGGACTTGCGCGGCATTGCCCGCGCCCTCAAGGACAGCATGCAGGAGCTGCGGCAACTGATCGATGCGGTCAAGCCGACGGTGCTGCAGTTGTTCGGCTTCGAAGAGGGCGTTGAAGACCTGTTGCGGCGCAGCGTGCGCGACAGCGGCCTGAGCATCGAAACCCGTCTGCAGGACAGCACCGACGGCATGGGCGATCGCTTGCCGGAGTCGGTGAAGGTCGCGGTGTTCCGCATCATTCAGGAAGCGGTGAACAACGCGATCAAGCACGCGATGCCGGACAGCATCGTCATCCACATCAGCCACACGGGCGGCCTGTTGCAACTGACGATTGACGATGACGGCGTGGGGCTGGACGTCGGCAACCGGCTCAACAGCGGCGGCATTCAGAACATGCAGGTGCGCGCGCAACTGATGGCGGCACAATTGTTTATCGAACGCGGGCCCGACGAGCGAGGCACCCGGGTCAGGGTCTGCCTGCCGCTGGCTGGTCTCGCTGTTGTTGATGATGGGGCGGCTGTTTCCGGGCCTGCGCTTTTAACGGAGACGCCATGCAAGTCCTGCTGATTGAAGACGACCCGGTGCATCGGGCGTTCCTGCGCGAAGTGATCGAAGTGGCCCTGCCGGAATGCACGCGTTTGCTGGAGGCTGAAGACGGCCAGATCGGCGAGCGGTTGTTCAGCGAAAGCCCGGTGGATGCGGTGGTGATGGACTTGCAGATGCCCTGCCGCACTGGGGTCGAAGCGGCCAAGACGATTTGGCGGCAGCAGCCGGACACGTCGATTCTGTTCTGGTCGAACTACTCGGACGAGGCGTACGTGCGGGGCATCGCGCGGATCGTGCCCCAGGGCGCGGCCTACGGTTACATCCTCAAGACCGCCTCGGAAGAGCGCTTGCGTCTGGCGTTGCGGGGGCTGTTCATCGAGCAGCAGTGCGTGATCGACCGCGAGATTCGCGGCGTGCAGCTCAAAGCCCACGATCAGTTGTCCGGGTTGAGTGATGGTGAATACGAAGTGCTGCAGGACATCGCCTTGGGCCTGACCGACCGCACCATCGCCACCCGCCGCAACCTGTCGCTGCGCAGCGTGCAGAACCGGCTGCAACAGCTTTACGAAAAGCTTGGCGTCTACCAGCCCGATGCGGCCGGCGAGCGCAGCACCGCCTTCAACCTCCGCGCCCGCGCCGTGAACGTCGCCCTGCTCCGCCGCCTGCTCAACCGCACCGCGCTGGAACAGGCCGAAGCCGAACTGCAACTGTGGCTGAAAAACCCGGCGCGGCAGCGGGTTGGACGGGACTGAGAGAAGGTCAAGAGCGTCTGCCTGGGGGCAGACTGTTTCGCCTTCGGCGAGTTACTTGGAAAAGCACCCCAAGTAACCAAGGGTGCTTGCTCCTGGTTGGGCTCCTCCTTCGTCGGAGTACCCTCACTCCGGTCTCGCTCCGTGGGCCCGCGCCGAACGGACATCCATGTCCTGACGGCGCTCTCGCCGCATCCCTGCGGCTCGACCCACTCCGCAAGACCTGCGTTCAGCCTGCACCCAAGTCGCTTTTTGCGGTGACTGGACTTTTTGTGTACGAAGATCAAACGCAGATCACAAGCAGATCAAACGCTTCCCGGCTGAAGCCGGTCCCACTAGCGGTGCGCGTTGATCGTTCCCACGCTCCGCGTGGGAATGCATCCCGTGACGCTCCGCGTCACCTCCCCAGGCCTGAATGCGCGTCGTCTTCGGGACGCCGAGCGTCCGGCGCTGCGTTACCACGCGGAGCGTGGGAACGATCATGTCGGCGCCTGGGCTGGCCTCTTCCCGGCTAAAGCCGGTCCCACAAAAAGCAGCGCGTATACCCTGTGGGACCGGCTTCAGCCGGGAAGCTTTTGATCCACCTAAACGCGCTGTTGATCTTGATCTTCATACGCAGAAAGCTCAAACACCGCCAATCGCGACTTGGGTGCAGGCTGAACGCAGGTCTCGCGGAGTGGGCCGAGCGGCATGGATGCCGCGAGAGCCGCCCCCCGCCATGGATGGCGGATGGCGGCGGGCCC
>NZ_JBNNGV010000034.1:0-45151 GCF_050268485.1 Pseudomonas sp. NPDC078416 | reverse complement strand
ACGCGCGATGGAGCGTTTCGCCGCTCTTCAAGAACTTCGAGGAGTCAGCAACGCATAACAACAAGCAACACCCAGGATATCCGGGAAGAAAAACATGGCGGTGTCGCTGTTCGAGCACGAGCTGATCAAAACTACCCTGCCGAAAGCCAAAGAACTGCGTCGCGTTGCTGAGCCGCTGATCACTTTGGCCAAGATTGACAGCGTTGCTAACCGTCGTCTGGCATTTGACCGCACCCGTTCGAAAGAAATGGTCGGTAAACTGTTCAACGATCTGGGCAAGCGTTATGCAACTCGTGAGGGTGGCTACCTGCGCATCCTCAAGTGCGGCTTCCGCGCTGGCGACAACGCGCCAATGGCGTACGTCGAACTGGTTGATCGTCCTGTCGGTGGCTCTGTAGAAGCCGCTGAATAAGACATCAGTCATTACAAAGAACCGGGCCCAGTGCCCGGTTTTTTGTTGCCCGCTAATAGCAACTCTAAAGCCTGAATTGCTCCTAGAACGAGCTGATTCTAAGTGCTAAACGGAACCTTCCTCATTTACCCGCCTTTTCGATACCAAATGTCCGAATTTCGCCGGATTTCTGTGTTTATTTGACGTCCCGCGGGGTGACCAACCAGTCCGGTTGGTTCAAACTAACGCCTTTCACGAGGAGATGGACGGCGATGCAAGGCCACCCGGATGTAATTGATTACCTCAACACGCTGCTGACTGGCGAACTGGCTGCGCGCGACCAGTATTTTGTCCACTCGCGGATGTACGAAGATTGGGGTTTCAGCAAGCTGTATGAACGCATCAATCACGAGATGGAAGAAGAGGCACAACACGCTGATGCGTTGATGCGCCGGATTCTGATGCTCGAAGGCACTCCCCGCATGCGTCCTGACGATCTCGACGTGGGCACCACGGTACCTGAGATGCTCGCCAGTGACCTTCGTCTTGAGTACAAGGTGCGAGCCGCACTGTGCAAAGGTATTGCGCTCTGTGAGCAACACAGAGATTACGTCAGCCGTGACATCCTCCGCATTCAGCTCGCCGACACGGAAGAAGACCACACCTACTGGCTTGAAAAGCAGCTGGGACTGATCAAATCCATTGGTCTCGAGAATTACCTCCAGTCCCAGTTCTAAGTACTGAGACAGTCGTTACAAAAAAGCCCCTGCCGCATATCGCGTCAGGGGCTTTTTGTTAAGGCCATGCAATCAAGCGCGATCACGCTCCAGAAGCGGCTTCAAGTAATGGCCGGTATAGGACTGTTTCATGTCCGCCACCTGTTCTGGCGTGCCGGTCGCGATGATCTGCCCGCCTTTCGAACCCCCTTCAGGGCCCAGGTCGACCAGCCAATCGGCGGTCTTGATCACATCCAGGTTGTGCTCGATCACAACGACCGTGTTGCCGTGGTCGCGGAGGCGGTGCAAGACGTCCAGCAATTGCTGGATATCCGCAAAGTGGAGACCCGTGGTGGGCTCATCGAGGATGTACAGGGTCTTGCCGGTGTCACGCTTGGAGAGTTCGCGCGACAGCTTCACCCGCTGCGCTTCACCACCTGAAAGCGTGGTCGCCGATTGGCCCAGCTTGATGTAGGACAGGCCCACATCCATCAACGTCTGCAGCTTCCGGGCAAGGGCAGGCACGGCGTCGAAGAACGTCCTTGCCTCCTCGATCGTCATTTCCAGAACCTCGTGGACGTTTTTGCCCTTGTACTTCACCTCAAGCGTCTCACGGTTGTATCGCTTGCTCTTGCACACATCGCAAGGGACGTAGATGTCAGGCAGGAAATGCATCTCTACCTTGATCAGACCGTCGCCCTGGCACGCCTCGCAGCGACCGCCCTTGACGTTGAAGGAGAACCGGCCAGGCCCGTAGCCACGAGATCTCGATTCGGGCACGCCGGCGAACAATTCACGGATCGGCGTGAACAGACCGGTATACGTCGCTGGGTTTGACCGTGGTGTACGCCCGATAGGGCTCTGGTCAATATCCACGACTTTGTCCAGGTGCTGCAGGCCGTCAATGCTGTCGTGTGCCGACGCCTCAAGCGTCGTAGCGCCATTGAGGGCTGTGGCGCTGAGCGGAAACAGTGTGTTGTTGATCAGCGTCGACTTGCCCGAACCCGATACACCTGTCACGCAGGTCAGCAATCCGATTGGAATTTCCAGATCGACGTTGCGCAAGTTGTTGCCGCGCGCGCCTTTAAGTTTGAGCGACAGCTTTTTGTTGCGAGGCGTCCGCTTGGCAGGGACGGCGATCTTCACGCGGCCCGACAGGTATTTGCCCGTCAACGAATCCGGATGATCCATCACCTCCTGTGGCGTGCCCTCCGCAACGATCTGGCCGCCATGCACGCCCGCACCCGGACCGATGTCGACCACATAGTCGGCCAGCCGGATGGCGTCCTCGTCGTGTTCAACCACGATGACCGTATTGCCGATGTCTCGCAGGTGCCGCAACGTGTCGAGCAGCCGATCATTATCACGCTGATGCAGGCCGATTGAAGGCTCATCGAGGATGTACATCACGCCGACGAGGCCGGCACCGATCTGGCTGGCCAGACGAATCCGCTGCGCCTCGCCGCCGGAGAGCGTATCGGCGCTCCGGTCCAGTGTCAGATAGTCCAGCCCGACGTTGACGAGGAACTGCAGGCGCTCACGAATTTCCTTGAGAATCTTGTCTGCGATTTCACCGCGACGGCCCGTGAGCTTCAGCTCACCAAAATAATGAGTAGCGTCGCCAATTGGCATGTTGGTAACGGCAGGAAGTGTCTTCTCGCCGACCCAAACGTGACGGGCCTCACGGCGCAGGCGCGTGCCACGGCATTCGGGGCAAGGCTGCGTGCTGAGAAACTTCGCCAGCTCCTCGCGAACCGTGGTCGATTCGGTTTCCCGGTAGCGGCGCTCCAGATTGGGAACGATGCCTTCGAACGGGTGCGCACGTTTGACGATGTCGCCTCGATCGTTCAGATAACGGAAATCAACGCTGTCCTTGCCGCTGCCGCCCAGCAGGACCTTCTGCAGATCGGCAGGCAGTTCCTTGAACGGCACCTCGAGGCTGAAGCCGTAATGCTTCGCCAGCGAGCCGAGCATCTGGAAGTAATAGACGTTTCGCCTGTCCCAGCCACGAATCGCCCCTTCTGCCAGCGTCAGTTCGCCATTGACCAGACGCTTGGTGTCGAAGAATTGCTTCACGCCCAGCCCGTCGCAGGTCGGGCATGCGCCGGCGGGGTTGTTGAACGAGAACAGCTTTGGCTCCAGCTCGCTGATCGCGTGTCCGCAGATCGGGCAAGCGAAGCGGGCGGAGAAAATGATCTCTTCGCCTGGCTCATCGTCCATGGGCGCGACCAGCGCAATGCCGTCTGCCAGCTTGAGCGCGGTTTCGAACGATTCGGCCAAGCGCTGTTGCAGGTCCGACCGCACCTTGAAGCGGTCAACCACGACATCGATCGAATGCTTCTTCTGCTTGTCGAGCTTCGGCAGCTCGTCCAGTTCGCACAGTCGGCCATTCACCCGAGCGCGTACAAAACCCTGAGCGCGCAGCTCTTCAAAAATCGCCAGGTGCTCGCCTTTACGCTCCCGTACCACCGGGGCAAGCAGCATCAGCTTGGCGCCTTCGGGCTGCGCCAAGACCAGGTCGACCATCTGGCTGACGGTTTGCGCTTCCAAAGGAATGTCGTGATCCGGGCAGCGCGGCTGACCGACACGCGCATACAGCAGACGCAGGTAGTCGTAGATTTCGGTGATGGTGCCCACTGTCGAGCGCGGGTTGTGGGACGTGGACTTCTGCTCGATGGAAATGGCCGGCGACAGGCCTTCAATCGTGTCGACGTCCGGCTTCTCCATCATCGACAGAAACTGACGCGCGTAGGCGGACAGCGATTCGACGTAGCGGCGCTGGCCCTCGGCGTAGAGCGTATCGAACGCCAGGGACGATTTTCCTGAGCCGGACAATCCGGTGATGACGATCAGCTTGTCGCGTGGAAGGGTCAGGTCGATGTTCTTCAGGTTGTGGGTTCGAGCCCCACGAATCAAGATCTTGTCCAAAGCTGGCCTCGCACGGCGGGCGTGTAAAACGTGGAAGTATACGGGGAAATACTGGATGGATACACACTGTTGAGGATCGCGCCGCCTCACTCGGAAAAAAGAATATTCCTGCGATGCGCGGCAAACCGTCGTATGTGCTCTACACGATGGGACTGGTAGAATCGCCGCCGGTTCATACGAGGTTTCTTCATGCACGATTCTCACAGCGAGCGCATGAGCGGCAGCGAAACCCGCGCGGCGGGCGGGCTGGCGCTGGTGTTCGCCTTCCGTATGCTTGGCATGTTCATGGTGCTGCCCGTCCTCGCCACTTACGGGATGGACCTGGCCGGCGCGAGCCCGGCGCTCATCGGTCTGGCGATCGGCGCTTACGGCCTGACGCAAGCGGTGTTGCAGATTCCGTTTGGCATCATCTCCGATCGCATCGGCCGTCGCCCCGTCATTTATCTGGGGCTGATCGTGTTCGCGCTCGGCAGCGTCCTGGCGGCCCAGTCCACCTCGATCTGGGGCGTGATCGCCGGTCGGGTCCTGCAAGGCGCGGGTGCCATCTCCGCTGCGGTCATGGCCTTGCTGTCCGATCTGACCCGTGAGCAGCATCGCACCAAAGCCATGGCGATGATCGGCATGACGATTGGCGTGTCGTTCGCCGTGGCAATGGTGGTCGGCCCCATTCTGACCAGTGCATTTGGATTGTCCGGGCTGTTTCTGGCGACCGGCGCCATGGCGCTGGTTGGCGTGGCGATCGTTGCCTTCGTCGTGCCCAAATCCACGGTGACGCTGCAGCACCGTGAATCCGGTCTGGCGCGACAGGCATTGGGCGCAACGCTCCGTCACCCCGACCTGTTGCGCCTGGATTTGGGTATCTTCGCGTTGCACGCCATGCTGATGTCCAGTTTCGTGGCATTGCCGCTGGCGCTGGTCGAAAAAGCCGGCCTGCCCAAAGAGCAGCACTGGTGGGTGTATCTGACTGCGCTGCTGATTTCCTTCTTCGCGATGATCCCCTTCATCATCTACGGCGAAAAGAAGCGTCAGATGAAGCGCGTTTTGCTCGGCGCCGTGCTGGTGCTGATGCTCACTGAGCTATTCTTCTGGGAGTTCGGCGACACGCTGCGAGCGTTGGTCATCGGTACCGTGGTCTTTTTCACCGCATTCAATCTGCTTGAAGCGTCGCTGCCGTCGCTGATCAGCAAGGTATCTCCGGCGGGCGGGAAGGGCACGGCGATGGGGATTTATTCCACCAGTCAGTTCCTGGGTTCGGCGGCGGGGGGCATTCTCGGTGGGTGGCTTTTCCAGCATGGCGGACTGGATGTGGTGTTCCTCGGCGGCGCCGGGCTGGCCGCCATCTGGCTGGCGTTTGCTGTTACCATGCGCGAACCTCCCTACGTAACCAGCCTTCGCTTGCCGTTGTCGCCCGAGGCTCAACGCGACACAGGCCTTGCCGATCGCGTGTTGGCCGTACGCGGAGTAACAGATGCAGTAGTGGTTGCCGACGAGGCTGCCATCTATATCAAATTTGACAAAGAACTGTTGGATCGGGCGTCTTTCGACGAAGTGGTCAATCCAGCGTCGGAAACGTGTGAAGCCTAGGAGAACGTTATGGCCCGTGGGGTAAACAAAGTCATATTGGTCGGCACGTGCGGCCAGGATCCCGAAGTCCGCTACATGCCTAACGGTAATGCCGTGACCAACCTGAGTCTGGCAACAAGCGAACAGTGGACCGACAAGCAAACCGGTCAGAAGGTCGAGAAGACCGAATGGCACCGCGTTTCGATGTTCGGCAAGGTTGCGGAAATCGCCGGCGAGTACCTGCGCAAGGGTTCGCAGGTGTACATCGAAGGCAAGCTGCAGACCCGCGAATGGGAAAAAGACGGCATCAAGCGTTACACGACTGAAATCGTCGTGGACATGCAAGGCACCATGCAGTTGCTCGGTGGCCGTCCTCAAGGCGATGGCGCCCCTCAGGGCCAGGGTGGTGGCGGTTATCAGAACTCCCAGAACTCCGCGCCGCGTCCGCAGCAACAGGCACGCCCGCAGCAGTCCGCTCCTCAGCCACAGCGTGAATCGCGTCCTGCGCCGCAACAAGCGCCGCAGCCAGCGCCTGATTTCGACAGCTTCGACGACGATATCCCGTTCTAAGCAGCGCGCTACCCGAACTCGATAACGCCGCAAACAAAAGCCCCCGCACAGCTCAGCTGTCGGGGGCTTTGTTTTGGGTCGCGTTCGAGGATTACAGACCCAGATCCGACAGCCCGGGATGATCGTCAGGACGGCGGCCCAGCGGCCAGTGAAACTTGCGATCTGCTTCTTTGATCGGCATGTCATTGATGCAGGCGAAACGTCGCGCCATCAAGCCGTCTTCATTGAATTCCCAATTCTCGTTGCCGTACGAGCGGAACCAGTTACCTGAGTCGTCGTGCCATTCGTAGGCGTAACGGACCGCGATGCGGTTATCGGTGAACGCCCAAAGCTCTTTGATCAGGCGGTAGTCGAGCTCCTTGTTCCACTTGCGGATCAGGAAATTTTTTGCCTCTTCACGGTTCTCGGCAAAGTCTGCGCGGTTGCGCCATTTAGTGTCGAGCGTGTAGGCCAACGAGACCTTTTCAGCATCCCGGCTGTTCCAGCCATCTTCCGCCAGGCGAACCTTTTCGATGGCGGACTCTCGGGTGAAAGGGGGAAGTGGCGGGCGAGTCTGGGCATTGGACGACATAGGGACCTCCAGGCGGTGATGATTCGGCGGTGGGTGGGACGTTTGTGGCTAGGAGCTGGAGCGCGAGTGCTGTTCAAGCATCAACTGCGCAACAGCCTTGGCACTCTCTGCAGCGCTGTAGTCACCCATGACGCGGGCAACGGTGATCGCGCCTTCCATGAGGATGAGCAGCTGTTTGGCCAATACTTGCGGATCGGCAATCCCGAGCTGCTCGCAGAGCTCCAGCGTGTAGTCCAGCAGCTTCTGTTTGTGCAGTTTGGCGATCAGACGAATGGGGTCCTGCGGGTCGCCGACTTCGCCTGCCGTATTGATAAATGCGCAGCCGCGAAAACCTTCGGACTCGAACCAGCCCTTGAGCACGTCAAACATATTCAGAATGCGCGCTTCAGGGGTATCGGCCTTGTCGGATTCAGTCCGGAACCAGTCCATCCAGCGCACGTCGCGGGCGTTGAGTGCCGCAGCCGCGACGTCGTCTTTGGTGGCGAAGTAGCGATAGATGCTCTTCCTCGCGACGCCCGACGTCTTCACCAGAAGGTCCATGCCCGTGGCCTGGATGCCGTTCTGGTAGATGAGCCGTTCGGCGGTCGCGAGGATTTTCTCGCGGGTGTTGGTCGTTGATGTGTTCATGACGCAGAAGGTAGAACGTGCGTTCTCCCGCGTCAAGCCACTCATTCAAAAACAGGTCAACGCACCTGATCGGATTCCGGCAGCGCACGTTTCAAATCGTCTGCGCCGGGTGAGGCCTTGGCCAGCGTAACGGGGATGGATTTAGCCGCAGGCACCTTGCTCCGTTCAGCGTGGTGCCACAGCGGAACGAGTGGATTGCACTCGGGGTAATACGCCGCGCAGCAGTTCTCGGGTATGTCATAGGCAATGATCTGCAACGGCCCTACAGAACGCCTGACCTGCGGCTCGATGGCGGTAGTAACGTTGACCCAGTCTCCCGGTTTGAAGCCCAGTCGCAGAACATCGTTGCGGTTCATGAAGATGACCGCGCGCGTGCCGCTGACACCACGGAAGCGATCTTCGTAGCCGTAGATCGTGGTGTTGAACTGGTCATTGCTGCGCAACGTCATCAGCTGCAGCACATCGCGGCGAGTGTGATTCGGGTACACGTCATCGTCTTCTTCCAGCAGCTCGGGCGTGATGAACATCGCTCGGCCGCTCTCGGTTTTCCATTCACGCTTTGCTGCGGCAATGGGTCGATGAAAACCGCCGGTTTCCCACATGCGGGTTTCCATGTCGTGGAAAATTTCGGGATAGACCTGAGCGATGCCCTGACGAATCAGCTTGTAATCGCGGCGCCAGGCGTCCCAATCGATTCGGGTGGCCCCGGGTAATGCTGCCTCGGCGATGCCAGCGAGAATGGCGATTTCGGCGCGGGCGTGGGCGCTGGCCGGTTCGCTGTTACCCTGCCAGGCCCGCACGCAGCCGGTACTGTCTTCAGTGGTGTAAACCTGCTCGACGCCGTTTTGCACATCCTTTTCGATGCGCCCGAGGCAGGGCAATACCCAGGCGTTTTTACCCGGGACCAGATGCGTGCGGTTCAGCTTGGTTGCGATCTGGACGTTCAGGTCCAACGTGTTCCACGCCGGCTCCATGCGGGACGTATCCGGGATCGCCCGTAGAAAATTCCCGCCGAGTCCGATGAACCCGCGCACGCTCCCGTCCAGCAGTCCTTCGCAGGTCTCAACGGTGTTCAAGCCTTTTTTCGTAGGGATCGTGAAGCCATAAAGCGCCTCAATCTTATCCACAGGAATTTTTTTCGGGTCTTCGGTAATGCCGACCGTGCGCTGCCCCTGCACGTTGGAGTGACCGCGCACTGGACAAATCCCGGCGCCGCGCTTGCCGATGTTGCCGCGTAGCAGGAGCAGATTCACCAGCATTTGCACGTTGGTCACGCCGCGCCGGTGCTGTGTGATGCCCATCCCGTAAACCAGCATCACGCGCTCGTGTCTGGCGTACACCGTCGCTACAGCCTCCAGCGCACTGCGGCTGAGTCCTGCCTGACGCTCGATAGTTTCCCACGGCGTTTCGAGCGCGCAGTTGCAGAACTCAGCGAATCCCTCGGTGTGTTGGGCAATGAACGCCTGATCGATGATCCCGGGCTGTCCCTTAGCCAACGCCGCCTCGTCCATTTCAAAGAGCGATTTTGCGATGCCCAGCACAACCGCCGTGTCGCCGCCAATCGCCAACTGGTGATATTGCGTGCTGATGACGGTCGACTTCGGCCCGAGCATCTCCACGGGGGACTGCGGATTGACGAAGCGTTCGAGACCGCGCTCGCGGATCGGATTGAACGTGATGATCGGCACGTCACGCTGCCGGGCTTCACGCAGTTGATGCAGCATCCGTGGGCTGTTGCTGCCTACGTTCTGGCCGAAAAACAGGATGCAATCGGTGTGTTCGAAGTCATCCAGCGTCACCGTGCCTACCGGTACGCCGATACTTTCCTGCAAGCCGACCGAGGTGCTCTCGTGGCACATGTTCGAGCTGTCGGGCAGATTGTTGTTGCCGTAGGCGCGGGCGATGAGCTGGTACATGAACGACGTTTCCAGCGAGGCCCGGCCCGACGCATAAAAAACCACGCTGTCGGGCGTCATGCTTTTCAGCTGCCCACCAATGTCACGGTAGGCTTCCTCCCACGTGGTTTCCTGGTAGCGATCGGTCGCCGCGTTATAACGCATGGGGTGCGTGAGGCGACCCTGTTGCTCAAGGTCATAATCGGGCCACTGGCGCAGCTCGGTGAGGGTGTGACGGGCGAAAAAGGCCGGGTCGGTCTTGCGCGACGTCAGCTCCCAGGCCGTGGCCTTCGCGCCGTTTTCGCAGAACTCGAGGCTGTGGGGTTTGCCGGGCTTGGCCCATGCGCAGCTGACGCAGGCAAACCCGCCCGGCTTGTTCTGCTTGATCAGCGGCAGCCCCGCGCGGATCGGCGCCTGCTCGCGCCAGAGGATCTCCATCACCGACTTCGCCGAGCCCCAACCGCCGGCGGCGGACGTGTAGGGACGGAAATGAGCTTTGGGATGGATGAGTGACATGGAGTTGATCCTCGGCGGAGCGGGCGCACTGGAGACAGTCGCCCTCGTTAAGGCTACGACGAAGCGGCTCGGTAAAGGTTCGTTACATTTCTCGGTGAGGCGGCCGTCAACGGCCAACATGACGATTGCGTGCCGGAAACGAACTTGCCGGATGAAATTCGATCAGTTCCAGAGGGCCGATTTTTCCACGGTTCTCTGACCGAAGGAGTGACTCGCGTTTTGCCGAATTTCAAACCCTTTCTGTTGCTTTGCCTGCTGTTAAGCGTTTGCAGCGTCAATGTTCAAGCCGCCGACGCACCCGCCGCAACCACCGCTCCCGCTGCGGCAACTGCCGACCCGGCGCCGGAGGATCCTGCCAAAGCGGAGATTCTGGTCAAAGGCGGACTGCTCGGCGCCATCAGTTCCAGCATCGACAGCGTGCAAGACAAGCTCGATGTGGATGGCCACTTGCTCGACTCCTGGCGCCTGCGGGCCGACCGCGCCGCCGACGAGATCGACGCGCTGGTCAACAAACCACAGTCGCGGTCAGCCTGGCGGATCGCCGGCGATTTCGTGATGCTTTCTCTGGTGTGGGCGGTGGCATTCCTGCTGCTCAACCGCATCGGCGCGTTTCTCGTGACCCGGTTATCACGGCACCGGTTTTTGATCCGCCGCGGTCGCGTGGTCGGGGTGCTGGGCTATGTGCTGCCATACATGGTGCCGGCACTCATCTGTCTGCCGCTGACGCTGTACGTCAGTCACTTCATGCCGACGTCGGTGGGCCGCGCGCTGGCGCTGTGTCTGGCTTATTCGACCAGCAGCGGGATTTTCTCCACCTCGGTGCTGTTGTCGCTGATCGTGCTGTTCAACTCGGGCCACAAACGGCCGGCGGTGCGCATCATTCGTCACTACGCGCCACACCCGTTATTCATCATTGGTTTTCTCGCGGCGTTGAGCGACGCGTTGACCAGCCCGCAGATTGCCAGGCTGTTCGGCGGCAACGTGACCACCAGCATCGCGGCGTTCACCGGGCTGATGGCGTCGGTCATGTTTGGCATGGTGGTCATCCGCATGCGCCGGCCGATCGCGCATCTGATCCGCAACCGCTCGCTAGGCGCGCGGCTGGCGAGGCCAGCGGTGCAACAGACGCTGAAGATTTTCTCCAGCCTGTGGCACTTGCCGATCCTGCTGATGATTCTGGTCTCGGCGGTGAACCTGATCGGCGCCGGCGAAGGCAGCCAGGAAGCCTTGCGTTGTGCATTGCTGACGACGGTGCTGTTGATTGGCGCGGTGTTTCTCAGCACCTTGTTCCAGCACATGTTCAAGCCCACCGAGGCGCGGACCGACAGTGTTTACAAGGAGCGTCTGCTGAGCCTGTTGCACGCAGTGATGCGTATCGCGCTGGCGATTGGCTTCATCGAGTTGCTGGGCCGGATCTGGGGTTTCTCGCTGTTTGAATTTGCCCAACGCAATGCGCTGGGCAAAGTGATCAGCGATTCCCTGAGCAGCATCGGTCTGATCCTGCTGGTGACCTGGCTGCTGTGGGTGGTGATGGACACGGCTATTCAGGAAGCCCTGAAACCGCCGGCGAATGCGCGTTCCTCGCGTCAGCCGAGCACGCGGGTGAAAACCATCCTGCCGCTGCTGCGCAACGCGATGAAGATCATCCTCGTGGTGATCTGCACCATCACGACCATGGCGAACCTGGGCATCAACGTCGCGCCACTGCTGGCCGGTGCCGGGGTTGTCGGTCTGGCGATCGGTTTCGGTTCGCAGCAGTTGGTGCAGGACGTCATTACCGGACTGTTCATCATCATCGAGGACACCATTTCCATCGGCGACTGGGTGGTGCTGGATTCAGGTCATGCCGGTACGGTCGAGAGCCTGACGATCCGCACCCTGCGTCTGCGCGACGGCAAGGGCTTCGTGCATTCGGTGCCGTTCGGGCAAATCAAGGCCGTCACTAACCAGTCCCGGCAGTTCGCTTACGCATTCTTCTCGTTCCAGTTCACCTACGACACGGACGTGGACGCGGCGACCTCGTTGATTCGTGAAGCCGGGCAGTCGATCAGTGACGATTTGCTGCTGGCGAGCAAACTGCAGGGCCCGCTGGAAGTGTTCGGGCTGGACCGCATGGACATGAACGGGATCGTCATCACCGCGCAGTTCCGTACGTCATCGGGCGGGCAGTATGCGGTGAGCCGTGCGTTCAACGATCGGCTCAAGCGGCTTGTGGATAAGTCGGCTGACGTGCGATTCGCGCAAACTTATCCACAACTGATAATGAGCCCGCACAATCGTCAGGCGCCTGAAGGCGAGGGGGGCGAAGAGGGAGCCGAGCAACGGGCGCTGCCTGGCAAGACATCCGTGGTGAACAAGGACGGGTCCGAAAGCCCGGTTTGACATACTGGGCAGCTGGCGCGAGCTCGAAATTGTAGGAGCCGGCTTGCTGGCGAAAGCTTCCGGTCAGGCCCTGCATCGGTGTCAGACCTGCAGGGTTCGCCAGCAAGCCGGCTCCTACGGATTGGGATTAACCACGATCCATGGAACGACGTAAAGCCCCTGTAGGAGCGCGCTTGCCCGCGAAGGCGTCAGTACATCCAACATCGTGTTTGGCCGGGACACCGCCTTCGCCAGCAAGCCGCTCCCCAGCGATTGGCTGCGGCCTACCTGAACAATCGGTCGCGCACCTGCAACATCAGCGCCTCATCCACTTCGCCCCAGTATTGCGGCTTGCCGGCGATGATGGCGGCGATGGGGATGCCGTCGCGGTAAACCAGTTTGTTGCCCACAATCGCCGGGACTTTCGCGCCGGGCAGCAGGGTCCCGGCGAGGTTGAGCGGGTCGACTCCACTGACGGCAATCAGGCTGCCGTCCAGCGGGCGATTGCGGACTTCGCGCAATAGCGGGATGGCTTCGGGCAACGCGAACTGCTCACCAGCCAGCCCTGCCACAAAGCGTCCGCCCCGAATCTCTCCGCGCGCTTCAAGCCGGTGGAACGTGCGCAGCAGCTCGCGCCACGTCGGCAGCCAGTCCGCCTCGCGCTCCAGCAGGCGCCAGAACACCACGCCGTATCGGCGCAGCAAGGTCATGGCGACATGCTCTAGCGTGTCG
This sequence comes from Pseudomonas sp. NPDC078416, assembly GCF_050268485.1. Lineage (NCBI taxonomy): Bacteria > Pseudomonadati > Pseudomonadota > Gammaproteobacteria > Pseudomonadales > Pseudomonadaceae > Pseudomonas > Pseudomonas sp. NPDC078416. The sequence goes on along the minus strand of NZ_JBNNGV010000034.1, from coordinate 32,281 downwards.
CTGTCGATCCGTTGCGGCGCGCCGTCTTCCTTCGCCGGCGCGCGACGCAACAGCGCCCAGCGCCCGGCATCGTCCATGCCGCCAATGAACGCGCCGCGGTTACGTCGACTGGTGTGGCTGGCGCGTTTGCTCGCCGGGGTGATCAGTGCCCGCAGCCCGGCGAAACTGTCGGCATTGACCAGCCCGGCGCCCACCAACTCCTGCAGCGCTGTTTCCAGTTCAGCCCGCAGCAAGTGCGCTTCGCCGGTCAGCTCGTCGAAAAACATCGCGCCCTGGCTCGACAACACCTCATGAACCTTCTGCGCGCGCAGTGATAACTCGGTCGGCGCCGGCTGTTCGGTCAGCCCGGTCCACAGGCGAACCTGCGGTCGCGGCAGCAGCACAATCGGCGTACTGCGCAACGCAGCGCTGCCAACCTTGTTGCGACTGGTCAGACGCATCCATACCACCTTGCCGGACCGACACAGGTCATCCAGCCAGATTGATGAATAGTCCTTCAAGCGAGCCGGAAGCAGATCACTGTCCCACGCGCCCGCGGCTGACGAAAAACCTTCCAGTTGCGCAACGACTTCCGGCAGCGCGGCTTTGCCCTGACTCTGGGTCGTGACAGACAGATGCTGCCAGTCGAACAGAAAACGCGTGAAATCCTGCAGCGACACCGGCTCGATTTCCCGGCGCAGGCGTTTGACCGTGTAACGATGGATGCGCGACAGCAGATGCCGCTCGCACCACTGTTCCTCGCGGGCGTCAGGGCTGAACTGGCCGCGCAGCACGTAACCTTCGTTCTCCAGCTGCGCCAGTGCCTGAGCGACCTCGTTCTGTGTCAGCGCCAACGGCTCGGCGATGGCAGCGACCGTGAGCGGGCCGAAGCCGCCAAGCCGCGCCCGCACGATTTCGACGCGCGCTTCTTCCTCGCTCCACGCTTCATCGAACCCGGCCAACGCTGCCAACGGCGGGTGCATTTCGGCGGCGGGATAGATCGCCTGCAAACAGGTCAGCCGCTCCAGCGGAATCCACAATGCCTGCTCAGGGGTGACCTGCAAGCGCGTGCCGCGACCGGAGCGCGCGAGGCTCTCCAGCCATTTCATCCAGTCGCCGTGCTCGCGGGCCTCAACGCCGGTGATGCAGCCCAGGCTCATCAGCGCCTCGTGCATCTCATCCACGTTTTGCGGCTGCGGCCAGGCTTCATCGGCCACCGCTTTGATCGCATCGACATCCAGCGCGCCGAGATCGTCGGTGGATTCCGGGTCGCTCCAGCGCCGATTGAGCACCGCCTGGGTGCGACGCTCTTCCAGCGGCGCGTTGTCGAGAAACGCATACGGCTTGGCGTTGAGGATTTCCGCCGCCAGCGGCGAGGGCGCGGGCAGATCGCGACTGATCAGGCGCACTTCGCCGTTTTCCATGCGCCGCAGCAGTTTCAGCCAGCCTTCGGCGTCCATGGCTTCGTGCAGGCAGTCGTCCAGGGTCTGCTCGATCAGCGGATGCTCCGGAACATCGCGCTCGCCCACCAGATTCTCCAGGCAGGCGATCTGGTCCGGAAAAACCGTGGCGATCAGGTCATCGCTCTTGATTCGTTGCAGCTGCGGCGCCACTTTTCGTCCGCCGGCGTAGCGCGGCAGGGCCAATGCGACACCGGCGTTCCAGCGCCAGCGCACGCCGAACAGCGGCGCATCCAGCACTGCCTGAATCAGCAAATGCTCGGCAGTGGCGGTGTTGAGATAACGCCAGACTTCATCGAGCGCAAAGCTGTGCGCTGTGGACAACGACAGCACGATGGCGTCCTCGCTGGCGGCGGCTTGCAGCTCGAAGTTGAAGGTGCGGCAGAAGCGCTTGCGCAACGCCAGACCCCACGCGCGATTGACCCGGCTGCCGAACGGGGAGTGAATCACCAGTTGCGTGCCGCCGGACTGATCGAAAAAGCGCTCAATGACCAACGTGTCCTGGGACGGCAGTGCGCCCAGAGCCGAGTGCGCGCGGCCGAGGTATTCAATGATCTGCTCGGCGCTGGCGAGGTCCAGACCCAGGCTTTTCATCAGCCAGTCCACACAGGCCTGGAGATTGCCGGGGTGGGCGCAGAGCTGCTCGTCGATGTCGGCCTGTAAACGGGCGACGGCAAAAGACAACTCATCGCTGCGCCCCGGCGCCTCACCCATCCAGAACGGAATGTTCGGCGGCATGCCGTGGGCGTCCTCGACCCGCACGCGGCCGGACTCGATGCGCAGAATCCGGTAGGACGTGTTGCCCAGCTGGAAGATGTCACCCGCCGCGCTTTCCACGGCGAAGTCTTCGTTGACCGTGCCGATGTTCAGCGCCTGGGGTTCGAGGACGACGCTGTAATCGGCGTTGTCCGGAATCGTGCCGCCGCTGGTGACCGCCGTGAGTTTGCTGCCGCGCCGGCCACGCAAGGTGCGGGTCACCGCGTCGCGATGCAGGTACGCCGCGCGCACGCCCTGCCGCCCGCTGTAACCCTCGGCGAGCATGCTCAGCAGCGCCTGATAATGGCCTTCGTCGACGTCAGCGTAGGGCGAAGCCTTGCGGAACAGCGCGAGCAAGTCTTGCTCCTGCCATTCCTGACAACTGACTTCAGCGATGATCTGCTGCGCCAGCACATCCAGCGGCGCCTTGGGAATGACCAGCGTGTCGAGCTCGCCTCGACGCACACAATCCAGCAGCGCCGCGCACTCGATCAGATCATCCCGAGACACCGCAAACAGCCGCCCCTTGGGTGTGCCGCCTACGTGGTGACCGGAGCGGCCCACGCGCTGCAAAAAGGAGGCGATGGAGCGGGGCGAGCTGATCTGGCAGACCAGATCGACGTCGCCAATGTCGATCCCCAGTTCCAGCGAAGCCGTGGCGATCAACACTTGCAGGTCACCGCGCTTGAGGCGCTGTTCGGCGTCGAGTCGTTGCTCTTTGGCCATGCTGCCGTGGTGGGCGGCGACCGCCTCTTTACCGAGACGCTCACTCAGATGCCGCGCCATGCGCTCGGCCAGGCGCCGGGTGTTGACGAAAATCAGGGTGGTGCGGTGTTCACGCGCCAGCACCGCGAGCCGGTCGTAGACCAGTTGCCAGACGTCACTGGACATCACGGCGCTCAGGGCAACCGGCGGCACTTCGATAGCCAGATCCCGAGGGCGCGCGTGGCCGATGTCGACGATGGCGCAAGGGCGGCTGACCGGATCGCTGCCTACTAGAAAACGTGACACGCGTTCGATGGGTTTTTGCGTCGCCGACAGGCCGATGCGCAACAGCGGTTTTGCACACAACGCCTGCAAACGCTCCAGCGTCAGGGCGAGATGACTGCCGCGCTTGCCGGCCGCGATGGCGTGAATCTCATCGACGATGACGGTCTGGGTGCTCGCGAGCATCCGCCGCCCGGAGTCGGAGCCCAGCAGCACGTACAGCGATTCCGGCGTCGTGACCAAAATGTTCGGCGCGGTTTTGCGCATGGCCGTGCGTTCTTTCTGCGGCGTGTCACCGGTGCGCACAGCCGTGGTGATGCGCAGGCCGGGCAGGCCTTGCTGGATCAGGTGATCCGTGATGCCCGCCAGCGGGTTCTGCAGATTGATCTGGATGTCGTTGGACAGCGCTTTCAAGGGCGAAACGTACACCACGAAGGTCTCGTCCGGCAGCTCGCCGCCCCTCTCCAGCCCTTGATGGACCAGATCATCGATGACCGCCAGAAACGCCGTCAGGGTTTTCCCGGAGCCGGTGGGCGCGGCGATCAACGTTGACTCGCGGCGTTTGATCAGCGGCCACGCCTGGGCCTGGGCTGCGGTAATGGCCGGGAACGTCGAGCGAAACCACGCGCTGACCGCCGGATGAAAGGCGTCGAGCACCGGGTCGGGCGTCTGGGGAAGGTTCATCCGCAATTAATGCGGGCGCCGGCGGGTAGATGCAAGGGTCAGATGCTCAGGGGAAGACACAAGGGCGAGTGGTCGGTGGCGGGTTTCAGGGGCGGCCGCACGCGCGGATGCCCGCCGTTGTTGGGACTTGCCCAACGACGTGTTATGTTTGCGGACGTTTTTCACCTATTTTTAATCGACCTGAAGACTGAGCCTGCTGACTCTATGCGAATGCGCCTTATGCTGTTGGGCGGCGGGAATGCCCTCGGGCAGGCGTTGATTCGTCTAGGTGCCGAGGAGAACATCGGATTCCTCGCGCCGCGTCCACCGCAAGACGGTTGGGATGCGGCAAGCCTGACGCAACTGCTCGATGACACCCGCCCGGATGCCTTGATCAATCTCGCTTACTACTTCGACTGGTTTCAGGCGGAGCGGGTAAGCGCTGACAGGCTGGATAATCAGGAACGCTCCATCGAGCGTCTCGCTGAACTGTGCCAGCACCACAATATTGTCCTCGTTCAACCGTCCAGCTACCGCGTGTTCGACGGTTCGCGGGCGACGGCGTACAGCGAAAAGGACGAGCCCGTGCCGCTGGGTTCCCGTGGTCAGGCCTTGTGGCGCATCGAGCAAAGCGTGCGTGCAACCTGCCCGCAGCATGTACTGCTGCGTTTCGGCTGGCTGCTCGACGACAGCGCCGAAGGTGTGCTCGGGCGCTTTCTCAGTCGCGCCGAATCCCCCGGCGAATTGCTGCTGGCAGATGACCGTCGTGGCAATCCGACCCCGGTCGACGATGCCGCGAGGGTGATCATTTCCGTGCTCAAACAGCTCGATTGCGCCGCGCCGTTGTGGGGCACTTATCACTACGCCGGCCACGAAGCGACCACGCCACTGGCATTCGGTCAGGCCGTGTTGACCGAAGCCCGTCTGCTGCGCCCGCTGGCGATCGAAACGCCGACTGCGCAGGCCCATGCCGCGCGTCCGGACGCCAGCGAAGAGCCGCAGAACGCCGTGCTCGCCTGCAAGAAAATTCTCCACACTTTCGGTATCAAGCCACGCGCCTGGCGTGCCGGCTTGCCCAATCTACTGGACCGCTATTACCGCCATGTCTGATGCTCCTGTCCTCATCACCGGCGGCGCCGGTTTCATCGGTTCGCACCTGACCGACGCGCTGCTTGCCAAGGGCTATGCGGTGCGTATTCTCGACGACCTGTCCACCGGCAAGGGCAGCAACCTGCCGCTGGACAACCCGCGCGTCGAGTTGATCGAAGGTGATGTGGCGGATGCCGCGCTGGTGGCCCGGGCGGCTTTGGGTTGTCAGGCCGTTGCGCACCTGGCTGCCGTCGCTTCGGTCCAGGCCTCGGTGGATGATCCGGTGAAGACGCACCAGAGCAATTTCATCGGCACGCTGAATGTCTGTGAAGCAATGCGTCAGGCCGGCATCAAGCGCGTGGTGTTTGCTTCAAGCGCTGCGGTTTACGGCAACAACGGCGAAGGCGAGGCCATTACCGAAGACACGCCGAAAGCACCGCTGACCCCGTATGCGTCGGACAAATTGGCCGGTGAGCACTACTTCGATTTCTATCGCCGTCAGCACGGTTTCGAGCCTGTGGTGTTCCGCTTCTTCAACATCTTCGGCCCGCGCCAGGATCCTTCTTCGCCGTACTCCGGCGTGATCAGCATCTTCGCAGAGCGTGCGGTAAACGGTCTGCCGATTGCGGTGTTCGGCGATGGCGAGCAGACACGGGACTTCTTCTATGTCGAGGACCTGGTTGACCTCGTGGTGCAGGGCATCGAAATGCCGACGGTGGAAGAGGGCGCGGTGAATGTCGGGCTGAACGCGACGACTTCGCTGAACGAGCTGTTGGGCGCCCTTGCCGAGGTGGTCGGGGATCTGCCGCCAGTGAGCTACCTGCCCGCACGCTCGGGCGACATCAAGCATTCGCGCGCAAGTAATCAACGTCTGCTTGAGCGGTTCAACGTGCCCGAGCCGACGCCGCTGAAAGTCGGGTTGGCGCGGCTGCTGGGGCGCTGAAACCCGCACAGCAAAAAGGCACCGGTGAGGTGCCTTTTTTGTGCCTGCTCGGTCGGGCGCAAGCGCTTAGAACGTGTAACCCACACCGACCATGTACACCCACGGATCGACGTCCACGTTCACTTTGGTCCGGCCGACGCCCAGCGCCGACGGGCCGTCCAGCGTGGCTTGGGTGTCGATGTCCACGTACCAGACGGCGGCGTTGAGCATGATCTTGTCCGTCAGCATGTAGTCCGCGCCGATCTGACCGGCCCAGCCCCACGAGTTCTTGATGTGCAGGTTGTTCATGCCCTGGCCTTTGCGTTCGCTGCTCAGGTTTTCATCGTAGAACCAGGTGTAGTTCACGCCGACACCGGCGTACGGCTGGAATTTCGACGTCGCGTCCATCGGGTAGTACTGCAGCGACAGGGTCGGCGGCAGCTGTTTCACGTTCGCCAGCTTGCCGTCCAGCCCCGGCCCGAGGCCTTTGATCCCGACGGTGTGCTGGAACGGCGTTGCCGCGAGTAATTCGAGGCCGACGTGATCGGTGAGCATGTAGGCGAAGGTCAGGCCCAGTTGGGTGTCGCTGGTCAGCGTCGCTTTGGTGCCCGGGACCTTGGCACCATCGAGCTTCAGATTCCCGCTTTCTTCGTTGGGCGCCGTCGTGGCAGAGCCGGCGCGAACGATGAAATCACCGGCCTGGTGAGCTTGCGCGGCGAGGGGGATACCGAGTGCAAGCGCGAGCAGGGGCGCGCTGAGCAGGTACTTGTGCATGGGGGCTCCGTAAGGGCATAAAAAAGAGATGCCGTATGTTACGAAGCGTCTAGGTCGCGGTTTTTGACCTGGCTCAATGAAAAAGTGATTAAGCAACTTGTTGTATTGGAGTCGGGCTGCGGGGGGGCATGCGTGATGCACTGGCCCTACATGGCAAGCTCTTGAATTGGCGATGACCCGTGACCCACCGTAGGAGCCGGCTTGCTGGCGAACGCACCAAGTCAGACGCTGCAACATCGGCTGACCTGCCGGGTTCGCCAGCAAGCCGGCTCACAGATCAGCATCCGATCGGGCTCATCGGTGTCCGGGATGAGCGCTCACTGCTCATCCGGCATTTCGTAGACCAGAATCTTGTCTGCTTCCATCTGGTAACCCGCATCGGCCAATTCGCTGGTTGAGGATTTAACCTGCATCGGGCCTTCGATCCAGTACGGCTGGTACAACTCGTCCACCTTGACGCCCAGTTCGCTGGTCACGTGGACGATCTGATTGGGCGGCGGCGGAGGCACGTGAATGCAGGCGCCGAAATACGGCACCAGAAGAAACTCGGTCACGCGACCTTCCTCACTGACTTCCAGCGGCACGATATAACCCGGCAGCCGCACGCGCTCGCCATCCAGCGACTTGACCACCGGCGCATGGGGCGCCAGTTGATGGGCGGCGGGCGCGGACTCGACGGACAGGGTGTCCGCCAGGCTCGACAGGTTATGGATCGGCGCGGTGATCAGCTTCACCGGCGGCGCGTCGGGCGGGATCATTTCCTGCCACGTCAGCACCCGCAGGTCCTGGGCCCACAGCGGCGTCGCGCCGAGGATCAACAGCAACATCCAACCCATCCGCATCACTACGACCTCATAAACGAATCGACAACCCGTCTGCCAGCGACTGGCGATAGGCGCGCCACGCGGGCACGGTGCCCATCAACACGGCAGCGCCGAGAATGCCCGCCAGCAGCGTCCACTCGTAGGTGCTCGGCAGAGACAGCGGCAGGTACAAACCGTAATTGGCCTGCACGTAACCCTGCGCGGAGGCGATGCCGATGTAAAGCAGCGCCAGTCCGCAGACCGATCCCCCCAGCGCCAGGGCAAACGCTTCCAGCACCAACAGACTGGCGATGTGCCAAGGGCGTGCGCCCACCGAGCGCAGAATCGCCATCTCCCGGCGCCGCTCGTTGAGGCTGGTGAGAATCGCCGTCAGCATGCCGATCAACCCGGTCAGCACGACGAACAACGAGATCACGAACAGCGCTTTTTCAGCCGTGCCCATCAGGCTCCACAACTCCTGCAACGCCACCCCCGGCAGAATCGCCAGCATCGGCTCGCCGCGGAACTCGTTGATGTCGCGCTGCACCGCAAAGGTCGCGATCTTGCTGTTCAGCCCAAGCATGAAGGCGGTGATGGCGGTGGGCGTGAGGTCCATGTTGCGGGCCTGATCGGCGCTGATCCGACCGGCGCCTTGGGCGGGCACGCCGTTGTGCCAGTCGATGTGAATCGCTTCCATGCCGCCCAGGCTGATGTGCAGCGTGCGGTCTACCGGCGTGCCGGTGCGTTTGAGAATGCCGACCACGGTGAACGGCTTGTCGTCATGCTTGACCAGACTCACCGTCGCGACGCCATGGGCCAGCACCAGTTTGTCGCCGAGCTTGTAATGCAGTGCGTCGGCCACCTCCGCACCGAGCACCACTTCAAACGGATCGGTGGCGAACGGCCGGCCGTCGGCCAGCTCCAGGTGCTGCTGACGACCGTACTGGTAATGCTCGAAATACGATTCGTTGGTGCCCATCACGCGATAGCCGCGATGGCTGTCGCCGAGGGAAATCGGAATCGCCCACTTCACCTGCTTGCTGTTGGCGAAGTGCTCGAAGCTGTCCCAGCGAATGTTGTTGGTGGCATTGCCAATGCGGAACACCGAGTACAGCAGCAGGTTGACCGAGCCCGAGCGCGCGCCGACGATCAGGTCCGTGCCACTGATGGTGCTGGCGAAACTCGCGCGCGCTTCGGTGCGCACCCGTTCGACCGCCAGCAGCAGGCAGACGGAGAGGGCGATGGCGAACGCGGTGAGGAATGCAGTAAAGCGGCGGTTGGCGAGGCTGGCCAGCGCCAGACGAAGAAGATACATCTCAGAGCTCTCCAGCGACGGCGGCCCGATTGAGTTCGGCCAGCGACAGGTTGCGATCAAACAGCGGCGCCAGGCTTTGATCGTGACTGACGAATAACAGGCTGGCGCCGGCCTCGCGGCATTCGGCGAACAGCAGCTGAATGAAGGCTTCGCGGGCGTCGGCGTCCAGCGCCGACGTGGGTTCGTCGGCGATGACCAGTTCCGGCTGGCCGATCAGGGCGCGTGCGGCAGCGACGCGTTGTTGCTGACCGATGGACAGCGAATCGGCGCGGCGGCCGAGCATTTCAGGGTCTTTCAAGCCCAGGTGAGCGAGCAGGGTTTCAGCCGCTTTATCGACGCTGCCGTGGCGTTGCGTCGCGCGCTGGGTGCGTAGTTTGGAAAAGCGGCACGGCAGCTCGACGTTCTCGCGCACTGACAAAAACGGCAGCAGGTTGAACTGCTGGAAAATGTAGCCCGTGTGATCGACGCGAAAGCGGTCCCGCGCCCCGGCCGAGAGCTGCGTCAGCTCCTGACCGAGCAGGCGAACGCTGCCGCGACTGGGGCGCTGCACGCCGCCCAGCAGCCCCAGCAGCGTGGTTTTGCCGCTGCCACTGGGACCTTTGAGGAACAGGGTCTCGCCGGCATCGAGGCGAAACGCCGGAATGTCCAGCAGCTGCGGATGCCCCGGCCAGTTGAAGCCGAGTTCGGACAATTCAATGAGCGCTTGAGTCATGGCCACACGTGCGTCTGAAAAGTGATCGACCGGGAAGCCCGGTCGTAGAGGGAACGGTGCTGGTTAAAACTTGACCACCGGATTGCTCGGACGCACTTCAGCGCCCATCTGGCGTTTCGGTGTCACCAGCTGCACCTGAATGGTCTGGGTGGCCGGGAAGCTTTTGAACAGTTGGGTCAGGTCGAGCTTGTTGAGCACGTTCGGCGCGCTGCAGGTGAACTGATAGTGGCCGTGAATTTCGCTGTGCTCATGTTCTGCCGCGTCGCCATCGGCATGGTCATGATCGTCGTCGTCCTTGTCGCCGAACAGCGTGCTTTCAACCCGCTGCTTGGTGGCGGTGCATCCGGCCGCTTCCGGAAGACTGAACAACGCGTGGGGCTTGAGCAGGGTTTCCTTGGCCAGAGCAAGCGTCATCTTGTCTGCGTCAGTGGTTGCAGGGTGCTCGAAGCCGACGATGTTCATCGCCGGGGTGTCGAGTTCCAGTTCCAGCGTGCGCCCGTCCAGCGCCATATCCAGCCGCGCGACACCGTGCACGTGCGCGCCGAGGCTGCCGTGCTCATGATCGTGGTCATGTTCATCGGCCGCGTGGGCAACGGCGAGGGGCAGCAAGGCGAAGGGCAGGGCGAGTAGCAAACGACGCATGGGGGAAAGCTCCGGAGACGAGTCTGAAATTTGTTATGTAATCTTATAACAATAAATTGTGCCGGTTCTTAACTTTTTCAAGCGACCCTGTCCGATCCTGTGGGAGCGTGGCTTGTCCCGCGATCTGGCGCGCAGCGGCAGCCGTTCGGCCTGCTCAGTAGTCCATCTGTTTACGACGACTGCGTCGCCGATCGCGGGACAAGCCACGCTCCTACAGTATTGCGCGACATCAGTAGATCACGTGCAGCTCGCTATTTCCTGTGGGACCATGCCGGTCCGCCTTATCAGAGGACACACCCCATGCTGCGAATCCGTGGAACCGTCGGCGATCTGCCGGTGGATCTGACTGTGGAAATGGACAACGCCGACTGGGCTCGGCTGGGCATTCAACTGGGCGCGCAGGTGCAGGAAACGTCGGCACCCACAGATACGTCCGTCAAGCCTGCGGCCGGTCGCAACGATGCTGTCTGGGATATCGCTCAGGAGTTGTTGCGCAAGGCAGGCCACCTGACCGGGCCGGACCTGCTCGGTCAGCTGGAAGGCCTGTCGGGCAGCACCGCTGCGGGCAAACGCCTGATGGTGCGCATGCGCCACAGCGCCAACGTGAAAGTGGAAAGCCAGGGCGACACGCCGGTGTATCACTGGGTTGAGTGATACACACGGGCGTTTTGGACCCGTGTGGGACCGGCTTTAGCCGGGAAGGCGTCATCCGTCACACCACAAAATTGAGGGTGCTCATGCGGGCCTCTTCCCGGCTAAAGCCGGTCCCACAAGTAGACCGCGTACATTCCTTGGGACTGGCTCGGTCTATCAAAGGACCGGCTTCAGCCGGGAAGGCTAGTAAAGCGCCGCAAACAACCGACGACGATACGTCGTGACCAGCGGGTGATCATTCCCCAGCAAGTCAAACACCTGCAGCAGCGTCTTGTGCGGCTGGCCTTCGTTGTAGCTGCGATTGCGGATGAACAGCTTGAGCAGTCCCTCCAGCGCGGCTTCGTATTGCTGACGGGACAATTGCTGGATCGCCAACTGGTGCGCGGCTTCATCGTCCTGCGGGTTCTGCGCCAGGCGCGATTTCAGCTCGGCGACGTCAGGCAACGCGGCGGCTTCAGCCAGAAACGTCAACTGCGCCTTCGCCCCGGCGAGCGCGGCTTTGTGCTCATCGCTCTTAACCGCGTCCAGCACCGTACGGGCTTCTGTCAGTTCGCCGCGTTCGGCCAGGCAGCGCGCGTACAGAATCAGCGCGGCAGCATTGGTGTTGTCTTCGGCGAGGATGGTCTGCAGCACCGCTTCGGCTTCGGCGAAATGGCTCTCGGCGAACATCGCCTGGGCGGTTTTCAGCGGGTCGGCGGCGGCTGGCGGCGGCATCTGCACATGGGGTTCAAGCAGCGCGCGGATTTGCGATTCAGGCTGGGCGCCGGAGAACCCATCGACCGGCTGACCGTCCTTGAACAGCACCACGGTGGGCAGGCTGCGAATGCCGAAGCGCGCCACGATGTCCTGTTCAGCGTCGCAGTCGACCTTGGCCAGCAACAATTCGCCTTGATAACTCTCGGCAATCTGCTGCAGCAGCGGCATCAGCACCTTGCACGGCGCACACCACTCGGCCCAGAAATCCACCAGCACGGGTTTGTGAAAGGAATTTTCGATGACCATCTGATCGAAAGTGGCGGTAGTCGCATCGAAGATGTACGGCGTGTCCTGGCTCATCGCGGGTCTCGAATGAAGGCTTGATGGCGCGAACTATAAAGGGCTGGGGGGATTGTCGGAAGCGCGACGACGGATGTGCGGCTTGCCGATGACCTGTGGGAGCGTGGCTTGTCCCGCGATCGGCGACGAAGGCGTCGTAAAACGGGTTAACTGGGTAAGTCTGACGCACCGTGTTGGGTGGGTTGCTGCCGCTGCGCGCCAGATCGCGGGACAAGCCACGCTCCTACAGGCCAGGCCAGGCCAGATCAGTCAGACCAGGCCTGTCGCCGCGCATGGTAAAGACTCACCCGGCGAAACTCCCACGGCTCGGCCAGATCCGGCAGCGTCAGTGCATCGAGAATCCCCAGCCGCTCATACAGAGGATGCTGAAAGTCCCGCATCCGGGAATCGGCCACCAATGCGTGTTTTCCGCGACTGAGAAACTGGTCCAGCAGCGGCAGGTTGGCGCGGTCGTACAGTACGTCGGCCACCAGGATCAGGTCGAAACGATCCTCCTCGGTGAAGAAGTCGCTTGAATACTGAAGCGTCACGCCGTTCAGCTCGGCATTTGCGCGGCAGGCCTCGATCGCCAGCGGATCAAGATCACAGGCGACGACTTCGAGCGCCCCGGCTTTCATCGCCGCAATGCCTGCGACACCCGAGCCCGCACCGAAGTCCAGCACCCGCTTGCCCACGACCCACTGCGGCTGCTCGGAAAGAAACCGCGCCAGCGCCAGGCCACTGGCCCAGCAGAAACTCCAGTAGGGCGGATCTTCGAGAATGCGCCGGGTTTCCTCGGGGCTGAACGCGCGATCCATGTTGTTCGCGTCAATCAGCCACAACTTAAGGTCCGTACCCGGCAGCGCTTCGGCGACCAGTTGCGCATCCCCCAGCAGCTCGCTCAATGCGGCTTGCAGGTGAAGCGGGGCAGTCACGGCGCAGGAGCGAATTGCAGCTGGCCCAGTGCCTGAGTGGTGGGTTGGGTGATCAACACGGACGGCAGATGCAGAATCAACTGACCCGACTTGCTGGCGCGGCCGCGCAGTTCAACCCGTGCACCCACCGGGAAGGCTTCCGGGTTGAAGCGCAGCTGAAACGGCAGCGACTGGTTGTTTCCCACCAGCTTGGTGCTGGTCAGCAGCTTTTGCGGGCGGTTGCGATCGTCGATGACCAGCAACGCCAGCTCGACTTCCGCCCCGGCCGGCACGCCCAGCAACTGGCCGCTCAGTTCGCGCTGGAACGGCTGCAACGGCCCTTGCCCCTCCGGCAGCGTAATGGCGTTGGGCGCAGGTTTGGCGGGTGCCGCAGGTTTTGGCGCTTCGGCCGTGCTGCACGCAGCGAGCAGGCCCACAAGGCTGATTACAGCAAGCGTACGTAGCGTCATGAACAGCTCCAGAAAAAGCAGAAGGCGGGCGAGTTACGCACGGGATGGCGCAGTATCGCTGAGTGCGGCGGGTTTCACCGCACTGAATGCGCGTCTATATACCTCAAAGCCTCGCACTTGTCTTGCCAGCGAGATGCGCTACCATGGCCCTCCCTTTTTTTGTTGCCTGCCACCATGCACTGTCCCTTTTGCGGTGCCAACGACACCAAAGTCATTGACTCGCGCCTCGTTGCTGAAGGCGATCAGGTTCGCCGCCGCCGCGAGTGCGTCGCCTGCGAAGAACGCTTCACCACATTCGAAACCGCTGAACTGGTGCTGCCCCGGCTGATCAAGCAGGATGGCAGCCGTCAGCCCTTCGACGAAGAGAAGCTGCGCGCCGGCATGCAACGCGCGCTGGAAAAACGCCCGGTCAGCGTCGAACGGCTGGAAGCGGCCCTGGCCCATATCAAAAGCAAGCTGCGTGCGACCGGCGAGCGCGAGGTCAAATCCCTGATCGTAGGTGAGCTGGTCATGGGCGAACTGCAGAAGCTCGACGAAGTGGCCTACATCCGCTTTGCTTCTGTTTATCGGCGGTTTCAGGACCTCAACGAATTCCGCGAAGAAATCGACCGACTGGCTCGCGAGCCGGTTAAAGAGTGAGCATGACCTCCTCAGAGCAAAGCGTGCTCGACGCAGCCTATATGGCGCGGGCGCTGGAACTGGCGCGCAAGGGCGTCTACTCGACGCACCCCAACCCGCGTGTCGGCTGCGTGATCGTGCGTGATGGCGCAATTGTTGGCGAAGGCTGGCACGTACGCGCGGGGGAGCCCCACGCCGAAGTGCATGCGCTGCGCCAGGCGGGCGACAAGGCAAAGGACGCGACCGCTTACGTGACACTTGAGCCCTGCAGTCATCATGGCCGCACGCCGCCGTGCGCCGACGCGCTGGTCAACGCCGGCGTGGCGCGCGTGGTTGCCGCCATGCAAGACCCCAATCCCGATGTTGCCGGCCGGGGTCTGTTGCGCCTCATGGGCGCGGGCATTGCGGTGCAGAGCGGCGTGCTCGAAAGCGAAGCCCGGGCGCTGAACAAAGGGTTTCTCAAGCGCATGGAACACGGCCTGCCGTATGTGCGGGTCAAGCTGGCGATGAGTCTCGACGGACGCACGGCCATGGCCAGCGGCGAAAGTCAGTGGATCACCGGCCCCGAAGCGCGTTCGGCCGTGCAGCGCCTGCGTGCGCAATCGAGCGTGGTGCTGACCGGCGCCGATACCGTACTGGCCGACAATGCGCGGCTGACTGTTCGCCCGGACGAATTGGGCCTCAACGCCGAACTCACCGCCCTGGCCGCGACCCGACCGCCGTTGCGCGTGTTGGTCGACGGGCGTTTGCGGGTGCCACTCGATGCGCCGTTCTTCAAAGCGGGCAATGCGCTGGTGGTGACCTGTGCGGCAGCCTCGGCCCGCGAGCGTTACCACGACGAAGGCCACGAAATGCTGGCGCTGCCGAGCAGTGGCGGGCACGTCGATCTGCGCAAACTGTTGGTCGAACTGGCCGCCCGTGGTGTCAACGACGTGCTGGTCGAGGCCGGCCCTAAACTCGCTGGCGCTTTTACCCGGCTGGGCCTGGTGGATGAATTTCAGATCTTCGTGGCGGGCAAGTTCATGGGCTCGTCGGCGCGACCGTTGCTGGACCTGCCGCTGGCGCAGATGAGCGAAGCGCTCGAACTCAAGATTGTCGAAATGCGCGCGGTCGGCAATGACTGGCGAGTCATTGCGATACCCACGTCGCACCCCGGCGTATAATTCCGGCTTCCGCGCTCAGCGCTGGCCCTGTTTTCCAGGAGCACCCATGTTTACCGGCATCATCGAATCCATCGGCAGCATCCGCGCCATCACTCCGAAAGGCGGCGACGTTCGCGTTTACGTAGAGACCGGCAAGCTCGACCTTTCCGACGTCAAGCTGGGCGACAGCATCGCGGTCAACGGGGTCTGCCTGACCGCCGTTGAATTGCCGGGCGACGGCTTCTGGGCCGACGTCAGCCGCGAAACCCTGAACGTCACCGCGTTCGTCGATCTGAAGACCGGCAGCCGCGTCAATCTGGAAAAAGCCCTGACCCCGACCACTCGCCTGGGCGGCCATCTGGTCAGCGGCCACGTCGACGGCGTCGGCGAAGTGCTGTCCCGCGAGGAAAACGCCCGTGCGATCCAGTTCCGCATGCGCGCACCTCGCGAGCTGGCCAAGTACATCTCCCACAAAGGCTCGATCACGATCGACGGCACCAGCCTGACCGTGAACGCGGTCAACGGTGCCGAGTTCGAGCTGACCATCGTCCCTCACACCCTGGCCGAAACCATCATGGGCGACTACAGCCCGGGCCGTAAAATCAACCTGGAAGTCGATCTGCTGGCGCGGTACCTCGAGCGTTTGCTGCTCGGTGACAAAGCGGCCGATCCGACGCCGGCCCAGGGCGGCAACATCACCGAAAGCTTTCTGGCCGCCAACGGCTACCTCAAATCCTGAATCGAAGGGGGTGCCGCGTGGCGCTCAACAGCATCGAAGAACTGGTTGAAGACATTCGCCAAGGCAAGATGGTCATCCTCATGGATGACGAAGACCGCGAGAACGAAGGCGATCTGATCATGGCCTCCGAGTGCGTCAAGGCCGAGCACATCAACTTCATGGCGCGTTACGCCCGTGGCCTGATCTGCATGCCGATGACCCGCGAGCGCTGTGAAACCCTGAAGCTGCCGCTGATGGCACAGCGCAATGGCTCGGGCTTCGGCACCAAGTTCACCGTGTCCATCGAAGCCGCCGAAGGCGTGACCACCGGGATTTCTGCCGCCGACCGCGCGCGCACCGTTCAGGCGGCTGCCGCCAAGGATGCGAAGGCCGATGATATCGTCAGCCCGGGCCACATCTTCCCGCTGATGGCCCAGGCCGGCGGCACGCTGTCCCGCGCAGGCCATACGGAAGCGGCGTGCGACCTGGCACGCATGGCCGGTTTCGAGCCGACCGGCGTGATCTGCGAAGTCATGAACGACGACGGCACCATGTCTCGTCGTACTGAACTGGAAGCTTTCGCAGCCGAACACAACATCAAGATCGGCACCATCGCCGACCTGATCCATTACCGGATGATCCACGAACGTACCGTTCAGCGGATTGCCGAGCAGCCGCTGGACAGCGAACTGGGCCATTTCAATCTGGTGACCTACCGCGATTCCGTTGAAGGCGACGTACACCTGGCGTTGACGCTGGGCAAGATCTGCGCGGAAGAAGCCACCCTGGTTCGCGTGCATAACATGGACCCGCTGCGCGACCTGTTGATGGTCAGACAGCCCGGCCGCTGGAGCCTGCGCGCTGCCATGAAGACCGTGGCCGAGGCCGGCAGCGGCGTGGTGCTGCTGCTCGGTCACCCGCTCGATGGCGACACGGTTCTGGCCCATGTGCGTGAAACCGCTGGCGGCACACCGATCAAGACCCCAACCACTTACAGCACCGTCGGTGCCGGTTCGCAGATCCTTCGTGACCTCGGCGTGCGCAAAATGCGCCTGATGAGTTCGCCAATGAAGTTCAATGCGATATCCGGTTTCGATCTGGAAGTTGTAGAATACGTGCCCTCCGAATAAAGACCGGCAGGTGACAGGCCCCGACAGCGTTCAGCCGTTGGTGGTTTTTGTCCCTGCAGTCGCCCGATTCGTGGCCTAAAATCCCTGAAAGCGCGCGCCCGATGCGCGCTTTCATGCTCTTTAATACGAGAACACGAGACTCAGCCGAATGACCCTGAAGACCATCGAAGGTACCTTCATCGCCCCCCAAGGTCGCTATGCCCTGGTGGTTGGCCGCTTCAACAGCTTCGTCGTCGAAAGCCTCGTCAGCGGCGCCGTTGATGCCCTGGTTCGCCATGGCGTGAGCGAAAGCGACATCACCATCATCCGCGCACCGGGCGCGTTCGAAATCCCGCTGGTTGTGCAGAAGGTCGCTCAACGCAGCGAATTCGCCGCCATCATCGCGCTCGGCGCTGTCATTCGTGGCGGCACCCCGCACTTCGAATACGTCGCTGGCGAATGCACCAAGGGCCTGTCCCAGGTGTCCATGGAATTCGGCGTGCCGGTCGCCTTCGGCGTACTGACTGTCGACTCCATCGAGCAGGCGATCGAGCGTTCCGGCACCAAGGCCGGTAACAAAGGCGCTGAAGCTGCGCTGTCCGCCATCGAGATGGTCAGCCTGTTGGCGCAGTTGGAGGCCAAGTGATTAACGACGAAAGCGATCAGTTCAACCCGCGTGATCCACGTGCGGCAGACGCCGGCAAGCCATCCAAAAGCGAAAAGCGCCGTGCGGCTCGCCAGATGGCAATGCAAGCCCTCTACCAGCGTCATATGGCGGGCCAGTCGCTGAACGAAATCGAAGCACAATTTCGCGTCGACAACGACTTCACCTCCGTCGATGCCAGCTATTTCCACGACATCCTTCACGGTGTCCCGGCCAATCAGGACAAGATCGACGCTGCGCTGGCGCCTTGTCTGGACCTGACCATCGAAGAGCTGGACCCGGTTGAGCTGGCGGTATTGCGCCTGTCGACCTGGGAACTGCTGGAGCGCATCGACGTGCCGTACCGCGTGGTCATCAACGAAGGCATCGAGCTGGCGAAAGTCTACGGTTCGACTGACGGCCACAAGTTCGTCAATGGCGTGCTCGACAAGCTGGCTCCGCGTCTGCGCGAAGTCGAAGTGAAGGCGCACAAGCGCTGAGGCTTCTGGGTTTCTCCAGAACCTGAGCGTCTCCGCCATGGGCGAGTTCGAGCTGATCCGCAATTACTTTGCCGCTGCGCCCTGCGCGCAGCCCGGCGAAGGCGTTGCCTTGGGAATCGGCGACGACTGCGCCCTGTTGTCGGTGGCCGCTGGCGAACAACTCGCCATTTCCACTGATACGCTGGTCGCCGGGGTGCATTTCCCCGACGTCTGCGATCCTTTCCTGCTCGGCCAGCGCGCACTCGGCGTGTCGGCCAGCGACCTGGCCGCCATGGGCGCCAGTCCCCTCGCATTTACCCTGGCTCTGACCCTGCCGCAGGTTTCCGCCGACTGGCTGGAAGCGTTCGCCCGTGGTTTGAACACCATGGCCCAAGGCTGCGGCCTGCGCCTGATCGGCGGCGACACGACGCGCGGCCCTTTGAGCCTGACCCTTACTGTCTTCGGCACCGTCCCGACCGGGCAGGCGTTGACCCGAAGCGGCGCGCGGCCTGGCGATTTGTTGTGCGTGGGCGGCACGCTGGGCGACGCGGCCGGTGCGCTGCCGTTGGTGTTGAACCAGCGCACCACCGAGGCGTCTACCACTCAGGCCTTGCTGGCGCGTTACTGGTCGCCGCAGCCTCAATTCGAGCTGGGTATCGCATTGCGCGGCAAGGCCGGCGCGGCGCTGGACATCTCTGACGGACTGCTCGCCGATTGCGGCCATATCGCAACGGCTTCGGGCGTACGCTTGCTGGTGGAGCGTGAGAAGGTGCCGATGTCTGACGCGCTGCTGACGTTTTTCGGGCCGGACGCGGCGTTGAACGCCGCGCTCAGTGGGGGCGATGACTACAGACTGGCCTTCACGTTGCCGCCTTCATGGCTGGCTGAGCTGCAGGCCGCCGGTTTGCCTGCTTTCGTTCTGGGCCGGGTGGTCGAAGGCCACGGCGTGGCGCTGATTGACGCACTTGGGCAGGACGTCACCCCGTTGACTCGGGGCTATCAACATTTTCAGGAGACACGGTGACAGATCATCCTAATCAGGTCCCGGCAGAGAACGTTCCTCCGTCGGTATGGACCAATCCGTGGCATTTCCTGGCCTTCGGTTTCGGCTCCGGCACATTGCCCAAAGCGCCCGGCACCTGGGGCTCAATGGTCGCCGTACCCTTTATCCCTCTGTGGCAAATGCTGCCGGACTGGGGCTATTGGCTGATGCTCGGCCTGACCATGCTGTTCGGCTTCTGGCTGTGCGGCAAGGTGGCCGACGACCTGCGCGTCCATGACCATGAAGGCATCGTCTGGGACGAAATGGTCGGGATGTGGATCACGTTGTGGCTGGTGCCCGAAGGCTGGGTCTGGCTGCTGGTGGGTTTCCTGGTGTTCCGCTTTTTCGACATCCTCAAGCCCTGGCCCATTCACTGGATCGACAAGCACGTGCACGGCGGCGTCGGCATCATGCTTGATGATGTCCTGGCTGGTGTTTTCGCATGGCTGGCGATGCAAGGGCTGGTCTGGCTGTGGGCTGTTATGTAGGGGCGACGCTCATGAGGCGTTCAGGCGTGGGATGGCTGCTGGGTATAGCGTTGCTGATGACAAGTGTCTGGGCGACTGCCGATGCGGCAACCCCTGCGCCGATGTCCGACATACCTACTGACATCCAGTTGGTGAGCGAGCACTGGATCGGCTACACCGAAAACGACGGCAGTGGACTGGGTTGGGATTTGATGCGCGAGATATTCGAGCCGGCCGGCGTCAGGGTCGAGCAGCGCATCGAGCCCTACACCCGCGCGGTAGGGCTGGTGCAGCAAGGCGAGGCCGATGCCTGGGTCGCTGCCTACAAAGATGAGGTCGAGGGCACGCTTTATTCGAAGTGGTCCTACGACAATGACGAAATCTACACGCTGGGTCTGGCCTCGAAACCCCTTCCGACCCTGCAGACGCTGGCCAAGTATCGTCTGGCCTGGGTCCGCGGCTACGAATATCAGCACTATCTGCCCAACGTAGTGCATTTCAACGAAGTCGCACGGCGCGATCACATCCTGCCAATGCTCGAATACGGGCGTGCGGATCTTTACATCGATGCCAAGCCGGAAATGGATTTTATCCTCGCCCAAAGCAACGATCCGCAGCGCTACCGACTGACCTACCTCACCGCCATCCCCTTGCACTTGAGCTTCGCTGATACTCCGCGAGGGCACGCGCTGCGCGATCTGTTTGATGTGCGGATGGGCGATCTCGTGCACAGCGGCAAGCTGCGACCGATCTTTGCGCGCTGGAAGCACCCGTATCCGTTCGACACAGACGGTCGTCAATCCGGTACCGATGCTGCCCACTGATCAAACTTGTTGATCTGATTGGGCGATAATTCAGCCTAAGCGTCTGCCGGAACCTGCTGTTACAATGTTGCGAATTTCCAGCCCTCATACTGATCAGGAGCACCCGGTGCCCGTCGTATTTGTCGCGGCTTCCAAGCTGCCTACCCCCTTTGCCACTTTCAAGATGAACGGCTTTCTCGAGCAGGAAAACGGTCGCGAGCATGTTGTGCTGACCCTCGGCGATGTGTCAGATGGCGCCCCGGTGCTCGGCCGTGTGCATTCCGAATGCCTGACCGGTGATGCGCTGTTCAGTCAGCGCTGCGATTGCGGTTCCCAGCTTGAAGCGGCGTTGCGCGCCATCGCCGCCGAAGGCCGTGGTGTGTTGTTGTATCTGCGCCAGGAAGGTCGCGGCATCGGCCTGATGAACAAGATTCGCGCGTATGAATTGCAGGATGGCGGTGCGGACACCGTTGAAGCGAACGAGCGTCTGGGCTTTGCCGCTGACCAGCGCGATTACGGCATTTGCCTGCCGATGCTTGAGCACCTGGGCATAAAGTCTCTGCGTCTGATGACCAATAATCCGCGCAAGGTCAAAGCGCTGACCGACATGGGCATTACCGTCGCCGAGCGTGTGCCGCTGCACACCGGCCACAATCCCCACAACAAGCTCTATCTGGCGACCAAGGCCGGCAAGCTGGGCCACATGATGGGCAATGAGCATCAGAGCGAAGTCGATCCGGCGTGACGCCCGGCAGCCTGCGCCGTGGTGTGGCGCCGGCTGGACGCGCTTGATGCGGCCACTGATTGCCAGCCTGCTGTTGCTGATCGCCTGTCAGGTCGGCGCTGCCCAGCGGGTAGTCAGCCTCGCTCCCTCTCTGACTGAAGTCGTTATCGAACTGGATGCCGCCGATCTGCTGGTCGGCGTGCTCGACGGCGGCCCGCGCCCGGACAAGGTAGCGGGCCTGCCTTCGGTGGGTCGCTACGGCCAGCTCGACATCGAGCGTTTGCTCACTTTGCAGCCCGACCTTTTGTTGCTGTGGCCCGGTAGCGTCAGCGCGGCCCAGCGCGACCAACTCAAGCGCCTGAACATTCCCACCTTCACCGCCGAGCCTCATACGCTGAACGAGCTGGCTGATCAGATCGAGCAGATCGGCGAGCGCCTTGGCCGCGCGGATCGTGGAAGACAGGCAGCGAAAGATTTTCGCCAGCGACTGGCCGCGTTGCGTGAGCGATACCGGCGCGATGTCCCGCTGACGGTGTTCTACCAAGTGTGGGACCAGCCGCTTTACACGGTAGGCGGCGGGCAGATCATCAGTGATGCACTGACCGTCTGCGGCGCGCGCAATGTCTTTGACGACCTCAAACTGCCGGCGCCCCAAGTGAGTGTCGAGTCAGTGCTGCAGCGCGACCCGGACGTGATTCTGGCCAGCGATGCTGCGTTGTTGCCGGGATGGAAAACCTGGTCGCAGTTGAAGGCCGTGAAAGGCGGTCGCCTGATTGCTGTGCCCGATAAAGGCCTCGAGCGAGCAAGCGGGCAGATGGTGAGTGCGGTGGCGAAGCTGTGCAGCGTGATAGCGCCAGAGCGCTAGATGGGCGGAATGCAGATTTACAGCTCCGGCGTCCAGGTCACGCCAAACATCCACGTCCGACCCTCTTCACGATAGCCGTAGTTGCTGCCATCGAAGCTGTACAGCGTACGGCTGTAGCGTTTGTCCAGAGCGTTATCCAGCTTGAACTCCAGCTTCACGTCGTCACTGGCCTTCCAACTGCTGCGCAACCCGAACAACGAATAGCCGCCGATGTGCTGGTTGTTGGCCTCGTCGTTGTAGCTGTCGCTGACGGCCTGCCAACTGGCGCCGACGCCGAGGCGATCAAACTGACGGTCGAGATCGAGGTTCAGGGTGCGGCGGGCGCGACGGTTGAGCGTATGCCCGGTGTCACGGTCACGCGGGTCGATAACCGACGCGCCCAGCTTGCCGGTCCAGCCAAACAATCGCTGCTCAAGAGACGCTTCGAAACCATTGATCCGTGCCGAGCCGATATTTTCAGGGCGGAAGTCACTGTCGAGGGCGATGGCGTCCTGAAGGTCAGTGCGATAGAGCGAGGCCTCAAGACGAGCCGTGTCGCTCAGGCGACTGCGCCATTGCAGCTCGTAGGTTTTTGAATGCTCGGGCTTGAGGTTCGGGTTGCTGAAGTCCGGGTAATACAGGTCGTTGAACGTCGGCGCGCGGAAGCCTTCGCTGTAGGAAAGCAGCACATCGTTGGCATCATTGAGCGGAACGGTGAGCGTGCCACTCCAGGTGTTCTGGCTGCCGAACTGCTCATTCTGATCGTGGCGCAAGCCCAGTTCGGTGGAGAAGTGCTCGCCTTTGAAGCGATGCTGAATGAACGCCGCGCGGTTCCAGCGGCTGTCCTCGTCGAACGCTGTGCTGCTGTTGACGCGGTCCTGGTACCAATCGCCACCCAGCATCAGGCTGTTGCGGTCATCCAGGGTCAGGTCGTTCTGCCAATTGAGCGAGTCGCGGTAGGTGTTGAACACGTAGTGATCGTCGCTCAGCTTATCCAGCGTCTTTTCGCGGTTCTCGCTGTGGCCCAGCTCCAGGCGGGTTTTCCAGGTCTGGTTGATGCGGGCATCGACGTAGGTGCCGACGCTGCTCAGGTCAAACTTGCTGTATTGCTGCTGCCCCACCGTGTTGAACGTGACCGGGTCGAACAGACCGAACGGGTTGTCGAACTCGGTCTTGCCCCGGTTATCCAGTGCGTTGAAGCCGACTTCCACGTCGTCGTTGAACCAGTGGCTGAGGTTCAGGCTCAGGGATTTATTGCGGTAGGCGTCGTGGTCGTCATCACTGGCGAAGGACGGACCGGTGCGGTCGATGCCTGCCGTTTCATCCAGGCTGGTGCTGAGGTTGAAATGCGTCTGCTGATCGCCGCCCGACAGGCCGAGGCTCTGCTGCTGCGTGCCGCGATTGCCGAAACCCGTGTGCAGCCGAGCTTGCAGCCCTTGTTCGGCACCCCGTCGCGTGAAGATCTGGATCACGCCGCCAATGGCGTCTGCGCCGTAGATGACCGAACGTGAACCGCGCAGCACTTCCACGCGCTCAATCTGCTCGACGTCGAGGTATTGCAGATTACTGTCCGCAGACGTCGAATTGGCAATGCGCTGGCCATCGACCAACACCAGGCTCTGCGCGGCCTTGGTTCCGCGAATGAAAATCCCCGGCAAACTGCCTCGACCGCCGCTGGGCGCGACTTGCACGCCGGGCACACGACTCAGCAGGTCAGTGACGCTGCCCGGCTGCAGCCGCTCGATGTCGGCGCGGGTGAACACGGTGTTCGCTGCGGTGCTGGCGTCCCGCTGCTCGACCTGGCGATTGGCGCTGATCAGCACGCTGTCCAGCTTCAGGGCGCTTTCGCGATCAGGCTGATCGGCGAATGCCTGGGTGGCGGGGATGAGTGAGAAGGCGAGGGCGAGGCGGGATAGGGTCATTTGATTGATCGCATAACTTGCAGGCGTGACCGGGGTGGGCCGCCACCTCGGTCAAACCTGCAAGTGGTTACATCTTCAGCAGGCGCTGGTTGATCGACGCTTCTATCCCGGCTGCATCCAGGCCGCACTCGGCCAGCATCTGCGCCGGTTTGGCATGCTCGACGTAAACATCCGGCAGGCCCAGGTGCAGCACTGACTTGAGAATGTTCTCCCGCGCCAGGAACTCGCTGACCGCCGCGCCCGCGCCACCCATGATGGCGTTTTCTTCGATCGTCACGAGCAAGTCGTGGCTGCCGGCCATCTCGCGCACCAGTGCCTCGTCCAGCGGTTTGACGAAGCGCATGTCGACCACGGTCGCATCGAGCTTCTCCGCCACGATCAGCGCTTCGGTCAATTGCACACCGAACACCAGCATGGCGACTTTGCTGCCTTGACGGCGCACCACACCCTTACCGATTTCCAGCGGTTCGAGACTGCTCTCGATCACGGCATCGGGGCCGTTGCCGCGCGGGTAACGCACGGCGGCGGGGCCTTTGAACAGGTGGCCAGTGGTGAGCATCTTGCGCAGCTCGTTCTCATCGCTCGGCGTCATGACCAGCATGCCGGGGATGCAACGCAGGTAAGACAGATCGAAACTGCCGGCGTGGGTCGGGCCGTCTTCGCCCACCAGACCCGCGCGGTCGATGGCGAACAGCACGTCCAGGTTCTGCACGGCGACGTCATGAATCAGCTGGTCGTAACCGCGCTGCAGGAACGTCGAGTAAATCGCCACCACCGGCTTGGCGCCTTCACAGGCCATGCCCGCCGCCAGCGTCACTGCGTGCTGCTCGGCGATGGCGACGTCGAAATAGCGCTCCGGGAAGCGTTCGCTGAACGCAACCAGATCCGAGCCTTCTTTCATGGCGGGCGTGATGCCGACCAAGCGCTCGTCCGCTTCGGCCATGTCGCACAGCCACTGGCCGAACACGCCCGAATACTTGGGGCCGCCGGCTTTTTTGGGCACAACGGGTGCATTCAGCGGGTCGAGCTTGGTGATCGCGTGATAACCGATCGGGTCGACCTCGGCCGGTGCAAAACCTTTGCCTTTCTTGGTAACCACGTGCAGGAACTGCGGACCCTTTAGGTCACGCATGTTGCGCAGGGTCGCGATCAGGATAGGCAGGTCGTGGCCGTCGATCGGGCCGATGTAGTTCCAGCCGAGCTCTTCGAACAGCGTGCCGGGCACCAGCATGCCTTTGGCGTACTCCTCGGTGCGGCGGGCGATTTCCCACGCGCCGGGCAGACGCGACAGCACTTTCTTGCTGCCTTCGCGCATGCTCGCGTAAGTGCGGCTTGAGAGGATTTTCGCCAGGTAGTTCGACAGCCCGCCAACGTTGCGCGAGATCGACATGTCGTTGTCGTTGAGGATCACCAGCATGTCGGCGTTGACTTCGGGCGCGTGGTTCAGCGCCTCGAACGCCATGCCGGCGGTCAGTGCGCCGTCGCCGATCACGGCGATGGACTTGCGCTCGCTGCCTTGCAGCCGGGAGGCGATCGCCATGCCCAGCGCGGCGCTGATGGAGGTGCTGGAGTGACCGACGCCGAAGGTGTCGTATTCGCTCTCGCTGCGACGCGGAAATGCCGCCACACCGCCTTTCTGGCGCAGGGTCGACATCTGCTCGCGACGACCCGTGAGGATCTTGTGCGGGTACGCCTGATGACCGACGTCCCAGACCAGCCGGTCGTCGGGGGTATCGAAGACGTAGTGCAAGGCCACGGTCAGTTCGATGACGCCGAGGCCGGCGCCGAAATGGCCGCCAGTCTGGCCAACGGTATAGAGCAGCTCCAGGCGCAGTTCGTCCGCCAGGGCTTCAAGCTCTGCTTCACCTAAGCGGCGCAGGCCGTCCGGCGTCGCTGCCTTGTCGAGCAGCGGCGTGGACGGGCGCTCGCGGGGAATCTCTTTGAACGTCGTGGGCATCAGGCGAATCGTTATAAGTAAAAGAGGCGGCAGTTTACCTGATGCATCGTCGGCTGCGCACGATGTGCAGCAACGCGATGTTCAGGGGCAACGATTGCCGGCGAAATCGGGCAGTGGCAGCGAGGCTGTTCACGCCCGATAAGTGCTATGACCTGCGCCAGGTTGCAGCGTTCGACTAGTTGCGGCGTTCGACGATATAACGCGCCAAGGCTCGCAAGGGCTCCGCGGCTTCGTCGAACGGTTGCAGCGCCACAAGGGCCTGATCGCGCAATTCAAGGGCGTAATGCTTGGCTTCTTCCAGGCCCAGCAGCGCGGGGTAGGTCGGCTTGTCCCGGGCAATATCGGCGCCCTGGCGTTTGCCCAGCGTGGCGGTATCGCTCTCGACGTCGAGAATGTCGTCCTGCACTTGAAAGGCCAGGCCGATGGCGCGGGCGTAGATCTGCAGCGAATCAAGCTGGACCTGGGTTGCGTTGCCGCTGGCCAGGGCACCGAGCCTGACGCTGGCTTCAATCAGTGCGCCGGTCTTGTGCCGATGCATGAATTCCAGCGCCTTCTGGTCGAGCTTGAGTCCGACCGAGCCCAGATCAATGGCCTGTCCACCGACCATGCCGGCCGGGCCGGATGCACGGGCGAGGGTGGCGAGCATCTTCAGCCGGGTCTCGGCGTCTTGCGGGGTCAGTGCGCTATCACTCAGCACGCTGAAGGCGAGGGTCTGCAGACCGTCGCCGGCGAGAATCGCGCAGGCTTCGTCAAAGGCTTTGTGGGTGGTGGGCAGGCCGCGACGCAAATCGTCGTCGTCCATGGCTGGCAGATCGTCGTGCACCAGCGAATACGCGTGGATCAATTCGACGGCGCAGGCCGCGCCGTTGGCGTGATCGGCGTTGCCGCCCAAGGCTTCACAGGCGGCGTAGACCAGCAGCGGGCGCACGCGCTTGCCGCCATTGGTGACGCTGTAGCGCATGGCGGCGTAAAGGCGTGTCAATTCAGGGGCGGGCGCATCGAACAGTGTCTCCAGCGCCGCGTTGACGCGGGCCTGGCTGAGTGCCTGATACGCCGCGATCATTCCGGCTGTTCCGCGTCGAACGGCTCTTCGGCCAGTTCGCCGTCGCGCTCCAGCAAGACCTGCACTTTCTGCTCGGCCTGGGCCAGCGCGCTCTGGCACTCGCGGGTCAGGCGGATGCCTTGTTCGAAGGCGGTCAGTGAGTCTTCCAGCGACAGCTCACCGTTCTCCAGACGCTCGACGAGCGTTTGCAAATCCGTGAGGGACTGTTCGAAATCCAGTGCAGCTTTCTTGCGGGCCATGGCGGCTATCCCGGTAGACGTTAAACCGGCGCGACACTAGCAGAGCGCACGCATCGGGGCAAATGAGAAGGGTGAGGCGGGTAAAGCTTTGCTGCCGCTGCGCGCCAGATCGCGGGACAAGCCACGCTCCTACAGGAAAGTGTTTTCACCCTCAATCCTTCGTCTGGCCCCAATCTGTGGGACCCGGCTTGCTGGCGAATGCGCTGTGTCAGCAGATAGAAATTTACCTGACCCAACGTGTTCGCCAGCAAGCCGGCTCCTACGGATCGGTGCACGGCGCAGACTTCGAGTGTTAACGCTAATCCAGTGTAGGAGTGAGCTTGCTCGCGAAGGCGTCATTACAGTCAACGCTTGTTTGTCTGAAGCGGCGGAATCGCGAGCAAGCTCACGCCTACAGGTGCGTGCGACGGGATTACGGGGAGGTATTTCCACCTCAATCCTTCGCCTGACCCCAATCTGTGGGAGCCGGCTTGCTGGCGAATGCGGTGTGTCAGCAAGTAGATATTTATCTGACCCAACGTGTTCGCCAGCAAGCCGGCTCCTACGGATCTGTGCACGGCGCAGGTTTCGAGTGTTAACGCTAATCCAGTGTAGGAGTGAGCTTGCTCGCGAAGGCGTCGTTTCAGATGGCAGAGATTTACCTGACCCAACGTGTTCGCCAGCAAGCCGGCTCCTACGGATCGGTGCACGGCGCAGGTTTCGAGTGTTAGCGCTAATCCAGTGTAGGAGTGAGCTTGCTCGCGAAGGCGTCGTTTCAGATGGCAGAGATTTATCTGACCCAACCTGTTCGCCAGCAAGCCGTCTCCTACGGATCTGTGCACGGCGCAGACTTCGAGTGTTAACGCCGATTCATTGTAGGAGCGCGCTTGCCCGCGAAAGCGTCATTACAGTCAACGCATAGTCGTCTGAAACGGCGGAATCGCGAGCAAGCTCACTCCTACGGATCTGTGCACGGCGCAGGTTTCGAGTGTTAACGCCGATTCATTGTAGGAGTGAGCTTGCTCGCGAAGACGTCACTACAGTCAACGCATAGTCGTCTGAAACGGCGGAATCGCGAGCAAGCTCACTCCTACGGATCGGTGCACGGCGCAGGTTTCGAGTGTTAACGCTAATCCAGTGTAGGAGTGAGCTTGCTCGCGAAGGCGTCATTACAGTCAACGCTTGGTTGTCTGAAGCGGCGGAATCGCGAGCAAGCTCACTCCTACAGATGTGCGGCGGGATTACAGGAAGGTAAACACCGTCTCGGCCGGCAGGCGCGATTTCGGCAGTTTGGCGTTGAAGTCGCTGTCGCTGCGGTACCCCAGGCTGACCACAACCAGACTGGTGAAACCCTTGTCACGCAGCCCCAGTTCTTCGTCGAGCTTCTTGAAATCGAAACCTTCCATCGGCGTCGTATCCAGCCCCAGCGATGCCGCGCCCAGCAACAACGTGCCCAGCGCCAGATAGGTTTGCTTTTCCATCCAGTGCTGCACGTCCTTCTGATCGAATTTGTGCATGTTCACGTAGCCTCGACGGCTTTTGTCCTGCCCGGC
Organism: Pseudomonas sp. NPDC078416; assembly: GCF_050268485.1. Classification (NCBI taxonomy): domain Bacteria; kingdom Pseudomonadati; phylum Pseudomonadota; class Gammaproteobacteria; order Pseudomonadales; family Pseudomonadaceae; genus Pseudomonas; species Pseudomonas sp. NPDC078416. The sequence goes on along the minus strand of NZ_JBNNGV010000034.1, from coordinate 3,804 downwards.
TTTGGCCTCGTCGTTGGCGAAACGCCCGTCAGCCGCTTCCTGGGCCAGCACTGCTTGCAGGTGCGATTCCGGCATCTCGGTGCGAGTGCAGAACACGATCACATGGGAGGCATTGAGCATCTTCGCCTCGTTGTAGGCAAAACCGCCCTCGGCCGACTTGGCCACGCGCGCTTTGCCCTGCTCATCGGAGGCGACGACGAAGTGCCATGGCTGCGAGTTCACCGATGACGGGCTGTGGCGCAGTTGCTCCAGCAACTCGTGGATCGTCTCCTGCGGGATCTTGCGTGAGGCATCGTAGGCTTTGGTGGTGTAGCGCGATTTTGCCAGTGCGGTCAGTTGCATGATGAATCTCCGAAATGGGGATACTGAATCAACGGGTCGGTGCAGGCGCAGCGTCGATCTTCACCCGCAGCAGGCTGTAGGGCTTTTCGCGCAGGTCCTTGCCATCGTGGAAACCGGCCTGGCGCTGCAGCTGGTTGGCGGTGAAATACAGATAGCCATCGGGCCCGACCGACAAGGTGTCCGGCCACAGCACGCGAGGGTCATGAACGATGGTCTGCCAGCTGCCGTCGGCCAGGCGTTTGCGGATGCCGTTGTGTTCGTAGTCGCCGGCGTAGACCGTGCCGTTGGCATCGGCTTCCAGACCGTCGGACGCGCCTTTTTCGCCGAGGTCTTTGACCGCTGCGTTCAGCTGCGCCTCGCTCACGCCGGCATCACGCAGCATCGCAGCGGGCACGGCAAACAGGTGGCGGCTGGAAAGTGCGCTGAAATACAGCGTCTTGCCGTCAGGGGACAGGGCGATGCCATCAGACGCAACGGCCATGGTTTTCGACTTGCCGTCCGGGCCTTTGGTGACCAGTGCGGTTTGGCCTTCGACCACCGGTTTGAAGTCAGGGTCGGCCGAAGTAGATTTTGCGCCGCTCAAGCGACGGGTCGCCTTGCCGCTGGCGATGTCCATGACGATGATCGCGCCGGGCCCGGAGACCGACGAATCGGTGACATAGACCGTGCCTTCCTTGCCCGCACGGAAATCAAAGCGCATGTCGTTGACGTAGGTACTCGGGAGGATGACGTTGGCCGGGAACACCAGCGTCTTGACCACTTTGTTACTGGCCAGATCAACCGCCACCAGCTTGGCGCCGCCGGCTTTTGGCGCGGCGAAATTAGGCGCAGCGGTGTCCAGCAGCCAGACACGGCCCTGACCGTCGGCGACCACGCTCTGCACGCTGATCAGCCCTTTGGCCGGGTCTTTGGGGTCTTCTTTGTTGATGGCTGCATCGGGGTAGGCGACGACCTTGCCGTCACGGATTTCACCCACGGTGAATGGCACGTCGTCGCCCCAGTGCGGGTAGTTGACGAAGATGCGCCCGTTTTCCGTCACGGTCACGCCGGTGGGCATGGCGTCGTGGAAAGTGAACACCTGCTCAAGCTGACCGATGGTTTTCTCCGCCGGCGCATCGGCGGGCAGTGCGTTGGTCGCGATCGTGGCGGCGATGCCGGTCTGGCTCATCAAAGCAACGGACAGCGCCAGCGCTGACAACATCATGTTCTGTTTCATGGACACAAACGACTCCCGGCCTGCCGCAGCAGGCCAATCAAATAATGGAAACAGGTTCAGAAACCTTCGAGGACGATCTTGCCCTTGGCCTTGCCGCTTTCGATCACGGCATGGGCGCGGCGCAGGTTTTCGGCATTGATCGCGCCGAAATGCTCACCGAGGGTGGTCTTCAGCACGCCCTGATCGATCAGGTCAGCGACGCGATTGAGCAGTTCATGCTGAGCAATCATGTCCGGCGTTTCGTAGAGCGAGCGTGTGAACATCAGTTCCCAGTGCAGCGACAGGGCCTTGCGTTTCATCGGGACGACGTCGAGGGATTTCGGGTCATCGATCAGCGCCAATTGGCCTTGCGGTTTCAGGGCCTCGATCAGCTGCGTGAAGTACGAATCGGTGTGGGTCAGGCTGGCGACATGGCTCACCTCGCCGACGCCGATCCGGTTCAGTTGCTCGACCAGCGGCTGGCTGTGATCAATGACGTGATGGGCGCCCAGGCTCTCGACCCACTCGCGGGTTTCCGGACGGGACGCGGTGCCGATCACGGTCAGCCTGGTCAGTTGGCGGGCCAGCTGCACCAGAATCGACCCGACGCCGCCACCGGCACCGATGATCAACAGGCTGTCACCTTCGCCGCCGCCTTCCTCAACGCCCAGACGGTCAAAGAGCAATTCCCAGGCGGTGATCGAGGTCAGCGGCAGCGCGGCGGCGTGGGCGTTGTCGAGAGTCTTGGGTTTGTGGCCGACGATGCGCTCGTCGACGAGGTGGAATTCGCTGTAGCTGCCCGGACGGGCGATGGAGCCGGCGTAGAACACTTCGTCCCCGGCTTTGAACAGCGTGACCTCGCTGCCTGTTTCACGAACAACCCCGACGGCGTCCCAGCCGACCACTTTGGGTTCGGTGGCGGCAGAGCCGGCGCGGATTTTGGTGTCGACCGGGTTCACCGAAATCGCTTTGACTTCGACCAGCAAATCACGACGGCCGGGCGTTGGCTTGGGCAGGTCCATGTCGAGCAGCGCATTGGGGTCTTCGATGGGCAGACCGTGTTGGGTGAAGGCGACGGCTTTCATGGCGATCTCTCTAATCAGTGGACAGAAGGTGGCTGAAACGTTGGACCCATCTTGTTCTTGTTCGTCAGGCAGAAAAACCTGCAGAATCCGGCAACACTTTCACCGCTGGAGTGAAAATGATCCGCATCGACGACCTGACCTTATTCGTTCGCACTGCCGCATTGGGTAGCTTCTCCAATGCCGCGCGGGAGGTGGATCTGTTGCCGGGGCAAGTTGCGGCGGCCATCAAGCGCCTCGAACGCGAGCTGGATATCCGCCTGTTTGCCCGTTCGACGCGCAGCTTGCGCCTCACCGCCGAAGGCGAGCAGTACCTGCCGACCGCCCAGACAGTGCTCGATGCCTTGCGCGATGGCCGGGAAAAGCTGCAGCGGGAAAGTGCTGAGTTGCAAGGCACGCTGCAGGTGGCGGCGCCTTCGGATTTGGGGCGAAACATGCTGCTGCCCTGGCTGACGGACTTTCGCAGCCAGCACCCGGCGCTGAATCTGCGCCTGTTTATCTCCGATCAAGTGGCCGATCTGTTTCGAGATCCGGTGGACGTCGCCATTCGCTACGGCGTGATCGAAGACGCCAACTACATCGCGTTGGCGCTGGCGCCGTGGAATCGTCGGGTGTTGGTGGCATCGCCCGAGTACCTGGCGCGCAAGGGCCGGCCCGTGGTCTCGGACGACTTGCTGCGCCACGAGTGTTTGCTGTTCACCCTGGCGGGGCGGGTGTACGACAAATGGCGGCTCGGTGGTCGGGTGTTTTCGGTGTCAGGCCCGTTGCTCACCGATGACGCTGATCTGGTGAGGCGCTGGGCGGTGGCGGGGCAGGGTGTGGCCTACAAATCGTGGCTGGATGTCTGCGAGGACGTGCACGCCGGGCGGCTGGAACTGTTGCTGCCGGATTACCCGGGCGAGCCGACCCCGCTCAACCTGGTCTGCCCGCACCGTAAGCAGTTCTCACCGGCGGTGCAGCAGTTGCATTCGCTGCTGAAAAACCGCTTTGCCGGCATGGAGAAGGGGTTGCCGGTGTTGTTGTGAGTTCTGCCCAACCCTATGCATCCATGGCGCAACTCTCGGCACAATGATGTCCCTGTAGGAGCGTGGCTGAACTGGCCTAATGATTTTGGACATCTCAATCGGGCGCTAAGATGGCGCCCAAATCCGAGGTGTTATGGGCATGCGTACTTCTTACTCGAAC
>NZ_JBNNGV010000033.1:0-49197 GCF_050268485.1 Pseudomonas sp. NPDC078416 | reverse complement strand
GAACCACCGCCTTCGCGGGCAAGCGCGCTCCTACAATGGCGCGTGGCTTACCGACGTCCGTATTGGCCGCAAAACCTGCGGGAGCAAGCTTGCTGGCGAACCCGATTGATCCCTCACCACTAATGTGACTGCCCTGACGCCTTCGCCAGCAAGCGGATATCTACGTATCGTGTTTACGCCACAGATTGTCGGCGTTACCGAGATCATTGTAGGAGCGCGCTTGCCCGCGAAAGATTTTGCCTGTGACGCATCGGTCGCCTGAACCACCGCCTTCGCGGGCAAGCGCGCTCCTACAATGGCGCGTGGCTTACCGACGTCCGTATTGGCCGCAAAACCTGCGGGAGCAAGCTTGCTGACGAATGCATTCCTACAGGCACTGCAATGTCGTGTGCCCCGACGCCTTCGCCAGCAAGCCGGCTCCGGTTTCGCGTTTCAGGCAGTGGCCAGGTGTGATCGGATCTGCGCCGTGCCCGTCCGCCATGTGCGATCCCTTGATTGACGCTCTGGGGTCAACCCTCTAACCTTCGCGCCATGTTTCAGGTGCCCGGGACTTCGTTGGTCCACAGGGTGAAACAGGGAAGCCGGTGCGATTGCTCGTGCGATCAATCCCGGCGCTGCCTCCGCAACGGTAAATGAGTCAAGGCCACGCACGATGCCACTGTGTTCGCTGAACATGGGAAGGCGCCTGGCCTGCCACGGTGTGGCAACTCATGAGTCCGGAGACCGGCCTGATCCATCGAACAGCATCACGGAGGGCGATGCTCTGCTGCAGGCCGGGCCATGTCCGGTGCCTGCTGACAGTCTTTGCCTGTGCCCTCCGTTTGCCACACCTGCCCTCAAGCGGAGAGCTGAGATGAGCGAATCCCCCGAACGTGACGAACGCCACCTGGCGCGCATGCTGCGCAAAAAGGCGGTGATGGACGAGCGCATTTCCAGCGCGCCCAATGAATGCGGACTGCTGCTGGTCTTGACCGGCAACGGCAAGGGCAAAAGCAGCTCGGCGTTCGGCATGCTCGCCCGCGCCATGGGCCATGGCATGCAGTGTGGCGTCGTGCAGTTCATCAAAGGCCGCCACAGCACCGGCGAAGAGCTGTTCTTCCGCCGCTTCCCCGAACAAGTGCGGTACCACGTAATGGGCGAGGGTTTCACCTGGGAAACCCAGGACCGCCAGCGTGACATTGCTGCCGCCGAAGCCGCCTGGGCCGTGACCCGGGAAATGCTCAAGGACCCGTCCATCGGGATGGTGGTGCTCGATGAGCTGAACATCGCCCTCAAGCACGGTTATCTGGACCTGGAGCAGGTGCTGATCGACCTGCAGGCACGCCCGCCCATGCAGCATGTGATCGTCACCGGTCGCGGGGCGAAACAGGAACTGATCGACCTCTCCGACACGGTTTCCGAAATCGGCGTGGTCAAGCATGCCTTTCAGTCCGGCATCAAGGCGCAGAAAGGCATCGAACTGTGAGTGAGCGCCAACCCCGGCACTGCCCGGCAGTATTGATCGCCGCGCCTGCGTCCGGTCAGGGTAAAACCACCGTCACCGCTGCACTCGCCCGTTTGCACCGCAATCAGGGCCGCAAGGTCCGCGTGTTCAAATGCGGGCCGGACTTTCTCGACCCGATGATTCTCGAACGCGCCAGCGGCCATCCGGTGTACCAACTGGACATGTGGATGATCGGCGAGGACGAAAGCCGGCGCCTGTTGTGGGAAGCCGCCGCCGATGCCGACCTGATCCTCATCGAAGGCGTCATGGGCTTGTTCGACGGCACGCCCTCCAGCGCAGATCTGGCTCGGCGTTTCGGTGTGCCGGTGCTCGGTGTGATCGACGGCACGGCCATGGCCCAGACCTTTGGCGCACTGGCGCTGGGGTTGGCGCGGTATCAGCCGGACCTGCCGTTTGCTGGCGTGCTGGCCAATCGCGTCGGCACGGTGCGCCACGCGCAGTTGCTGGAAGGCAGCCTGACCGAAGGCCTGCGCTGGTACGGCGCGCTGTCCCGTGAGACGGGCATTGAGCTGCCGAGTCGGCACCTCGGTCTGGTTCAGGCCAGCGAGCTGAATGATCTGGACATGCGCCTCGACACGGCTGCCACCGCGCTGGCCAGCACCTGCGACGCCACGTTGCCGCCGGCCGTGACCTTCACCGCGCCCGACTTCGTTCCTGCCGAACCGCTGCTGGCCGGCGTGCGCATCGCCATCGCCCATGACGAGGCGTTCGCGTTTTTCTACGGCGCCAGCCTGGACCTGCTACGGGAGATGGGCGCCGAACTGTCGTTCTTCTCGCCGATCCGCGACCGGGAATTGCCGGACGCCGACAGCCTGTATCTGCCAGGCGGTTATCCGGAACTGCATCACACGGCGCTGGCCGAAAACCACAGCATGCGCGCCGCGATTCGCGCGCACCACGCCGCCGGCAAACCCTTGCTAGCGGAATGCGGCGGCATGTTGTATCTGCTCGATGCCCTGACCGACGTCGACGGCCAGCGCGCCGAAGGGGTGGGCTTGCTCAAGGGCGAAGCCGTGATGCAAAAGCGTCTGGCCGCTTTGGCCCTGCAATCGGTCGAGCTGCCGGAAGGCACCCTGCGTGGCCACACCTATCATCACTCCCTGACCAGTACCGAGCTGACGCCCATCGCCCGCGGCCTCAGCCCCAATGGCGGGCGCGGCGCCGAGGCGGTGTACCGCGAAGGGCGCATGACCGCGTCGTACGTGCACTTTTACTTTCCCTCGAATCCCCAGGCGGTGGCGGCGCTGTTTTTGCCATGAGCTCGCTTGCATGACTGACCACACCTTCACCGACCCGGAACGCGCCGCCGTCTACCGTGCCATCGCCGAGCGTCGCGACATGCGCCACTTCTGCGGCGGCACCGTCGCGCCGGAGTTGCTGGCCCGCCTGCTCGAAGCCGCCCACCATGCGCCGAGCGTTGGCCTGATGCAGCCGTGGCGGTTTCTGCGCATCACCGACCCGGCGTTGCGTGCCCGGATTCAGGCGCAGGTGGAGGAGGAACGCATCCGCACCGCCGAAGCGCTGGGCGAGCGCTCCGACGATTTCATGAAGCTGAAAGTCGAGGGCATCAGCGACTGCGCCGAGGTGTTGGTCGCCGCCTTGATGGACGACCGCGAGAAACACATCTTTGGCCGCCGCACCTTGCCGGAAATGGACATGGCGTCGCTGTCGTGCGCCATTCAGAACCTCTGGCTGGCGGCGCGGGCCGAAGGCCTCGGCATGGGCTGGGTGTCGCTGTTCGATCCCCAGGCCCTGGCCGATCTTCTGAAGATGCCAACCGGCTCAAAACCCCTGGCGATTCTGTGCCTGGGCCCGGTCAAGGAGTTCTACCCGGCGCCGATGCTGGTGCTGGAAGGCTGGGCGCAGCCGCGCACGCTGCAAGAGCTGGTCTACGAGAACACATGGGGAGTGATTGCATGAGTGTGGCGTTATTGAGCGTCGCCGGGGTCGCGCTGGACGCGTTGCTCGGCGAGCCAAAACGGAACCACCCGCTGGTGGCGTTCGGCCGTTTTGCCGAGCGCATCGAACAACGCCTGAATGCCGCCGGCCGGGGCTGGCGCAGCCATGGCGTGAGCGCATGGTTCATCGCCGTGATTCCGCTGACCCTGATCGCCACGTTGCTCAGTTGGCTACCGTTGATTGGCTGGCTGGTGGACGTGCTGGCGCTCTACTGCGCGTTGGGCCTGCGCAGTCTGGGCGAGCATGTCGAGCCGGTGGCCCAGGCGCTGCGCAGCGACGATCTGCCTGAGGCACGTCGACGTGTCGGCTATCTGGTCAGCCGCCAGACGTCCGAGCTGGACAGCACCGAAGTGGCCCGCGCTGCCACCGAATCGGTGCTGGAAAACGGCAGCGATGCGGTGTTCGCGGCGATCTTCTGGTTCGTGGTGCTGGGCGCACCGGGCGCCGTGCTCTACCGCCTGAGCAACACCCTCGACGCCATGTGGGGCTATCGTAATGAGCGCTTCGAACGCTTCGGCTGGGCGGCGGCGAAAATCGACGACCTGCTGAACTATATTCCGGCCCGGCTGGTGGCGTTGACCTACGCGCTGCTGGGCAAAACCCGACTGGCCCTGCGCTGCTGGCGCACCCAGGCACCGAAGTGGGACAGTCCCAACGCCGGACCGGTAATGGCGGCTGGCGCCGGTGCTTTGGGCGTCGAACTGGGTGGTCCGGCGATTTATCACGGCGAACTGCACGAGCGCGCGACGCTGGGCGAAGGCGTGCCGGCGGACGCGGACTCTATTGATCGCGGTTGGCAACTGGTGCAGCGCGGCGTATGGCTGTGGTTGCTGATCTTGTGTCTGGGGACAGAATTCTATGCTTGAACACGGCGGCCGATTGCGTGGTGCAGTCCTGAAATACGGCATTGATGAGGCGGACTGGCTCGACCTGTCCAGCGGGATTTCGCCGTGGTCGTGGCCGATCCCCGCGATTCCTGAGGCGGCGTGGGCGCGCCTGCCGGAAACCGATGACGGCCTGGAAGCCGCGGCCCGCCGCTATTACGGCGCCACGGACGTGCTGCCGGTGGCCGGGTCGCAAGCGGCGATCCAGGCGCTGCCGCGTCTGCGTCAGGCGGGCAAGGTCGGCGTGTTGTCGCCGTGTTACGCCGAACACGCAGAAGCCTGGCGCAACACCGGTTTTCTCGTGCGCGAGGTGCTGGAGCACGAGGTGGAGCGTTTCATCGACACCCTTGATGTGCTCGTCGTGGTCAACCCGAACAACCCCACCGGACTGAGCCTGCCGCCCGAACGCCTGCTGGAATGGCACACGCGTCTGGCCCAGCGCGGCGCTTGGCTGGTGGTGGACGAAGCGTTCATGGACAACACGCCCGAGTTGAGCTTGGCGGCTTATACCCAACGCGCGGGCCTGATCGTGCTGCGCTCGTTCGGCAAGTTCTTCGGGCTGGCCGGTGTGCGCCTGGGTTTTGTGCTGGCGGAGCCGCGCTTTCTGAAAGTCATGGCGCGGCAGATCGGGCCCTGGTCGGTCAGCGGGCCGACGCGCATCATCGGTCAGGCCTGTTTCAACGACGTGGCCGGGCATCAACGTCAGCGTCAGCGCACCGAGCAGGCCAGTCAGCGTCTGGTGGACGTGCTCAATCGCTGCGGCTTCGCGCCCAAGGGCGGCTGTGCGCTGTTCCAGTGGCTGATCACGCCCCTGGCGGAAGCGCTTTACGAGTTCTGCGCACAGCGGGGCATCCTCCTGCGGATCTTTACTCACAACAGCAGCCTGCGGTTCGGCCTGCCCCGCGAAGAAGCCGACTGGCAGCGTCTGGAGCAGGCACTGAGTGAATTTGCCCGGGAGCGCGTATGACCCTCGGCAAAACCCTGATGGTGCAGGGCACCACGTCCGACGCCGGCAAAAGCACGCTGGTGACGGCGCTGTGCCGCTGGCTGACCCGCCAGGGCGTGCGCACCGTGCCGTTCAAGCCGCAGAACATGGCGCTGAACAGTGCAGTGACCGCCGACGGCGGCGAGATCGGCCGCGCCCAGGCCGTGCAAGCCCAGGCCTGCGGCCTCGAACCCCACACCGACATGAACCCGGTGCTGCTCAAACCCAACAGTGACACCGGCGCGCAAGTGATCATTCACGGTCGCGCCGTCACTACCATGAACGCCGTGGCCTACCACGACTACAAAGCCATCGCCATGCAAGCCGTACTCGCTTCCCACCGCCGCCTCAGCGAAGGCTGGCCGGTTGTCATGGTCGAAGGCGCCGGGTCGCCGGCCGAGATCAACTTGCGCGCCGGCGACATTGCCAACATGGGCTTTGCCGAAGCGGTGGATTGCCCGGTGCTGCTGGTGGCGGACATCAACCGCGGCGGGGTTTTCGCACACTTGGTCGGCACGCTGGAGTTGCTCTCGCCCAGCGAGCAGGCGCGGGTCAAAGGCTTCATCATCAATCGCTTTCGCGGCGATATCGCCCTGTTGCAGCCCGGCCTCGACTGGCTCGAACAGCGCACCGGCAAACCGGTGGTCGGCGTATTGCCCTATGTGATGGACCTGCATCTGGAGGCCGAAGACGGCCTCGATCAGCGTCAGACCGACAAGGCCGAGCAGGTGCTCAACGTCATCGTGCCGGTCCTGCCGCGGATCAGTAATCACACCGACTTCGATCCGCTGCGCCTGCACCCTCAGGTCAATCTTCAGTTCATCGGTCCTGGTCAGGCGATTCCGTCTGCCGATCTGATCATCCTGCCGGGCTCGAAAAGCGTGCGCAGCGATCTCGCCTACCTGCGCGCCAATGGCTGGGACACGGCCATCAACCGCCACCTGCGTTACGGCGGCAAAGTGCTGGGCATCTGCGGTGGCCTGCAAATGCTGGGCGAAGAATTGCACGACCCGCTGGGCCTCGAAGGTGCGGCCGGTTCAAGCCCCGGTTTGGGGCTCTTGGCCCTGAACACGGTGCTGGAAGAAGAGAAGCAGCTGCGCAATGTGAGCGGTCGTCTGACCCTCGAAGATGCTCACGTCAGCGGTTATGAGATTCATGCGGGCGTGACCACCGGCGCCGCGCTGGAGCGTCCACTGGTCCAGCTTGTGGACGGTCGCTGTGATGGCGCGCGCAGCCCTGACGACCAAGTGCTCGGCACGTACCTGCACGGCCTGTTCGAGAACCCCGCGTCGAGCAGCGCCTTGCTGCGATGGGCCGGGCTGCAGAACGCGCAGTCGGTGGATTACCACGCGCTGCGCGAGCGCGACATCGAACGCCTGGCCGATCTGGTGGAAACCCACCTGGACGGCACACTGCTGCGTGAACTCTGCGGCCTGGAGCAACCCTGATGCTGCAACTGATCCTCGGCGGGGCGCGGTCCGGCAAAAGCCGACTGGCGGAAAAGCTCGCCAGCGAAAGCGGCCTGAACGTCATCTATGTCGCCACCAGTCAGCCGCTGGACGGCGAAATGAATCAGCGCGTCGCCTTGCACCGCGAGCGTCGTCCGGCGGAATGGGGGCTGATCGAAGAGCCCGTCGAGTTGGCCCGCGTGCTCCGGGAGAACGCCGGGGAGGGCCGCTGCCTGCTGGTGGATTGCCTGACCCTGTGGCTGACCAATCTGCTGATGCTGGACGACCCACAACGCCTGGCCCAAGAGCGCGACGCCTTGCTCGCTGGCCTGGCGGAACTGCCGGGCGAAATTATTTTTGTCAGCAACGAAACCGGGCTGGGCGTCGTGCCCCTCGGTGAGCTGACCCGTCGTTATGTCGATGAAGCCGGCTGGCTGCATCAGGCGCTGGCCGAACGCTGCCATCGCGTGGTGTTCACCGTCGCCGGACTGCCCATGATTCTGAAAGGACCCGCACTATGAGTAACGCCTGGTGGCTCGCCCCTGCCCGAGAAGTCGATCACGCCAGCCGCGAAGAAGCGTTGGCCCGTCAGCAGCAGTTGACCAAACCCACCGGCTCGCTGGGCCGGCTGGAAGACGTGGCGGTGCAACTGGCCGGTCTGCAGGGTCGCCTGAAACCCAAGGTGGACGAGGTCTGGATCGCGATTTTTGCCGGTGACCACGGCGTCGTGGCGGAAGGCGTTTCGGCGTACCCGCAGGCTGTCACCGGACAGATGCTGCACAACTTCATCATGGGCGGCGCGGCCATCAGCGTGTTGGCCCGACAACTGTCCGCGCAGCTGGACGTGGTCGATCTGGGCACGGTTGCGCCGCTGGACCTGCCGGGCGTGCGTCACCTCAATCTCGGCCTCGGCACCGCGAATTTTGCCCACGGCCCGGCCATGACCGAGGCGCAGCTGCAGGCTGCACTCGATGGCGGTCGCGACAGCGTGTTGCGCGCCAAGGCCGCAGGATCCGAGTTGTTCATCGGCGGCGAAATGGGCATCGGCAACACCACCGTCGCCAGTGCGCTGGCGTGCGCGTTGCTCGACTGCCCGGCCGCCTCGCTGGTCGGCCCCGGCACCGGTCTGGATGCCGAGGGCGTGAGCCACAAGGCGCAGGTGATCGAGCAAGCACTGAGGTTGCATGCTGACGCTGTCGGTGATGCTCTGGCCAGTCTGCGTGCCCTCGGTGGTTTTGAAGTGGCGGCGCTGGTCGGTGCGTACCTGGCCTGCGCCCAAGAGGGCATTGCTGCGTTGGTCGATGGCTTTATCTGTTCCGTGGCGGCGTTGGTAGCCGTGCGCATCAATCCGTCGTGCCGGGAGTGGCTGTTCTTCGGCCATCGTGGCGCCGAGCCGGGCCATCGTCTGGTGCTGGACACGTTGCAGGCCGAGCCGTTGCTGGAACTGGGATTGCGTCTGGGCGAAGGCAGCGGCGCGGCGCTCGCGGTGCCGTTGTTGCGTCTGGCTTGCGAGCTGCATAACGGCATGGCGACCTTCGCCGAAGCCGCCGTGGCGGACCGCCCGGCATGACCTTGCATATTGACCTGCTGCGTCACGGTGAAACCGAATTCGGCGGCGGCCTGCGCGGCAGCATCGACGACGCGCTGACCGACATCGGCTGGCAGCAGATGCGCGCGGCGGTGGTTGATCGTGGGCCCTGGGACCGGATCGTCAGCTCGCCGCTGCAACGCTGCGCGCGTTTCTCCGACGAACTGGCCGAGCGACTGGGCTTGCCCGTCGAGCTGGAAGCCGGTCTTCAGGAATTGCACTTCGGTGACTGGGAAGGCCAGAGCCCCGCGCAATTGATGGAAACTGACGCCGTCGGGCTGGGGCACTTTTGGGAGGATCCGTACGGGTTTACGCCACCCAACGGCGAGCCGGTCCAGGCATTTGCCACCCGCGTGCTGGGCGCCGTTGAGCGGTTGCAGCGGGCCTATGACGGTCAGCGCCTGCTGCTGATCAGTCACGGCGGGGTGATGCGTCTGTTGTTGGCCCGCGCCCGCGGTCTGCCCCGCGAGCAATTGCTGCAGGTCACCGTGGCCCACGGCGGTCTGTTCGGCCTCGCTGTGCAGGCCGACGGCGAGTTGACGGAGGTTTAAATGCTGCCGTTCTGGATCGCCTTGCAGTTCCTCAGCAGCCTGCCGATTCGTCTGCCCGGCATGCCGACGCCCCAGGAGTCGGGGCGTTCGCTGCTGTTTTACCCGCTGGTGGGATTGCTGTTTGGCGTACTGTTGGTGGCGATGGATCATCTGCTCGATGGCGCGCCGTCGCTGTTGCATGCCGCCCTGCTGCTGGGGGCGTGGGTGATGCTCAGCGGAGGGCTGCACCTGGACGGCTTGGCCGACAGCGCTGACGCCTGGCTCGGTGGATTCGGCGACCGCGAGCGCACCCTGCTCATTATGAAAGACCCACGCAGCGGCCCGATCGCGGTGGTCACGCTGGTGGTGGTGTTGCTGTTGAAGTTCAGCGCCGTGCTGGCGTTGATTGAAGCGCACACCGGCGTCGGCCTGCTGCTGGCCCCGGTGATCGGCCGCGCGGCGATGCTGGCGCTGTTTCTGAACACACCGTATGTGCGCGCTGGCGGGCTGGGCCAGGCGCTTGCCGATCACCTGCCGTGCAAGGCCGGGATGCGGGTGCTGGCGGCGGTGGCGGTGGGCTGCGTGCTCATCGGGGGCGGCGCGGCGGCGTGGGTGCTGGTCATTGCGACAGGCGGTTTCTTCGGGCTGCGCCGGGTGATGATGCAACGGCTGGGCGGCAGCACCGGCGACACCGCCGGCGCGATGCTCGAACTGCTGGAAACCCTGGTGCTGGTGACGTTGGCGCTGATGTGCGATTGATGTGGTCTGTGCCCCCTGTCAAATGACGCGCCGCCAGATCATCATTCACCGCATCACTGTAGGAGCCGGCTTGCTGGCGAACCCGTTATGTCAGCCAATATTGATGGCACTGGCCCAACGCGTTCGCCAGCAAGCCGGCTCCTAGGGCCTGCGGCAAGAATCAATAAATGCGGCGACGCGGAAATCCTGAAGCAACACAACAAAACCACAGCCTCTCCTCAATAGAGGCAGTATCCATCATGTTCCGGATCAACCGGAGAGGTGTCATGCATAGCGTTGCGCTGGTGGTGTACCCGCAATTTCAGTCCCTCAGCCTGTCGGTCGGGTCCGTGCTGACCTGCGCGAACCTGATGCAGGGCGAGGCGGCGTACTCCTTTCATCTGGTGTCCGAAAGCGGCGGGGCGGTCATGTCGTCCGAAGGCTTTTCGGTCAACACCACGCCATTGCAGCCAGACGGTTATGACACGATTATCGTCAGCGGCTACATGGACCTGCAATTGCCGACGCCCAGCCTGCTTGAGTTCGTGCGCGCCGCGTCGGCTCAGTCGCGGCGGGTGGCGTCGCTGTGCACGGGCGGGTTTGTGCTGGCCGAAGCGGGCCTGCTCGACGGCAAGCGCGCGACCATGCACTGGATTCATGCCCCGGAGTTTCGCAAGCGCTACCCCAACGTTCGCGTCGAGGACGACAAACTCTTTACCGTGGACGGTCACATCTGGACCGGCGCGGGCATGAGCGCTGGCCTTGATCTCGCGCTGGCGATGGTCGAGAACGATCTCGGCGCCGATGTCGCCCGGCAGGTCGCGCGCAAGCTGGTGATCTATCAACGTCGCGGCAGCGAGCACTCCCAGTTGTCGACGCTGCTGGAGCTGGACCCCAAGTCCGATCGTGTACAACTGGCGCTGGCCTATGCCCGCGAGAACCTCAAAAGCGATCTCTCCATCGATGCACTCGCAGCCATCGCCCGCTTGAGCCCTCGCCAGTTCAGCCGGGTGTTTCGCGAGGAAACAGGGCAGACCCCGGCGAAAGCCATCGAATGCCTGCGGGTGGAAGTGGCGCGGGCCATGATGGAAACCAGTCGGCATCCCGTCGAGGTGGTTGCCCGGGAAACCGGCTTCGGCGATCGGGAAAGAATGCGCCAGGCGTTTCTGCGCAACTTCGGCGAACCGCCCCAGGCGATCCAGCGGGCCTTCACGGCGACCGAGAAAGCCGGATAACGGTATGCGTCCCTTTACCGTGGCGCCCTAGGCATTCGTCGCGCGGCGGAGTAGCGTAGCGATAGCTCCTTATTTCCTGCCCGCTCATGAATGGACGTCGCCATGGCCCTTCGCTGGATTTACGCGCCTCTGCTATTGCTTGCCCTCAGTGGTGCCGCCGCGGCCGCCGACTGCCCGCCACTGCTGCAGGGGGACCTGCCCAAGCTGCGGGCCAAGCAGGATATCGACCTGTGCAAACAGTTCGCCGGCAAGCCGATGCTCGTGGTCAATACCGCGAGCTTCTGCGGCTTCGCGCCGCAGTTCAAAGGGCTTGAAGCACTCAACCAGCGCTTCAAGGGTGAAGGGCTTGAAGTCCTTGGCGTGCCTTCTGACGATTTTTTGCAGGAGTCCAAGGATGCAGCCGAGACCGCGAAGGTCTGCTACGTGAACTACGGCGTCACCTTCACCATGACCGAACCGCAGCCGGTGCGTGGCGCTGACGCCATCAACCTGTTCAAGGTCCTCGCCGAGCAAAGCAATCCGCCGCGCTGGAACTTCTATAAATACGTGGTCGACCGCAAAGGCAACGTGGTTGCCAGCTTCTCCAGCAACACCGCGCCGGACGATCCCGAGCTGATTTCAGCCATCGAGAAGGCCATCGCCTCCAAACCGTAAAAACGCGCTGACGCAAAGCAGACCGTCCACAACGAAAAAACCCGCAGCCATCACTGGCTGCGGGTTTTTCTGTATGGCGGACAGGTGATCTGCCTGTCCCGCCCACTGCATCAGAAGCGGTACGTCATGCCCACGCCGAAACCGTTGGCGCTGTTGTCGTACTTGGCGTTGTAGCTCTGACCCAGAGCGTTCGCGTCGGCGACCTTGACCTTCTCTTCCTGCAGGTAGGAGTAGGCCACGTCGATGGTGATGTCATCGGTCGGGCTGTAACCGGCGCCCAGGCTGAAGATCGTGCGATCACCCGTCGGGATGCGCGGCGAGCGGTTCTCGTTGTTGGTCGGCGACTGGTCGAACGACAGGCCGGTCCGCAGCACCCACTGCTTGTTCAGCTGATACGAAGTACCCACGGCGTAGGCCCAGGTGTCGTGCCAGTTCTGCTCTTCGCTGATGGTGCCGACCAGGCTTGGCGCGGCAACGCCACCCGCGCGCGTGACGCCCGAATTCTTCACGGTGATGTCTTCCAGACGGCTCCAGCGTGTCCAGGTGGCCCCCGCGTAGAGCTTCCAGGCATCGTTCATCTTCTGCGTGACCGAGAAGTCCACGGTTTCAGGCGTGTCGATGCTCAGCTTGGCGTCGTATCGACCCGCGCCCAGTACTTGGGCAGGCACGCCTGCGCCAGGGGTGACTTCGGTGTGGCCTTCGAGCTTGTAGGTCACTTTGGAGTGATAGGTCAGGCCGACGCTGGTGGTATCGGTGGCTTGCACCAGGATACCGGCGTTGAACCCGTAACCGACGTCATCGCCCTTGACCTGCACGCGGCCGTCGCCGGTGCGGGCACCCAGCAGCGGGCTGACATTGAGTGCCGATTCCAGTGCACCGGAAATACGGTTGATGGTCGGACCGAAACCGATCGACACCTTGTCATTGAATGCGTAGCTGACGGTCGGCTGGAAGGTCACGACCTTGACGATGCTCTTGCTGCCGAAGTTGCGGCCCTGGAAGTTGTCTTCGTAGTCGGTGATCAGGCCGAACGGCGCGTAGACACCAAAGCCGAACGCCCAGTGTTCGTCGACCGGGTTCACGTAGAAACCCATTGGCACGGCGATGAAAGGCACCATGTCGCCTTTGTTGGAACCGGTGCTGCGGCCGCTGGTGTCAGTAATGTCGGTGGAGGCATCGATCGCGGCGACCCCCACGGTCGCCTGCGCGCGCTTGAGGCGCGACATGCCGGCCGGGTTGCCGTACACGATGCTGGCGTCATCGACTGAAGAGGTACGGCCGGCAAAGCCGGTCCCCATGCCGCTGATGCTTTGTTCGTTCAGGGCAAAGCCGGATGCAAAAATCTGAGTAGAGGCAAGAGTGATGGCGAGACTGAGGCTGGATTTGATCATTGTTTTTTTCATTGTTAGAACTCCTGTTGATCACCGCGCGGAAATTACCAATATTTCTGCCCACGCGCTATAGCCTGGATCAGCCGATTTAGAGCGGTTCTTGTAGGACAATCCTGAAAGTTCGCGGCTTTTTTGTTCAATACCAACCGGTCACGAAATGGCCGTCGAGACCTGAAACAGGGGACTGACCCATGTTTGCCAGGCCGAGGTGAAATCCTGCAGCTGACCGCCGGGTTGAAATATCTGGCGCCACATTTGCGCCATGGCCAGAGAATCATCGGCATCCGGTAGCGAAAGATGGCTCGCTTCGACCATCAACCAGGCGATGGCAGTCGAATAACGCAGGTTGACGGTCAGCTCCAGATCGGGCCCTGTAAGAAATGCGTGCTGGCTGGCCAGGCCGCGAACAAGGCTGGCAAGGTCCGGATCGCGGGCCAGGTATTCATCCCAAAGTTGGCGGTGCTGGGTGTCGGCGATGCTGTAAAGCCCGTGGCCGCGCGGGTTGTCCAGCTCGGCGCCCAGGGCGGACTGGCTGGCCGCGACGCCCAGCAGCAGGGATTCGGCCGCTCGGTTGTGTCGCCCGAGGTAGAGGAGCGTCGGGCGGATGACGTAGCGACACAGTTCACTGGCGGCGATTCCCATAACACCCTCGGGAGTTGATGAGTCGGCGGGCCCTGGCGCTTGGCAGCAGGGATGGAGGGGACCCGCCGGCAGCGACCGGAGCCGCTGACTTGAAGTGTAGTGTGATATTTGCCGTGTAAAGGTCTGTTTTACGGTCAGTTCCCATGCAGCTCGAACGGGGTGACGGGCATTCATGACTGCATCTGTGACTTTTTTTGTAAGTAAAACAGATACAAAAAAGCCCCACCGTTATCGGGTGAGGCCTTGTCGATGCAGCGTTATTTACCGACGAACGGTATAAGTCAACGGTATTAGGCAACCAGAGCCTGACGCGTACGGTCGATCACAGCCTGCAGCGGAGCATCGCTGGAGTATTGATCCGGGTACAAACGCTCGCTGTGGCGGGCGATGCCGTGCTCGTTGACGATGGTGAAGCTGAAGCAGCCTTTGCGTGCTGCCATGATCAGGCAGTTCATTGGAGCAAAAGCGTTGGTCAGTGTTTGAATAGCGTTTTGAGTCTGGATATGAGTAGTCATGTTATGGGTGTTTCCTGAATCGACACGCAATAAGAGGCGTGCAAAATAAAAACGTTCCAGTAAACGCGGACCGATGCTCGAATGCGAGTCAGGGGCAGGGCGCAGAACCTGTCTGGAACAAAAGCAGCCAGTTGAGCGCATTTGAAATGTGGCGCGGGGCTGACTGGTAGGTACTTAGGAGGGCAGGCAACACAACGCGAGCTAAGGTTCGATGCTCGAGATGAAGATCCTGATCAATTTGCAGGCTGGTTGAGTAGAGCATGAATGTTTCTGCACACCCCTCCGTTTCGACGGCAGGTCGTGTGAGTTCATGTCTGGAAACCATCGAGGTGATCGATCCCTTTTTTCAATCCGTTCGCTCAGTTGACGAACCGGGATTGGGGGATTTGTTCGATCAGAATTGACTTTCAGCTTGGTACTAACGGCGGCGATGCTAATGGAGTTGCCCGCGCATGGCAAGCGCTGATTTGCAATACTTCAGTCAAGCGACGCAACGCGGGGCAAAAGAGACTACAGCATATCCAGCCAAAAAAGTGGCCTGTGGCCTTATTCCGGGGAATTTTGAGCGGTCGCGCTGGCTGCTGAAACGGGCTTATGAGCAGACGAAATCAACTTGTGCACATTACGAAAGGTACCTGTCATGTCACTGTCACGTCGTCCGCTAACCGCTTGATTTAATGCAACGAATTATTAAGTCAATGAAAACCATCGTTTTTTTACGCTGGTGAAAAAATCGTCAGTTTGAACGCAGGCCCCATTCTACGTGCGTTTGCGAGAGCTTAAGGTGTGTTGTCCACTGAGTTATCCACAGGTTCTGTGGATTGTCCCGAGCGCTGGCTCTATCACGGCGCTCTTGAAGCATTTGCTAGTGTTTTTATCTTTGTGTGGCGCTGCTTTACCCGAATCGGACGACGCGCCCGCTTCTGCGCATAATGCTGCCTGCATGAATGTCGGAGTCTGGATTTTATGGTGTTTGAGTTAACCAGCCTGTTGCTGGGTTTGGCATTGGCTGCGGTGCCTTTGTTGGGGCTGGCGTGGCAGTTGCACCGGCGCCTGGCGCAACGGGAGGCGGACGCCGCGTTGCTCGACGAGCGCTTGAGTAATGCGCAGATGGCGCAGGATGGGCTCAATGCCCAGCTCGACGCCAGCCGTGACGAGATCAGCGATCTCGCCCAGGCCAATGCGGTCAAGCAGGCGGACCTGGCGGCGCTGCGCCGGGAAGTGGAGCTGCTGCGTCAGCAGCATGAGGGTGCGCGGGAAGCCCAGGATGACTGGGGCCGCGAACGGACCGCCAGAGAGGCCGAGCTGCGCCGACTTGATGCCCAGTGCGCGTCACTCGGCGCCGAGCTGCGCGAACAGCAGGAAAGTCATCAGCAGCGCCTCACTGACCTGCAAGGCTCCCGCGATGAGCTGCGTGCACAGTTTGCAGAGCTGGCCGGCAAGATTTTCGACGAGCGCGAGCAGCGTTTTGCCGAGACCAGTCAGCAACAGTTGGGGCAGCTGCTCAATCCCCTCAAGGAGCGCATTCAGTCGTTCGAAAAGCGCGTCGAAGAAAGTTACCAGAACGAAGCCCGAGAGCGCTTTTCCCTGAGCAAGGAACTGGAGCGCTTGCAACAACTCAACCTGCGCCTGAGCGATGAGGCGAACAACCTGACCCGTGCGCTGAAGGGGCAGAAGACCCAGGGCAACTGGGGCGAACTGATTCTGGAAAGGGTGCTGGAGCATGCCGGTCTTGAAAAGGGCCGCGAGTACCAGACCCAGGTCAGCCTGAAAGGCCCCGACGGCGAGCGCTTCCAGCCCGACGTTCTGATCATGCTGCCTGGCGACAAACAGGTCGTAGTCGACGCGAAGGTCAGCCTGACTGCCTACCAGCAGTACGTGTCGGCCGACGATGAGGTGATTTCCCAGGCGGCGCTGAAGCAGCACGTGCTGTCCCTGCGCAATCACGTCAAAGGCCTGTCCGGCAAAGACTACAAACGCCTTGAAGGGCTGCACAGCCTCGATTTCGTTTTGCTGTTCGTGCCGATCGAAGCGGCGTTTTCTGCCGCGTTGCAGGCCGAGCCGAACATGTTCCAGGAGGCGTTCGATCGCAACATCGTGATTGTCAGCCCGACCACGCTGCTGGCAACGCTGCGGGTCATCGACAGTCTGTGGAAGCAGGAGCGGCAGAGCCAGAATGCCCGGGAGATCGCCGAGCGGGCAGGGTGGCTCTACGACAAGTTCGTGCTGTTCATCCAGGACCTGGATGAAGTCGGCAACCGCCTTCAGCAGTTGGACAAAGCCTACGGCGCCGCGCGCAACAAGCTCGTCGAAGGACGCGGCAATCTGGTCAGCCGTAGTGAGCAGTTAAAACTGCTGGGTGCGCGGGCCAGCAAGAGTCTGCCGGCGGATCTGCTGGAGCGGGCGATGACTGACCCGGATGGACTGGCGCAGTTGCCGGAGTAATGCCGGACAGTTTTTCGCGAGAACGCGACAGCACGCGGGCTTATAAGGAGGAACAAAGCCCGCGTTGATCGTATACACGTTTTCCCTCTCCTTCCGCACGTTTTTCTGTCCTATGAAAATGCACCGTCATTGATCACGGTGCACTGCTTGCAGGCGCCGCGCCTGCAAATAGGCCTCCCTTCAGCTTTAAACCCTATCGTGTTTGGCTGGGGTAAAACCGCTGTGTTGGCGCCTTGCCAAAGAGGCAGGTCGGCAATGGCACGCATTCTGCCTCTCGCTTCGTATACAACCCACACGCGCTCCCGTACGCAGTGTGCGCACGCGTGGTATCGGGAGCCGGTTCATCCTTATAGGGAGAAATGCGATGACCGCGCCATTGCCGAAGGGCTACAGCCCCCGCCTGTACAACGAGGATCTGGGTCCCGTGCCGCAGAAGTGGACCTGGTACAACATTTTTGCGTTCTGGATGAGTGACGTGCACAGCGTGGGCGGCTACGTCTTCGCGGCCAGCCTTTTTGCCCTCGGGCTGGCGAGTTGGCAGGTGCTGATCGCGCTGTTGGCGGGCATCTGCATCATTCAAGTGATCGCCAACCTGCTGGCGAAGCCGAGTCAGCAGGCGGCGGTGCCGTATCCGGTGATCTGTCGTCTGGCCTTCGGTGTGTTCGGTGCGAATATTCCTGCGGTGATTCGCGGCCTGATCGCCGTGGCGTGGTACGGGGTGCAGACGTACCTGGCCTCAAGCGCGCTGATCATCGTGGTGCTGCGCTTCTTCCCGCACATGTCGGTCTACGCAGAGCCGCACTTTGCAGGTTTGTCTTACCTCGGGTGGTTCGGCTTCCTGGCGCTCTGGGTGGTTCAGGCAGCGGTGTTCTGGACCGGGATGGACTCGATCCGGCGCTTCATCGACTGGGCGGGCCCTGTGGTGTACGCCGTGATGTTCATCCTGGCAGGCTGGATTGTCTGGAAGGCGGGCTGGGCCAATATCAGCTTCACCCTCTCCGAGAAATCCCTGACCGGCTGGGAAGCGTTCTCCCAAGTGATCATGGCCACGGCCCTGGTGGTGTCCTACTTCTCGGGCCCTACGCTCAACTTTGGCGACTTCAGCCGCTACTGCCGGAGCATGTCCGAGGTCCGGCGCGGCAACTTCTGGGGCCTGCCGATCAACTTTCTGGCGTTCTCCCTGGTCACCGTCGTGATTGTGTCGGGGACATTGCCGGTGTTCGGCGAGATGCTCCATGACCCGATCGCCACTGTGGCGCGCATCGACAACGATGTCGCGGTGCTGCTCGGCGCCTTTGCCTTCGTGACGGCAACGATCGGCATCAATATCGTCGCCAACTTCGTGTCACCGGCGTTCGACTTTGCCAACGTCGCCCCCAGCAAAATCAGCTGGCGCGCCGGCGGGATGATTGCGGCGGTGGCGTCGATCTTCATCACGCCCTGGAATCTGTTCAACAACCCCGCCGTCATCCATTACACGCTGGACGTGCTGGCGGCGTTCATCGGGCCATTGTTCGGCATCTTGCTGGTGGACTATTACGTGATCAAAAAGCAGCAGATTGACGTCGACGCGCTGTTCAACGATGGACCGACCGGGCGCTACTGGTACACCGGCGGAGTGAACTATACGGCGGTCAAGGCGCTGATCCTGGCCACCGTGGCGGGCATTGCCATTACCTTCATCCCGGCATTGCAGCCGATGGCCAACTTTGCATGGTTTACAGGATGTTTCCTCGGTGGCGGGTTGTTCTATCTGCTCGCCAGACGTCGCCAGGCCCATGAGTGCGCGGCGTTGACGCCTGTGGTGGCCAGTTAAAGGGAATGCCGTTTGTCGCGTGAAGTCTTCGAATGTGCCATTTGCAGTGTCACAACGTCACGTAAGGCAAAAAATTCCTGCCGCGACACTCGGTAGCAGGCGTAAAGTGAGCCACAGCACTATGATCTGCTCTAAGCAGTTCGGACATTGGCTGCCGAGTATTTCCCTGAAGGGGGCGTTATATGAACAGCAAATTGCAAGAATGGCTTCACGATGTAGGCGTCGCGCTCGGGTTGATCGAAAAGCCAAAGCTGCAACCGATTCCCGTGCGCAGCAATGATGATGAGCGTCGTCGTCCACGGCGCTGATTGTCTGGCAAGACGCGTTGAAAAGCGGCGCTATCGCCCGATAGCCCGCTCCGTTTTCCCCGACCGTTCGGTCAACCTTCCCGCTCGCCGTAGCTTCTTCTCTGAATCAATCCCATTTGCGGCTCAATGGTGAGTGCTGCGTTTCCTCTCGACGAGAATCAGGTCAACGAGACCCTGCAGCGTCAGTTGACCATAAGGTGAATGCGCTGACATCCCGGCAATATCGGCTTTGATCTGGTTAGGAAGGACGATGCCAAAGTCGCTTTGCAGAATCGAAAAAAACTCTCCGAAGTCGGCTTCATCCAGTTCAAGCGCATTCAGCATCACGTCGTCTTCTTCCTGAATCAGGGTTTTGTCGACCAGAATCTTCCCGATCGTGTCGATCACATGCTGTCTGACATCGCTACGCTTCATGACAAGCCTCTGCTTTGATTTAAGTGGTAATCACCCCAACATCAAAATACAGAGGGTTGTGGCAGGAATGCCCAATGAGCAACCACCCTGAAAAACCTGCGTTGCGACGCACAGCGCCGACGGTCTCGGATTAAGGCTAGCCCAAGTTTGCGGGGGAGGAATGACGGGTGTGTGGAGATTTTTTGTAACGGCGCGCAATGGAAGAATGGCGCGCCCGATGCAGCGCACACATTGTGGGACCGGCTTCAGCCGGGAAAGCGTCAGTCGTCACGCCGCGAAATCGAGGGTGCTCAAACGGGGCTCTTCCCGGCTGAAGCGGGTCCGACTAAAAGCAAAGCGTCCATTCCCGCTGTCAGCGGTGCGCGACGCCTGGCAGCACGCAGAGCATTTCGTAGAGCAGGTTGGCGCCCAGCAACGAGGTGTTGCCGGTGGTGTCATAGGGCGGCGAGACCTCGACCAGGTCGCAGCCAATCAACTCCAGCCCCTGGCACCCGCGAATGATCTCGATCGCCTGAATCGTCGTCAGCCCGCCGATCTCCGGTGTGCCCGTGCCCGGCGCCCAGGCCGGGTCGATGCCGTCGATGTCGAAACTCAGGTACACCGGACCGCCACCCACCTTCTCGCGCACTTCGGCCATCAGGGGCGCCAGCGACTTGTGCCAGCACTCCTCGGCCTGGACTACCCTGAAGCCCTGCTTGCGGCTCCAGTTGAAATCTTCGGCGGTATAACCCTGGGCACGCAAACCGATCTGAACCACTCGATCACAATCCAGCAGGCCTTCCTCCACCGCCCGGCGGAACGTGGTGCCGTGGGCGATCTTCTCGCCGAACATGTGATCGTTGACGTCCGCATGGGCGTCGATGTGAACCAGCCCGACCTTGCCATGCTTCTTCTTCATGGCGCGCAGGATCGGCAGCGTGATGGTGTGATCGCCGCCGAGGGTCAGCGGGATGATGTCGTGTTCGAGGAAGCCGTCGTAGGCTTCTTCGATGATGCGCACGGCATCCAGCAGGTTAAACGTGTTGATCGCCACGTCGCCGATATCCGCTACAGACAGCGAATCAAAAGGGGCGGCCCCGGTGGCCATGTTGTAGGGGCGGATCATCACTGATTCGGCGCGGATTTCCCGCGGGCCGAAACGGGTGCCTGCGCGCAGGGACGTGCCGATGTCCAGCGGGACGCCGACGAAGGCCGCATCCAGACCGGCTGCCGTTTGCAGGTGCGGCAAGCGCATCATGGTGGCGATGCCGGCGAAGCGCGGCATTTCGTTGCCGCCCAGTGGTTGATGGAAAATCTTGTCCACAGGAATGCCTCATCGGTAGTAATCAAAAGGGGCGGAAGCGGGCTTCCGGCGTGGCCCAGATTCTGTTGATCGAGCCCGCCGCGAACAATCGGCCACGCGAAATACTTAGTTCAGATATTCCTGAAGTATCGGGTAAGCTGCGCGGAAAACCCCTCCTGGAAACCCCATGCCCAGCGCGCTCCCCGACCTCAAATTGCTGCGCATCTTCGCCTGCGTCGTGCGCCATCAGGGCTTTGCCAGTGCTCAGCAAGAACTCAATCTGTCGACCTCGGCGATCAGCACCTACATGAGCCAGCTTGAAGCCGCGTTGGGCATCGTGCTCTGTCATCGCGGACGCGGCGGGTTCAGCTTGACCAGCAAGGGCGAGCTGTTTCATCAGGAAACCCTGCGCTTGCTCGGCGAACTGGAAGGCTTCGAACTCTACGCCGCTGCGCTCAAGGGTGAGCTGCGCGGCACGCTCAATCTTGGGGTGCTGGACTCGACGGTCAGTGACCGCGCGTTGCCATTTGCGGAGGTCATCGGCGCCTACAGTGCGGAGCACCCGGCCGTGCATTTGCACCTCGCCGTGATGAGTCCCTACGAACTGCAGCTGGGCGTGCTGGACAACCGTCTGGACCTGGCGATTGGATCATTCTCCACCCGCATGAACGGCCTGCTCTATCAGCCGCTGTACCGCGAGCAGCACTGGCTGTACTGCAGCAATCGCCACGCGCTGTACGCCGAACGGCGCATTCCCGAACCGGTCATCACCCAACAACGCATGGTCGGACGCGGCTATTGGAGCCAGGCCGAACTCGCCCGCCACGGCTTCAAGCACAGCGCTGCGACCGTCGAGAGTATGGAGGCGCAGCTGATTCTGGTGCTGTCCGGCGCCTACATTGGTTACCTGCCCGAGCACTACGCGCAGTCTTGGGTGGATTCCGGGCACCTGCGGGTCTTGCTACCGGCAACCTTCGGCTATCAGGCGCCGTTCTCGATGATCCTGCGTCGCGGACGCAGCCGTGAGCCATTGATTCAGACCTTTCGCGATCTGCTGAAAGCGCAGCTCAATCCACTCTAGGAAACCGACGATGCCCCGTGCCCGCTGCGAACGCTGTATGCGTCCGGTCAATCATTGCCTGTGTGCGCTGATTCCCTCTCTGGACAGCCGAACGCGGGTGTTGATCCTGCAGCATCCCAGCGAAGTCAATCACGCGCTCAACACGGCGCGCCTCGCAGCCCTTGGCTTGAAGAATGCGGAGCTGCACGCAGGAGAGGCGTTCGGGGATCTGCCGCAGTGGCTGAGCCGGCCCGGTTACCGAGCGTGTTTGCTGTTCCCGGGGGAGGAGGCCATCGCGCTGAAAGCCAGCAATGCCGACGATATGCCTTTGCTGCTCGTCGTACCCGATGGCACCTGGCGCAAGGCGCGCAAGCTGCTGCACCTCAATCCCTCGCTGGCGGCGCTGCCCAGGGTCGTGCTGACGAACGCGCCGCCTTCACGCTATCGGTTGCGCAAGGCGCCGGGTCCTGACGCGTTGTCGACGCTTGAGGCGATCGTCCATGCGCTGCAAACGCTGGAGCCGGAGACGTCATTCGAGGGCTTGTTGCGTCCGTTCGATGCGCTGATCGACGGACAGATCGCGGCAATGGGCGAGGAAACCTTTCGCCGCAATCATTCGTAAGGCCGAGTTCAATCAGCCGTTGAGCGAGGAGGGCATCCCTGGCGGGTACGCGCTGGCTGCCTGCATGCGACGGATATAGGCCTCGGTTTCCCGCGCGGCGTCTTCCTTGCTCATGAACGGACCTTCGAGGGTGTTTTCCCGCGTGCTGAAGAAATACTGGCCATTGACGCGGGAAACGCGGTCGCTGCGAAATCGAACGGTGGGGACTGGATCTTGTTCACGCTTGCTTAACATGGCCTTCTCCGGGCTCTGGGTCAGTACGCTGGGCATATGAACGGCAGTGAGCAGCGGCGGCGGTGAAGAATATCTTCCGCAGTAAAAGCAGAAATGTCCTGCTGTCCGACTGACACATCAAGCCGAGTGGCATGGCTTGCCAAAAAGGCAAAACCCCGCTGCCGCTAAGTTACAGCGTTTGAAGGCAGTGTTTCACAAGCGTTCCATTAATTTACGCCGCCCCACGGCGTTGCCGCGCCAGATTCCTGGCGGCGGCACCACTGAGTCATTGATCACAGACGTTTGTGGCTTAGCGCTTGCCCAGCGCCTCGGCCTGGCGGATCCACTGCTGACGCTGCTCCTCGGTGGAGGTGCGCACCGGCGAAAACTCCGTGAGCCGTGTGGTCTTGATCCCGCAGAACTCCAGGATCGTTTTGACCATCTGCCGATGGGCCGGGGCTTTGAAAACCCAGCGGAAGTAGCGCGAAGGCGTGTCCATCGTCACCAGCAATTCCGCTGTCCGGCCCTTCAGCAGCTCGTTGGAAGGGTGATGCCTGCCATGGGCCTTGAAGGCAAAACCGGGCATGAACACCCGGTCGAAAAACCCACCGAGCAGGCTCGGTAGGCCGCCCCACCAGACCGGATACACGAACACCAGGTGCTGCGCCCAGTGCACCTCGCGCTGGGCTTCAAGCAGATCGTGTTCCAGCGTCTGGGCGGATTCATAGCCACCGCGCAGCACCGGGTCGAAATCCATCTCGTCAAGTTTGAGCACCCGCACCACATGACCTTTGCTGCGCGCGCCCTGGGCATACGCCTCGCCCAGCGCGTGGCCGAGACTGATGCTTTTCGGCGTGCCGATGATCATCAGGATGCGTTTGCCATAGCCTTCCAGTGGCGTGGCGCCGCTGATGGGTTCAGCCATTGCTGCCGGCCTCGAGCATTTTTTCCGGGCGCACCCAGGCGTCGAACTCGGCGTCGGTGAGGAAACCCAGTTGCAGGGCCGCTTCGCGCAGGGTCAGGCCTTCGCTGTAGGCTTTTTTAGCGATCTGCGCCGATTTGTCGTAGCCGATGTGCGGGTTCAGCGCGGTCACCAGCATCAGGCCGCGTTCCAGATGCTCGGCCATCTTGGCGGCATCCGGTTCCATGCCGGCAATGCAGTGCTCGTTGAAGTTGCGGCAGCCATCGCCCAGCAAGCGGATCGATTGCAGCAGGTTGTGGATGATCACTGGCTTGAACACGTTCAGTTGCAG
This sequence comes from Pseudomonas sp. NPDC078416, assembly GCF_050268485.1. Classification (NCBI taxonomy): domain Bacteria; kingdom Pseudomonadati; phylum Pseudomonadota; class Gammaproteobacteria; order Pseudomonadales; family Pseudomonadaceae; genus Pseudomonas; species Pseudomonas sp. NPDC078416. The sequence continues at coordinate 25,711 of NZ_JBNNGV010000033.1, read as the reverse complement.
GTGGCCCTGACTGGCGGCAAAGGTAATCGTGGTGTCGTTGCCCATGACCTGACACGCCAGCATCGACAGCGCCTCGCATTGGGTCGGGTTGACCTTGCCCGGCATGATCGAGCTGCCCGGCTCGTTGGCTGGCAGCCTGACTTCTGCCAGGCCGGCGCGGGGGCCGGAACCCAGCAGGCGCAGGTCGTTGGCGATCTTCATCAGGGTCACGGCGAGGGTTTTCAGCGCGCCGGACAGCGCGGTCAGCGGCTCATGCCCGGCCAGCGCGGCAAACTTGTTCGGCGCGGTGACGAAGGGCAGGCCGGACAGCGCAGCCAGTTCGGCGGCGACCGCTTCGGCGAATCCGTGGGGCGAGTTCAGACCGGTGCCGACGGCGGTGCCGCCCTGGGCCAGCTCGCACACTGCAGGCAATGCGGCGCGGATGCTTTTTTCGGCGTAATCGAGCTGAGCGACGTAGGCCGAGAGCTCTTGGCCGAAGGTGATCGGCGTGGCGTCCATCATGTGCGTGCGGCCGGTTTTCACCAGCTTCATGTGCCGTGAGGACTGCTCCGACAGACCGCTGGACAGTTCGGCAATCGCCGGCAGCAGTTGCTCTTTCACCGCTTGTACCGCTGCAATATGCATCGCGGTAGGGAAGCAGTCGTTGGAGCTTTGCGAGCGGTTGACGTGATCGTTGGGGTGAACCGGCGACTTGCCGCCGCGGCCTCCACCGGCCAGTTCGTTGGCGCGGCCGGCGATGACTTCATTGACGTTCATGTTGCTTTGGGTGCCGCTGCCGGTCTGCCAGACCACCAGGGGAAACTGGTCGTCGAGCTGTCCCTGCAGCACTTCGTCGGCGGACTGCTCGATCAGGTTGGCAATGTCGGCGGGCAGATCGCCGTTGCGATTATTGACCCGCGCGGCGGCTTTCTTGATCAGTGCCAGCGCGTGCAGCACCGGCAGGGGCATGCGCTCCTGGCCGATGGCGAAATTGATCAGAGAGCGTTGCGTCTGCGCCCCCCAGTAAGCGTCTTCAGGGACTTCGATCGGACCTATGCTGTCGGTTTCGGTACGGCTCACTGGACTCTCTCCTTAAGGTCGATGTGCGCAGTTTAGTAACCGGGAAGCCGGAGGGGTTCCCGGTGGCTGCTGCGCGGTCGGAACAGGTGCGGACAGTGTGCGACAAAACGCCAGGGCCGGTCGCCCTAAACCTTCGTATGGACGAGTGCGTCACGTTCGCGGGATAACCGCTCGTAGCGTCAGGGGTTGAGGGAAATGCGCAAAGGGGCGCAGAATGGCCGGCCTTGGGGTTCTGCCTCGCCTGCTAGATAAGGAAACTCGATGACCCGTCTTCGTGCCATTTGTGCTGCGGTTGCTCTGGTATGTGCCAGCGGCCAGGTTCTTGCCGACACCGCCAGCCATGAAGCCAGTGCTGTAGCGTTCCTCAAACTGGCTCACGCCGATCAACTGGGTGCGCCGGTTTACATGCAAGTCCAGCAGATGTTCGCTCAGCGTTTCGCTGAAACCAAAGCACCTGCGTCCAAGCAAGCCACCCTCGAAACCTATCAGGGCAAGGCCAACGCTGCGCTGGATCAGGTGATCAGCTGGCCAAAGCTGCAGCCTGACATGGTCAAGCTGTACACCTCCAACTTCACTGAAAGCGAGCTGAAAGACCTGGTTGCCTTCTACCAGTCTCCACTGGGCCAGAAAGTCCAGGCCAAGATGCCGCAGATCAGCCAGCAGTCGTTCCAGCTGACCCAGAGCAAACTGGAAAGCGCGGTGCCTGTGGTCAACAAGCTGCTTGCCGACATGACCAAGGAACTGACCCCGGCCGGCGCCAAGCCTGCTGCACCGGCCGCTCCTGCTAAGAAGCCATAAGCGAAGCCTGACATGAGCATGCAACAGCGAATCGAATCCGCGTTGACGGTCTTTCAGCCCGAGTACCTTCAGGTGCTCAATGAAAGCCACATGCACAGTCGCGGCACGGACACTCACTACAAAGCGGTGGTGGTCAGCGAACAGTTCGCCGGCCTCAACGCGGTCAAGCGTCACCAGAAGGTCTACGGCCTGCTCGGTGGCCTGATGGGTGAGTTCCACGCGCTGGCGCTGCACACCTACACCCCGGAAGAATGGGCGAAGCTCGGCGCACCGCCGTCTTCCCCGACCTGTGCAGGTGGGCACGACTGACGCACGACCATTGTAGGAGCGCGCTTGCCTGCGAATGCGATGTGTCTGGTACATCTCGATGTCTGACACGCTGTGATCGCGGGCAAGCGCGCTCCTACAGGTTGGTTGTCGCTGCTAACTGCTTGATGACCCCTCCTCATCCCCACTGATCAACCACCCTGCCTGCCCGACGTCGATTCTTGATAGAATCCGCGCCGCGTTGCCCGGTCGGCGCGCGTTCATCTGAATCACTCACCCGGTAGGCCCTTTGCGAGGGTCACCACCTGGAGACGCCACATGACCCAAACCGCACCCATCGTCGTCGCGGCGCTGTACAAATTCGTCACCCTTTCCGATTACGTCGCACTGCGCGAGCCACTGCTGCAGGCGATGGTCGACAACGGCATCAAAGGCACATTGCTGATCGCTGAAGAAGGCATCAACGGCACGGTCTCCGGCAGCCGCGAGGGCATCGACGGCTTGATGGCCTGGCTGAAGAACGATCCGCGCATGGTCGACATCGATCACAAGGAATCCTACTGCGACGAGCAGCCGTTCTACCGCACCAAGGTCAAACTCAAGAAAGAGATCGTGACCCTGGGCGTGCCAGGCGTTGACCCGAACAAGGCCGTTGGCACCTACGTCGACCCCAAGGACTGGAACGCCCTGATCGCCGACCCCGAAGTGCTGCTGATCGATACGCGCAACGATTACGAAGTGTCGATCGGCACCTTCGAAGGCGCGATTGACCCCAAGACCACTTCATTCCGTGAATTTCCGGACTACATCAAGGCCCACTTCAATCCGGCGAAGCACAAGAAAGTCGCGATGTTCTGCACCGGCGGCATTCGCTGTGAGAAGGCGTCCAGCTACATGCTCGGCGAAGGGTTCGAAGAGGTCTATCACCTCAAGGGCGGCATTCTCAAATACCTGGAAGAAGTGCCCCAGGAAGAAACCCGCTGGCAGGGTGACTGCTTTGTGTTCGACAATCGTGTCACCGTCCGCCACGACCTGACCGAAGGCGACTACGATCAATGCCATGCCTGCCGCACGCCGATCAGTGCCGAAGACCGGGCCAGCGAGCATTATTCGCCGGGGGTCAGTTGCCCGCACTGCTGGGATTCGCTGAGCGAGAAAACCCGCCGCAGCGCCATCGACCGGCAAAAGCAGATCGAGCTGGCGAAGGCACGCAATCAGCCGCACCCGATCGGGCGCAATTACCGCGCGCTTGACGGCCAGGCGACTGAAACCCCAAGCAACGAGGCCTGAGCCATGTCCACCCGCCTGCTGTATGTGATGGACCCGATGTGTTCCTGGTGCTGGGGGTTTTCTCCGGTGGCCGAAGCATTGGTCGAGCAGGCGGCAGCGGCGGGGGTGCCGTTGCATCTGGTGGTGGGCGGATTGCGCACCGGCAGTGGCGCGGCGCTGGAACCGGCGACCAAACGCTACATTCTCGAACACTGGCAAGCGGTGCACGAGGCCACGGGCCAGGTATTCCGTTTCGATGGCGCCTTGCCCGACGGTTTCGTCTACGACACCGCGCCCGCCTGCCGGGCCATCGTTGCGGCGCGCAGCCTGGCGCCGGACGTTGCCTGGCGGCTGGTCAAAGAAATTCAGCAAGCGTTTTATCTTCACGGCCGGGACGTGACCCACGGCTCGGTGCTGGCGGAGCTCGCCGAAAAAGCCGGCTTGCCACGCATCGAGTTCGCCGAAGCCTTCGACAGTGTCGAACAGCACACCGCGACTGCGTCGGATTTCTCCTGGGTTCAGGACCTGGGCATAGCGGGTTTCCCGACGTTGCTTGCCGAGCGCAACGGCCAACTGGCGCTGCTGACCAACGGCTATCAACCCCTCGACGTCCTCGGTCCGTTGCTCGGTCGCTGGCTGGAGCGCAACGCCAGTGCCTGACGTCCCCGACCTGGAACACCGCAATCCCGCCGCATCGGCTCATGAGCGTCCGGCCGGCGATCGCCTGAACTGGGCACAGATCCGCCGCCTCGCCCTGCAACACAAAAAGGCGCTGTGGATCGCCAATGGCGTCGCGGTCCTGGCGGTGCTCTGCTCGGTGCCGATCCCGCTGCTGCTGCCCTTGCTGGTCGATGAAGTGCTGCTGGGCAAGGGCAATTCGGCGCTGATTTTCATGAATCAGTTCCTGCCCGACAGCCTGCACAAACCCGTTGGCTACATTGGGCTGATGCTGGTGGCGACACTGTGCCTGCGACTGGGCGCGCTGGTGTTCAACGTGATTCAGGCGCGGCTGTTCGCCGGGCTGGCCAAGGACATCGTCTATCGCATCCGCACGCGCCTGATCGAGCGACTCAAGCGCATCTCGCTGAGCGAATACGAGAGCCTGGGCAGCGGCACGGTTACCGCGCATCTGGTGACTGATCTGGACACCGTGGACAAATTCGTCGGCGAGACGCTGAGCAAGTTCCTCGTGGCGATGCTTACCCTCACGGGCACCGCTGCCATCCTGATGTGGATGCATTGGCAACTGGCGCTGCTGATCCTGCTCTTTAACCCGCTGGTGGTGTTCGCCACGGTGAAGCTCGGCAAGCGCGTCAAACACCTCAAGAAGCTGGAAAACGACAGCACTTCGCGCTTCACCCAGGCGCTCACTGAAACCCTCGACGCCATTCAGGAGATCCGTGCCAGTAACCGTCAGGGCTATTTCCTCGGGTTGCTCGGCCTGCGTGCCCGGGAAGTGCGGGATTACGCGGTGTCGTCCCAGTGGAAGAGCGATGCCTCGGGCCGGGCCAGCGGGCTGCTGTTTCAGTTCGGCATCGACATTTTTCGTGCTGCCGCGATGCTCACGGTGTTGTTCTCCGACCTGTCCATCGGCCACATGCTGGCGGTGTTCAGTTACCTGTGGTTCATGATCGGTCCGGTCGAACAACTGCTGAATCTGCAGTACGCCTATTACGCAGCCGGCGGTGCACTGACCCGCATCAACGAATTGCTGGCCCGCGCGGACGAGCCTCAATACCCGGGGCAGACCAATCCGTTCACTGGGCGGCAGACGGTGAGCATCGACGTGCGCGGTTTGAGCTTCGGCTACAACGACGAACTGGTCCTCGATCAACTGGACCTGTCGATCAATCCCGGCGAAAAAGTCGCGATCGTGGGGGCCAGCGGCGGTGGCAAGAGCACGCTCGTTCAGTTGCTGCTCGGCCTGTACACCGCCAAATCCGGGGTCATTCGTTTCGGTGGTTCAAGCTTGCAGGAGATTGGCCTGGACACCGTTCGCGAGAACGTCGCCGTGGTGCTCCAGCATCCGGCGCTGTTCAACGACACCGTTCGCGCCAACCTCCTTATGGGCCGCGAGCAGGACGACAACGCCTGCTGGCAGGCGCTGGAAATTGCCCAAATGGATGCGACGATCCGCGCCCTGCCACTGGGGCTGGACAGCGTGGTCGGGCGTTCGGGGGTTCGCCTGTCCGGCGGCCAGCGCCAGAGGCTGGCAATCGCGCGCATGGTGCTGGCCGACCCCAAGGTGGTCATTCTCGATGAGGCTACCTCTGCGCTGGACGCCGCCACCGAGTACAACCTGCACCAGGCCCTGAACCGTTTTCTCAGTGGCCGCACGACGCTGATCATCGCCCACCGACTGTCGGCGGTGAAACAGGCGGACCGTGTGCTGGTGTTCGATGGCGGGCGTATCGCCGAAGACGGTGATCATCAGCAATTGATTGCGGACGGCGGACTGTACGCTAGGCTCTACGGACACCTGCAACAGGTGTGACACACAGAGCCTGAGAGCATTCGGGGCGCCGCGCCCAAATGGCGTATCGCCAGTGGAACACGTCAATTCTTGGGCTATGCTTTGCCTCGCCGCTGACCAGAAGTGTGAAAAGCGTCATATTTACGTCTTCGCACCCGATTGGCTGGTTACGTCTTGTAAAAGATGTGAGAGATTGTCTGCTGCGTCGTGGAAATTAGCGAAGTCCCTCAGGCTCCAGGAAGGTTGCCTGGCGTGGGGGGGCCGAGTACCTGCAGTGCTGATGAAAGGGACACCATGAAGCAAAAGCGGATTCTCGAGAAGCCTCGTCTTCTGGGCATCGTCTGGCCATTTATCGCTGTCGTGCTGCTACAGGCACTGCTCGGCTGCGTCAGCCTGTACATGATGTCTGCGGTGCGCAGCTACATTGGCGGTGAGAGCCTGTGGTCGAAGGGCCAGAAAGACGCCATCCACTACCTGAATCTGTACGCCAACAGTCGTGACGACATCAATTACCTTAAATACCAGAAAGCGATTGCCATTCCTCAGGGTGGGCATGACTTGCGCCTGGCGATGGATCAGCCGGTGCCCGACATCGCGCGCGCCACTGCAGGGATTCTGCAGGGTGGTAACCATCCCGACGATGCCCAGAGCATCATCTGGCTCTACCTGAACTTCCAGCACTTCAGCTACCTGGAAAAGGCCATCGACCTGTGGAAGGTGGGTGACAATTACCTGGTGCAGCTCGACGAAGTCGCGCGGGAAATGCACGCGAGGATTCAGGAAGGCAACGTTACCAACAGCGAGGTCCTGGGCTGGCGCCAACGCATCAGCGCCATCAACGAAAGCGTGACGCCGGCAGCCATGGCCTTCAGCGACGCACTGGGGGAGGGCTCGCGGCTCATCCTGCGGATTCTGCTGGTGGTCAATCTCGCCACGGCGCTGTGCCTGATCATCCTTGCACTGCTGCGCACCCACAAATTGCTGGAACAGCGCCACGCCTTTGCGATTGCGCTGCAGATGGAAAAAGAGCGCGCGCAGATCACCCTGGAGTCCATCGGTGACGGCGTCATCACTACTGATGTCGACGGCTCCATCGTCTACATGAACCCCGCTGCGGAGCTCATGACCCACTGGAAGAACGAGCAGGCGGCCGGTCTGCCGCTGGCCGCGCTGTTCAGCCTGCTGGACGAAAACGATCAGAAAGACACCTCGACCCTGATCGAGCGCATGCTCAGTGGCAACCTGGGCGGCGGCAGTGAGAGTTCAAGACTGATTCAGCGTCTGGACGGCAGCACCGTTTCGGTCGCGCTGGTCGGCTCGCCGATCCGCACCGAGGGCAAGGTCAGTGGCGCGGTGCTGGTGCTGCATGACATGACCCAGGAGCGTCAGTACATCGCCAACCTGTCCTGGCAGGCGACCCATGATGCGCTGACCGGCCTGACCAACCGCCGCGAGTTCGAGTACCGCCTGGAGCTGGCCCTCAACGGCCTGGCCGAGCAGCCGGCGCGGCATGCGTTGATGTTCCTGGACCTCGATCAGTTCAAGCTGGTCAACGACACCAGCGGTCATGCCGCGGGTGATGAACTGCTGCGGCACATCTGCACGCTGCTGCAGCAGGGCGTGCGCGAAGGCGACACGCTGGCGCGTCTGGGCGGCGACGAGTTCGGTATTCTCCTCGAACACTGCGCGCCGGAGGCCGCCGAGCGGGTGGCCGAGAGCCTGCGGCAAACCGTGGAAAGCCTGCATTTTGTCTGGAAGGGCCGGCCGTTTGTCACCACTGTCAGCATCGGTCTGGTGCACATCGACGATGTCCCGACCACCCTCGAGACTTCGCTGCGCGCCGCCGACATGGCCTGCTACATGGCCAAGGAAAAAGGCCGCAACCGGGTTCAGGTCTACCATGACGACGACTCCGATCTGTCCACCCGCTTCGGCGAAATGGCCTGGATTCAACGCCTGCACATGGCCCTCGAAGACAATCGCTTCTGTCTGTATTCCCAGGAAATTGCAGCACTGGGCCGTAACCCCGAGCAGGGTCACGGCCATATCGAGATTTTGCTGCGGCTGCGTGACGAGTCCGGGCGCATGATCCTGCCCGACAGTTTCATCCCTGCCGCCGAGCGCTACGGCATGATGACCACCCTGGACCGCTGGGTTGTGCAGCACGTTTTCATGATCATCGCCGACTGTCTCAAGTCCGGACACGGCAAAGGGCCCATGGCGGTGTGTGCGATCAACCTGTCCGGGACCAGTATTGGAGACGACGCCTTTCTTGAGTATTTGCGACAGCAGTTCCAGATCTACGCAATCCCCCCTGAACTTATCTGTTTTGAAATCACCGAAACCAGTGCGATCGCCAATCTGGGCAGCGCCATTCGGTTCATCAATGAACTTAAAAGTCTGGGATGCCGTTTCTCTCTGGATGACTTCTGTGCAGGCATGTCGTCATTCGCGTACTTGAAGCACTTGCCTGTGGATTTCCTGAAGATTGATGGCAGTTTCGTAAAAGACATGCTCGACGATCCGGTCAACCGGGCGATGGTGGAAGTGATCAACCATATCGGGCACGTAATGGGCAAACAGACGATCGCCGAGTTCGTCGAGAGCCCCCAGATAGAGCAGGCGTTATTGGAAATCGGTGTGGACTACGCTCAGGGTTACGTTATCGAGCGACCGCAATTATTCACCTGTGAATGTCTGCACGCACGGCCCGCGAGGCAGACCCCGCTGTTGTTCAGCGCTCCCGGGACTTTTCGCTGAACACACCCTACGCAACTCACATAAGGAGCTACACAGTGATCGATATGTTCATTAGAACCGGTCCGCTGATGGATGCCAGCAGTTACCCCGCTTGGGCACAGCAATTGATTGATGATTGCAGTGACGCCAAGGCCAAGGTGGTAGGGCATGAACTTTATCAACGCATGCGTGACGGGCGGCTCAGTTCTAAGACCATGCGCCAGTACCTGATTGGTGGCTGGCCGGTCGTCGAACAGTTCGCGGTCTACATGGCGCATAACCTGACGAAAACCCGATTCGCCCGACATCCGGGTGAAGACATGGCGCGACGATGGTTGATGCGCAATATTCGGGTCGAACTCAACCACGCCGATTACTGGGTCAACTGGAGCGCCGCCCACGGGGTGACGCTGGAAGACTTGCAGGCGCAGTTGGTGCCCTCGGAACTCCACGCGTTGAATCACTGGTGCTGGCACAGTTGTTCGTCGGATTCGCTGGTGGTGGCCATCGCGGCGACCAACTACGCCATCGAAGGCGCCACCGGCGAATGGTCGGCCGTTGTCTGCTCCCAGGACACCTACGCGAACATGTTCCCGCCGGACACACGAAAGCGCGCGATGAAGTGGCTGAAGATGCATGCGCAGTACGACGACTCCCACCCCTGGGAAGCGCTGGAAATCATCTGCACTCTGGCCGGCAACAACCCCAGCGAGCAATTGCAGAGCGACGTGCGAATGGCGGTCTGCAAGAGCTACGAGTACATGTTCCTGTTCCTTGAGCGGTGCATGACGCTGGAACGATCGCAGGAAGGCAACGGCTCGGTCCGTGAACACCGGATCCCCGCCCGCGCCTGATCGGTCAGCCCGCCATTTCCAGGCGGTTGCGGCCCTTGCGCTTGGCGGCGTACAGGGCCGTGTCAGCACGGCGCAACATGCTGTCGGACGATTCGCCCGGCAGCAGCGTCGAGCAACCAAGGCTGACCGTCAGGTCCACAGCCCGTCCCTTTACCGGATAAGTGAGTTGCAGTGCGGCGCTGCGCAGGCGTTCGCCCACCAGGGCGGCTGACTCACGGCTGGTGTTGGTCAGCACGATGAGAAACTCCTCACCGCCAAACCTGAACACCTGATCGATGTTGCGCAGGCGATCCTTGACCACGTTGGTCACGGCCCGCAGCACTTCATCGCCCGTGGCGTGGCCGTGGGTGTCGTTGATGCCTTTGAAGTGGTCGATGTCGAGCATCAGCACCGACAGCGGTTGCTGCTGGCGGCGTGCGATCTCGAATTCGCGAATCAGCGATTGTTCCATGGCAATCCGGTTGCCGGCGCCGGTCAGCGGGTCACGCAGCGCACTCAGGCTGGCGTGGCGGTACAGCAGGGCGTTACGCAGGGGATACAGCAGGCTGGACAGCAACGACTCGAGTTGCTCCAGCTCATGCTCGGCAAAACGGTGGTCGCGCTGGAACGACAGCTCCCCCAGGTGCTCGCCTTCGTGGGTCATGCTGTACGTGACGTTGTGACGGGCGCGCTCACCCAGCTCCAGGCGCAGATCGGTAGGCAGGTGCTTGAAGCTCAGGGCATTCAGCGGAATGAGTTGCTGAACGCTCTGGAAGAGCATCGACAGGATCTTGTCCGCTTCGAGGCTGGTCTGCAGCTGCAGATTGAGCTGACGCCTGAGCTGCTCGTAATCGAGGGCAGGCCGGACGACGCTGGGCTGCGGCGCGAAACCATGGCGTTGCAGCCGGGCGCTGTCGAAATCGATGGCATTGGTGGTGTTTGGAAGACTCATGGTTCCGCTCCTTCGCCTCTACGGGCTTGAAATGGAGAGAGCGAAACTCGTGCCAATTCGACTGCCTGAGTGAAAAGTGTTGTCAATCAATAAGTTGCGGCGGATTGTGACAGGTTTGATACCTTTCCGCGCCTTGGATTTGACTAACGTATCGATTCTGAAGGCAGACGGCTACACGAGATGGCGGAAAACTGCCGAGTGGAGGGTTTCCGACCCAGTCTGATATTCAGTTGAGGGAGCGTCTTTGGGAGCGCTCCTTGTGGGTGGCGGAAGATTTGCCCTGGATCAGCGGATCAGCGGGTCTGCGCATCCAGTGCCTGTCCGTTGGTGCCTTTGCTGTCCGGCCCCATCAGGTACAGGTAGACCGGCATGATCTCTTCCGGTGTCGGATTATTGGTCGGATCTTCGGCCGGGTACGCCTGGGCACGCATGTCGGTGCGGGTTGCGCCCGGATTGATACTGTTGGCGCGCAGCGATCCAAGTCCGTCGATTTCATCGGCCAGCGTCTGCATCAGCCCTTCGGTGGCGAACTTGGACACGCCATAGGCGCCCCAATACGCGCGGCCTTTGCGCCCGACGCTGCTGGAGGTGAAGGCGATGGACGCGTCACCCGAGAGCTTGAGCAGCGGCAGCAACGCGGTGGTCAGCATGAAGGTGGCGTTGACGTTCACGTGCATCACCTGCATGAACTGCTCACCGGTGAGCTGCTCGATCGGCGTGCGCGGCCCGATGATCGAGGCGTTGTGCAGTACGCCGTCAAGCCGGCCGAACTCCCCTTCGATCATCGCGGCGAGTTCGTCGTATTGACGGGGCAGGGCGGTCTCCAGATCGAACGGGATGACCACCGGCTGCGGGTGACCGGCGGCTTCGATCTCGTCATACAGCGCGCTCAGATTCGCTTCGGTCCGGCCCAGCAGCAAGACTGTCGCGCCATGGGCGGCGTAGGTTCTCGCGGCAGCGGCGCCGATGCCACGGCCTGCGCCGGTGACCAGAATCACCCGGTCCTTGAGCAGGTCGGGGCGGGCGGAGTAATTGAACATGGGGGCTCCTTTGTATAGGTAAAGCGCTGGGTTATGCCGAGCTGCGCGGATGAGCGCTCAGCAGCTGCACAACGCATCATCCAGCACCCGGCGCAGCTCCAGGGGGTGATTCACCACTACGTCCGCGCCCCAGTGATCGGGATTGTCCTGGGGATGGATGTAGCCGTAGCGTACGGCGGCGGTCTTGGTGCCGGCGTCGCGACCGGATTCGATGTCACGCAGGTCATCGCCCACGAACAACACGCTGGCCGGGTCCAGATCGAGCATCTTGCAGGCCAGCAGCAGCGGCTCAGGATCAGGTTTGCTCCTGGTCACATGGTCCGGGCAGATCAGCACCGCGGAACGCTCCGACAAGCCCAGTTGCTCCATGATGGGTTGAGCGAAACGCACCGGTTTGTTCGTGACCACGCCCCAGATCAGGTTGGCTTTCTCGATGTCGGCGAGCAACTCGGCCATGCCGTCGAACAGCGTGCTGTGCACCGCGCAATCGGTCTGGTAGCGCTCCAGAAATTCCAGGCGCAGCGCCTCGAATTCCGGCGCCTCGGGGGACATGGCGAACGCGGCCGAAACCATCGCCCTGGCGCCGCCGGAGATCTCGTCGCGAATCAGCTTGTCGTCCACACGCGGGAAGCCGCGTTCGGCCAGCATCGCCTGGCAGATCGCAATGAAGTCCGGCGCGGTGTCGAGCAGCGTGCCGTCCATGTCGAAGAGAACTGCCCTCAGGCGCATGGCTCAGACTCCCCGCAGTGTCTGGATCATGTAATTGACGTCGACGTCGGACGCCAGCTTGTAATGCTTGGTCAGCGGGTTGTAGGTCAGGCCGGTGATGTCCTTGACCTGCAGGCCGGCATCGCGGCTCCATGCGCCCAGCTCGGAAGGGCGGATGAATTTCTTGAAGTCATGGGTGCCGCGCGGCAACAGGTTCATGATGTATTCGGCGCCGATGATGGCGAACAGGTACGCCTTCGGGTTGCGGTTGATGGTGGAGAAAAACACCTGACCGCCCGGCTTGACCATCTGGTAGCAAGCGCGGATCACCGACGACGGGTCCGGCACATGCTCCAGCATTTCCAGGCAGGTGACGACGTCGAACTGCTCGGGCATTTCTTCGGCCAGCGCTTCGGCGGTGATCTGCCGGTATTCCACATTCACGCCGGATTCCAGCTGGTGCAGTCGCGCCACGGCCAGCGGTGCCTCGCCCATGTCTATGCCTGTCACCGTGGCGCCGCGCAAGGCCATGGCCTCGCTGAGAATGCCGCCACCGCAGCCGACGTCGAGCACCTTCTTGCCAGCCAGATTCACGCGCTCGTCAATCCAGTTCACCCGCAGTGGGTTGATGTCGTGAAGCGGCTTGAATTCGCTGTTGCGATCCCACCAGCGATGGGCGAGGGCCTCGAATTTGGCGATTTCGGCGTGGTCGACGTTGCTCATGTGTGATCCTCTAAAACTTGAATTCGGTGTCCGGCCACGGTATCTGACCGTGGCGAAGCGGATTGGGTCAGGCTTTGTCTGCCGCGATGCGGTTGCCCCAGGCTTTGGCGGTTCGGGTCAGCGCTTCTTCGTCCATGCGGGTCAGGCGTTTGTCCTGCAGCAATGGCTTGCCGGCGACCCAGACGTGGGTCACGCAATCGCGACCCGTTGCATAGATAAGCTGTGACACCGGATCGTAGACCGGCTGTTGTGCAAGGCCCGACAGGTCGAACGCGACCATGTCGGCGGCCTTGCCGATTTGCAGCGAGCCGGTGTGATCGTCGATGCCCAGGGCGCGGGCGCCGTTCAGCGTGGCCATGCGCAGCGCACGGTGGGCGTCCAGCGCGGTGGCCGAGCCGGCAACGGCTTTCGCCAGCAGCGCGGCAGTGCGGGTTTCGCCGAGCAGGTCCAGGTCGTTGTTACTGGCCGCGCCGTCGGTGCCGATGGCGACGTTGACCCCGGCCTGCCACAGGCGCTCGACCGGGCAGAAGCCGCTGGCCAGTTTCAGGTTCGATTCGGGGCAGTGAATGACGCTGGAGTTGCTTTCGACCAGCATCGCCAGATCGTCATCGCTGATCTGGGTCATGTGCACCGCCTGAAAGCGCGGGCCCAGCAGGCCCAGGCGCTGCAGGCGCGCAAGGGGGCGCTCCTGGCGTTGCTGAACGGCCTCATGCACTTCAAAGGCGGTTTCGTGAACGTGCATCTGGATCATCGCGTCCAGCTCATCGGCGATGACCCGGATCTTCTCCAGGTTCTCGTCGCTGACGGTATAAGGCGCGTGGGGCCCCATGGCGATCTTGATGCGGTCGTGGTGGGCCAGATCGTTGAACAGCTCGATGCCGATGTGCAGGGATTCGTCACTGTTGCGCGCGCCGGGTATCGGGAAGTCCAGCACCGGCACGGTGATCTGTGCGCGAATGCCACTGTTGTGCACCCGCTCGCACGCCACCTTCGGAAAGAAATACATGTCTGAGAAGCAGGTGATGCCGCCTTTAAGTTGCTCGGCGATGGCCAGATCGGTGCCGTCGCGGACGAAATCTTCATCGACCCATTTCGCCTCGGCCGGCCAGATATGATCCTGCAGCCAGGTCATCAACGGCAGATCGTCGGCCAGCCCGCGGAACAGTGTCATCGCCGCATGGCCGTGTGCGTTGATCAGCCCGGGGCTGAGCAGCATGCCCGGCAATTCGCGCACATCGAGGGCCGGCTGGCGCAGGGCTTCGGCTCGGGGGCCGATGTAAACGATCAGGCCATCGCGAATGCCGATCCCGTGCTGCTTCAACACAACGCCGGCGGGTTCGACCGGTACCAGCCAGTCCGGCAGCAACAACAGGTCGAGCGGGGCAGCGGAATGGGGCATGGGGCGGGCATCCAATGGCTTATTACGGGGACGGCGAAGTATACCCGAGCGTCTTCGCAGGCGGCTCGCTATAATCGGCGGCTTTTTAAGGTGCTGGCGATTTGCTTCTTTGCACCGTCGCTGTGGCGGCAGCTTTTCAAAAATTCATCAAGTGGGGTGTGCAATGCGCGATCGATTACTGGCTGCGGAGAAGGTAAAGGCCATCGATTGGCGGGAGGGCACGTTGTATCTGCTGGATCAGCGGGTCTTGCCCTTCGAAGAAACCTGGCATCCCTACACCACAGCTGAAGGCGTGGCCGAGGCCATTCGCACGATGGTCGTTCGCGGCGCGCCGGCCATCGGCATCAGTGCGGCCTACGGCATCGTACTGGCGGTCATTGATCGTCTGGCCGAAGGCGGCGACTGGCAAATGGCCCTGGAAGAAGACTTCGACCTGCTGGCCAATTCCCGGCCAACGGCGGTCAACCTGTTCTGGGCGCTGAACCGCATGCGCGAGCGCCTGTACCGCCTCAAGGATCACGAAGATCCCCTGAAGGCCATGGAAGCCGAAGCCGTGGCGATTCACTTGAGCGACCGCGAAGCCAACCTGACCATGGCGCAACTGGGTGCCGAGCTGATCCGCAAGCACCAGGGCAATCTGCAGACCGTACTGACCCATTGCAACACCGGCGCGCTGGCCACCGGCGGCTTCGGTACCGCGCTTGGTGTCATTCGCGCGGCACACCTGGAAGGCATGATCGAGCGCGTCTACGCCGACGAAACCCGGCCCTGGCTGCAGGGCTCCCGCCTGACCGCGTGGGAACTGGTCAACGAAGGCATTCCGGTCACGCTCAACGCCGACTCCGCGGCCGCGCACCTGATGAAAACCAAAGGCATCACCTGGGTCATCGTCGGCGCCGACCGCATCACCGCCAACGGCGACGTCGCCAACAAGATCGGCACTTACCAGCTGGCGGTGGCAGCGATGCACCACGGCGTGCGCTTCATGGTGGTGGCGCCGAGTTCGACCATCGACATGAACCTGGCCAGTGGCGACGACATCCCCATCGAAGAACGCGATGGCCGCGAATTGCTGGAAGTCGGCGGCAAGCGGGTGGGTGCCGACGTCGACGCCTTCAACCCGGTTTTCGACGTGACGCCCGCCGATCTCATCGACGCCATCGTCACCGAGAAGGGCATCGTCGAGCGCCCCGACACGGCAAAAATGGCCCTGTTGATGTGCCGCAAACGCCTGCATTGATCACCCCGCAGCCGGTAATGCCGTTCGTCGCCAAACGCGCTATCGGGCTCTGTGAGCGCTTCTCAGGCGTCTGCTGACGAAATGGCTTGTTCGCGGCGCCTGCAAACAC
This sequence comes from Pseudomonas sp. NPDC078416, assembly GCF_050268485.1. Taxonomy (NCBI): domain Bacteria; kingdom Pseudomonadati; phylum Pseudomonadota; class Gammaproteobacteria; order Pseudomonadales; family Pseudomonadaceae; genus Pseudomonas; species Pseudomonas sp. NPDC078416. Next base: position 10,102 of record NZ_JBNNGV010000033.1, on the reverse strand, counting down.
TTCGTGCCTGACGGCGATTGTGGTACCATCCGGCGGTTTCCAAAGGGGCGCATGGCGACCCTTATGACTGCGCACATTCATGGCATAACTCGCTGATTTGTCGTAAGTCGTTGCCTGACAATCGTCGGCAGCGGCAAGCCTTGTTCATCCCGGATGGCTGAGCGAGGTTTCACCAGAAAAAGGAATCAGGCTTCTCATGGGCGAACTGGCCAAAGAAATCCTCCCGGTCAATATCGAAGACGAGCTGAAGCAGTCCTACCTCGACTACGCGATGAGCGTCATCGTCGGACGAGCTCTGCCCGATGCGCGCGACGGCTTGAAGCCCGTGCACCGGCGGGTACTGTTCGCGATGAGCGAACTGGGTAACGACTGGAACAAGCCGTACAAGAAATCCGCCCGTGTGGTCGGTGACGTTATCGGTAAGTACCACCCGCATGGCGATACCGCGGTCTACGACACCATCGTTCGTATGGCCCAACCCTTTTCCCTGCGTTACCTGCTGGTAGACGGCCAGGGCAACTTCGGTTCGGTGGACGGCGACAACGCCGCCGCCATGCGATACACCGAAGTGCGCATGACCAAGCTGGCCCACGAGCTGCTGGCCGACCTGCACAAGGAAACCGTGGACTGGGTGCCGAACTACGACGGCACCGAACAGATTCCTGCGGTCATGCCGACCCGTATTCCCAACCTGCTCGTCAACGGCTCAAGCGGTATTGCCGTGGGCATGGCGACCAACATCCCGCCGCACAACCTCGGTGAAGTCATCGATGGCTGTCTGGCGCTCATCGACAACGGCGACCTCACCGTCGACGAGTTGATGCAGTACATCCCCGGCCCCGACTTCCCGACCGCCGCGATCATCAACGGTCGCGCCGGCATCGTCGAAGCCTACAAGACCGGCCGTGGCCGCATCTACATGCGCGCCCGCTCCATGGTCGAAGACATCGACAAGGTCGGTGGTCGCCAGCAGATCGTCATCACCGAACTGCCGTACCAGTTGAACAAGGCGCGTCTGATCGAGAAGATCGCCGAGCTGGTCAAAGAGAAGAAGCTTGAAGGCATCACCGAACTGCGCGACGAGTCCGACAAGGACGGCATGCGCGTGGTCATCGAGCTGCGTCGCGGCGAAGTGCCTGAGGTCATCCTCAACAATCTCTACGCCCAGACCCAGCTGCAAAGCGTCTTCGGCATCAACATCGTTGCGCTGATCGACGGCCGCCCCCGCATCCTGAACCTCAAGGACCTGCTGGAAGCCTTCATTCGTCACCGTCGCGAAGTCGTTACCCGTCGCACCGTGTTCGAGCTGCGCAAGGCCCGCGAGCGGGGTCACATCCTCGAAGGTCAGGCCGTTGCCCTGTCGAACATCGACCCGGTCATCGCCCTCATCAAAGCCTCGCCGACCCCGGCTGAAGCCAAGGAAGGCCTGATCAGCACGCCGTGGGAATCCAGCGCCGTGGTCGAGATGGTCGAGCGCGCAGGCGCCGAATCGTCCCGCCCGGAAAACCTCGATCCTCAGTACGGTATGCGTGACGGCAAGTATTTCCTGTCGCCGGAACAGGCTCAGGCGATCCTTGAGCTGCGTCTGCACCGCCTGACCGGTCTGGAACACGAGAAGCTGCTGACCGAGTACCAGGAAATCCTGACTCAGATCGGCGAGCTGCTGCGCATCCTCAACAGCGCCACGCGCCTGATGGAAGTCATCCGCGAAGAGCTGGAGCTGATCCGCGCCGAATACGGCGATGTGCGTCGCACCGAGATCCTCGATGCACGCCTGGACCTGACCCTCGGCGACATGATCCCCGAAGAAGAGCGCGTGGTGACCATCTCCCACGGTGGCTACGCCAAGACTCAACCGCTGGCCGTCTATCAGGCCCAGCGTCGCGGCGGCAAAGGCAAGTCGGCCACCGGCGTCAAGGATGAGGATTACATCGCTCACCTGCTGGTTGCCAACAGCCACACCACGCTGCTGATGTTCTCCAGCAAGGGCAAGGTGTACTGGCTCAAGACCTACGAGATCCCGGAAGCGTCCCGCGCTGCCCGTGGTCGTCCGCTGGTCAACCTGTTGCCGCTGAGCGAAGGCGAATACATCACCACCATGCTGCCGGTCGATCTCGAAGCCATGCGCAAGCGTGCTGACGAAGAAGAAGCCGAAGGCGTGGACGCCGACGCCGAAGACCTCGAAAACAGCAACGAGACCGAAGAAGAGCGCAAGGCACGCATCAAGGCCGCCGACAAGAAGAAAGCGCCGTTCATCTTCATGTCGACCGCCAACGGTACCGTCAAGAAGACCCCGCTGGTGGCGTTCAGTCGCCAACGCAGCGTCGGCCTGATTGCGCTGGAGCTGGACGAAGGCGACATCCTGATTTCGGCGGCCGTCACCGATGGCGAGCAGGAAATCATGCTGTTCTCCGACGGCGGCAAGGTCACTCGCTTCAAGGAATCCGAAGTGCGCGCCATGGGCCGTACGGCTCGCGGTGTTCGCGGCATGCGTCTGCCGGAAGGGCAGAAGCTGATTTCCATGCTGATCCCGGAGCAGGGCAGCCAGATCCTCACCGCTTCCGAGCGTGGCTACGGCAAGCGCACCGCGATCACCGAGTTCCCTGAGTACAAGCGTGGCGGTCAGGGCGTTATCGCCATGGTCAGCAACGAGCGTAACGGCCGTCTGGTCGGCGCGGTTCAGGTGCAGGAAGGCGAGGAAATCATGCTGATTTCCGACCAGGGCACGCTGGTGCGTACCCGCGTTGGCGAGGTCTCGAGTCTGGGCCGTAACACTCAGGGCGTGACCCTGATCAAGCTGGCCAAGGACGAGAAACTGGTCGGTCTGGAGCGCGTTCAGGAGCCATCGGAAGTCGAGGGCGAAGAGCTGGAAGGCGAAGCGTTCGAAGGCGAAACTCTTGAAGGTGAAGCAGGGGATGGCGACCTGACTGGCGCCGTCGACACCGACGAGTCCGCTGACGATGTGCAAGCGGATTCCGCGGCTGACGAAGAAGAGCCGCAGGAGTAACGCTGAAAGGGGGCTGGTGAGCTGGCCCCTTCCTTGGCATGACGGGATAGATCTTGTCAGGCAGGCCGCTTTCGCGACCGTCGTAAACTCCGATTGCTCCTACAATCGATCTCGGTGACCGAGTGCATAACCGCTGTAGGAGCAATCGGAGGTAACGACGGTCGCGATGCGGTCCCCCTGACACAATGCAGTCCCTGTTCCGCACTTCCCCGCATTTCACCCGTTCCAAATTAATTCAGTGACACGACGAGAGTGGATATGAGCAAGCGAGCCTTTAACTTCTGCGCAGGTCCTGCCGCGCTCCCTGAAGCTGTTCTGCTGCGTGCCCAGGCCGAACTTCTGGACTGGCATGGCAAAGGCCTGTCCGTCATGGAAATGAGCCATCGCAGCGACGAGTTCGTTTCCATCGCCATCAAGGCGGAGCAGGATCTTCGCGACCTGCTGTCCATCCCCTCTAACTACAAAGTGCTGTTTCTTCAAGGCGGCGGCAGCCAGCAATTTGCTCAGGTTCCGTTGAACCTGCTGCCGGAAAACGGCACGGCCGACTACATCGACACCGGCATCTGGTCGCAGAAAGCCATTGAAGAAGCATCGCGCTACGGCAACATCAATGTCGCCGCCAGCGCCAAACCTTCCGACTACTTTGCCATTCCCGGTCAGAACGAGTGGAAGCTGTCGAAAGACGCGTCTTACGTCCACTACGTGCCCAACGAGACCATTGGCGGCCTGCAATTCAACTGGATTCCGGAAACCGGTGACGTGCCGCTGGTCGCCGACATGTCTTCGGACATCCTCTCGCGCCCTCTCGACGTCTCGCGTTTCGGCATGATCTTCGCGGGCGCCCAGAAGAACATCGGCCCGAGCGGCATTGTCGTGGCGATTATCCGCGAGGACCTGCTGGGTCGGGCGCGTTCCCTTTGCCCGACGATGCTTAACTACAAGGTCGCGGCCGACAACGGCTCCATGTACAACACGCCGCCAACGCTGGCCTGGTACCTGTCCGGTCTGGTTTTCGAATGGCTGAAAGAGCAGGGCGGCGTCGAAGCCATGGCCACCCGCAATGAACTCAAGCAGCGCACGCTGTACGACTTCATCGACGCCAGCGGCCTGTACAGCAACCCGATCAACCCGTCCGACCGCTCGTGGATGAACGTGCCGTTCCGTCTGGCCGATGATCGCCTGGACAAGCCGTTCCTCGCGGGTGCCGAAGCGCGCAACCTGCTCAACCTGAAGGGCCACCGCTCTGTCGGCGGCATGCGCGCGTCCATCTACAATGCCATCGACCTCAGCGCGGTCAATGCCCTGACGGCGTACATGGCAGAGTTCGAGAAGGAACACGGCTAATGTCTGAACAAGAGCTCAAGGCACTGCGGGTCCGCATCGACAGCCTGGACGAAAAAGTCCTGGAACTGATCAGCGAGCGCGCCCGCTGCGCCCAGGAAGTGGCGCGGGTGAAGATGGCCGACCTGCCGGCAGGCGAGGTTCCGGTGTTTTATCGCCCCGAGCGTGAAGCGGCAGTACTCAGGCGTGTCATGGACCGTAACCGTGGCCCGTTGAGCAACGAAGAGATGGCGCGGCTGTTCCGCGAAATCATGTCCTCGTGCCTGGCGCTGGAGCAACCGCTCAAAGTCGCTTATCTCGGTCCTGAGGGCACGTTTACCCAAGCTGCCGCGCTGAAGCATTTCGGCCATGCGGTGATCAGCAAGCCCATGGCGGCGATCGACGAAGTGTTCCGTGAAGTGGCCGCCGGTGCGGTGAACTTCGGCGTTGTCCCGGTGGAAAACTCCACCGAAGGTGCGGTCAACCACACCCTGGACAGCTTCCTTGAGCATGACATGGTCATCTGCGGTGAAGTCGAGCTGCGCATTCACCATCATCTGCTGGTGGGCGAGAACACCAAGACCGACAGCATCAGCCGTATCTATTCCCACGCCCAGTCCCTGGCGCAATGCCGCAAGTGGCTGGACGCGCACTACCCGAATGTCGAGCGCGTCGCCGTCGCCAGCAACGCCGAAGCGGCCAAGCGGGTCAAGGGCGAGTGGAACTCGGCGGCGATCGCCGGTGATATGGCGGCGGGCCTCTATGGCCTGACGCGGATTGCCGAGAAGATCGAAGACCGTCCGGACAACTCCACGCGCTTCCTTATGATCGGCAATCAGGAAGTGCCGCCGACCGGCGACGACAAGACGTCGATCATCGTGTCGATGAGCAACAAGCCGGGCGCGCTGCATGAGCTGCTGGTGCCTTTCCACGAAAACGGCATCGACCTCACACGCATCGAGACGCGTCCCTCGCGAAGCGGTAAATGGACCTACGTGTTCTTCATCGATTTCGTCGGCCACCACCGCGACCCGCTGATCAAGGCGGTTCTCGAGCAGATCAGCCAGGAAGCCGTGGCGCTCAAGGTGTTGGGTTCCTATCCGAAGGCAGTGCTTTGATCCTGCGTCCGGACTTGTAGCCCTACGGGTTTCACTGAAGAGGTAAAGCGGTACATGAGCGGCGACTTCCTCACGCTGGCACAGCCCAGCGTGCAAAAACTATCGCCTTACGTCCCCGGCAAACCGGTGGACGAACTGGCGCGTGAACTGGATATCGATCCTGCGCGCATCATCAAGCTGGCGAGCAACGAAAACCCGATGGGCGCGAGCCCCAAGGCGTTGCAGGCGATCAAGGACGCACTGGCGGAATTGACTCGCTACCCCGACGGCAACGGTTTCGCGCTCAAGCAGCGGTTGTCACAAGTCTGTGGCGTGCAGCCCGGACAAGTGACGCTGGGCAACGGCTCCAACGACATTCTGGAGATCGTCGCCCGCGCCTATCTGGCGCCGGGGCTCAATGCGGTGTTCAGCGAACACGCGTTTGCGATCTATCCGATCGTTACCCAGGCCGTGGGCGCCACCGCTCATGTCGCCAGGGCGAAGGAGTGGGGTCACGACCTGCAGGCCATGCTCGCCGCCATCGACAGCAATACCCGGGTCGTCTTCATCGCCAACCCGAACAATCCCACCGGGACCTGGTTCGGGCCGAGCGCCCTGGCGGATTTTCTCGCCCAGGTACCCGAGGACGTGCTGGTCGTGCTGGACGAGGCTTACATTGAATACGCCGAGGGCGCCGACCTGCCTGACGGGCTTGAGTTTCTGAGCGCCTATCCGAACCTGCTGGTGTCGCGGACCTTCTCCAAGGCCTATGGCCTGGCGTCGTTGCGCGTCGGTTATGGGTTGTCATCGCCGGTCGTGGCCGACGTACTGAACCGCGTGCGTCAGCCGTTCAACGTTAACAGCCTCGCGCTGGCTGCTGCCTGTGCTGCGCTGGACGACGTTGACTACGTCGCGCAGAGCCGTCGGCTCAATGAGGCCGGCATGCAGCAGCTCGAAGAAGGGCTGGGGCGGATGGGCCTGAGCTGGATTCCCTCCAAAGCCAACTTCATCGCCGTTGACCTGGGCCGCGAAGCCGCTTCGGTCTATGACGGCTTGTTGCGCGAAGGCGTGATCGTTCGCCCGATCGGCGGTTACGGCATGCCCGATCACCTGCGGGTGAGCATTGGTTTGCCGGCCGAGAACAGCCGTTTTCTCGAGGCGTTGAGCAAGGTTCTGGCGCGTGGTTGATGTCACGTCGCTGCAACCCGCTGCGCCTATGATCGGCCGCCTGGTGGTGGTCGGCCTCGGATTGATCGGAGGCTCGTTCGCCAAAGGCTTGAAGGAAAGTGGCCTGTGCCGCGAAGTTGTGGGCGTCGATCTCGACCCGCAATCGCGCACACTGGCCGTGGAACTGGGCGTGGTCGATCGCTGTGAAGACAATCTCGCTGCCGCCTGCGTGGGGGCTGACGTCATTCAGTTGGCCGTGCCGATCCTGGCCATGGAAAAGCTCCTCGGCGTCCTGGCGAAACTGGACCTGGGCGATGCCGTGCTGACCGACGTCGGCAGCGCCAAAGGCAATGTGGTCCGCGCTGCGCGTGAAGCGTTCGGCGTGATTCCGGCGCGCTTCGTGCCCGGCCACCCGATTGCCGGCTCCGAGCAGAGCGGGGTGGAAGCCTCCAACGCCGAGCTGTTCAAGCGGCACAAAGTCATCCTCACGCCGCTGGCCGAAACCGATCCCTCGGCGCTGGCGCTGGTCGACCGTCTCTGGGCGGCTTTGGGCGCGGACGTCGAGCACATGCAGGTCGAGCGCCACGATGAAGTGCTGGCGGCGACCAGTCATCTGCCGCACCTCCTGGCGTTCGGTCTGGTGGATTCCCTGGCCAAGCGCAACGAAAACCTCGACATCTTCCGTTATGCGGCGGGCGGCTTCCGCGACTTCACGCGCATCGCCGGCAGTGATCCGGTGATGTGGCATGACATCTTCCTGGCGAACCGCGAGGCCGTGCTGCGTACTCTCGACACCTTCCGTAGCGACCTCGATGCGCTGCGCGACGCCGTGGATGCAGGCGATGGCCACCAATTGCTCGGTGTGTTCACCCGGGCCCGGGTCGCCCGGGAGCATTTCGGCAAGATCCTCGCCCGTCGTGCGTACGTTGAAAAAGCAGCGTGCGCCGACCTGACGTTTATTGCGCAGCCCGGCGGTGTTGTCCGTGGGCAGGTTCGCGTGCCGGGTGACAAGTCGATTTCTCACCGGGCGATCATGCTCGGGTCACTGGCCCAAGGCACCAGCGTCGTCGAAGGTTTTCTCGAAAGTGAGGACGCGCTGGCGACATTGCAGGCGTTCCGCGACATGGGTGTCGTCATCGAAGGGCCGCACCACGGTCGCCTGACGATTCACGGCGTCGGGCTCGACGGGCTTCAACCGGCGCCGGGGCCGCTTTACCTGGGGAGCTCGGGCACGTCGATGCGTCTGCTCTGTGGCCTGTTGGCCGCGCAGCGATTCGACAGCGTGCTGAGCGGCGATGCCTCGCTGTCGCGGCGCTCGATGACCAGCGTCGTCGAGCCCTTGGGCCTGATGGGCGCCGTGATCGAAACCGCAGAAGACGGTCGGCCGCCGCTGACCCTTCGCGGCGGGCAGAGTCTTCAGGCCATCCGCTACGACATGACGTTGCCCAGTGCTCAGGTGAAATCCGCGCTGTTGCTCGCCGGTCTCTACGCAAATGGCACAACGATGGTGCATGAGTCAGCGCCGACCCGGGACCACACCGAGCGCATGCTGCAAGGCTTCGGTCATTCGGTTGTTGTTCATGACGGGGCAGTGGCGCTGCAGTCAGGGGCTGAGCTCAAGGCTGCACGCATCGAAGTGCCCGCCGATATCTCCTCGGCAGCGTTTTTCCTGGTGGCTGCGTCCATCGCCGAGGGCTCCGATCTGATTCTCGAAGGCGTGGGTATCAACCCGACGCGATCGGGCGTCATCGATATTCTCCGTCTGATGGGCGCGGACATCACGCTGCGCAACCCGCGAGATGCGGGCGGTGAACCGGTGGCTGACCTGCACGTGCGCCATGCGCGGCTCAGGGGTATCGATATCCCCCAGGCGCTGGTGCCGCTGGCGACCGACGAGTTTCCGGCCCTCTTCATTGCCGCCGCGTGCGCCGAAGGGCGGACGGTGCTTCAGGGCGCTGGGGCGTTGCGCGCCAGGGAATCCGACCGCCTTCTCGCCATGGCCGATGGTCTGGCGACGCTCGGCATAAACGTTGAATCCACCGCAGATGGCATCATTATTGATGGTGGAACCATCGGCGGTGGTGAAATCAATGCGCAGGGTGATCACCGCATTGCCATGGCATTCAGTATCGCGTCGCTTCGTGCGGCCAGCCCCATCCACATCCGGGACTGCGCCAATGTGGCGACTTCATTTCCCAGTTTCCTGACGCTGTGTGCTCAGGTGGGTATTCGTGTAACGCAAGAGGGGCAATCGTGAAAGTTCAAGCTCCGGTCATTACGATCGACGGACCCAGCGGTTCCGGGAAGGGCACGGTGGCTGGCAAGCTGGCCAAACGTCTGGGCTGGTCCCTGCTGGATTCCGGCGCGCTGTATCGGTTGCTGGCCTTCGCGGCCGTCAACCATGGCGTCGACCTGACCAATGAAGAAGCATTGAAGCTGCTCGCTGCGCATCTGGACGTGCAGTTCATGGCAGCGACCGACGACCACGGTCAGCGAATCATCCTGGAAGGGGAGGACGTGACGTCGGCCATCCGCAACGAGCATGTCGGCAGTGGCGCGTCGCAAGTGGCGTCGTTGCCGGCCGTTCGCGAATCATTGCTGCAGCGCCAGCGGGCATTTCAGGAGTTTCCGGGTCTGATCGCCGACGGCCGCGACATGGGCACGGTGGTCTTTCCCGGCGCGCCATTGAAGATTTTTCTGACGGCCAGCGTCGACGAGCGTGCCCGTCGGCGATATTTGCAGTTGAAGGCCAAGGGTGACGATGTTAGTCTGCCGAGTCTGCTAGATGAGATCCGTGTCCGCGACGAGCGCGACACCCAGCGAGCGGTAGCCCCGCTCAAGCCGGCGCATGACGCCATTCAGCTGGATTCCACCGAATTGTCCATCGAGCAGGTGCTTGAACGCATCCTGAGTGAAGTCGCACTCCGCGATCTCGCCGGATGACCAGAAAGCCATGTGGGAGACCAGTCATAGTCCCGCAGGCTTTCTTTCATATGAACGAAACCCACGTTGTCTGGAGCGTGGCAGATGGGCGTATTCTTCGCCCTTATCAACAGGAATTAAAATGAGCGAAAGCTTTGCTGAACTTTTCGAAGAAAGCCTAAAGACTCTTAACCTTCAGGCCGGTTCGATCATCACCGCGATCATCGTCGATATCGATTACCAGGCTGGTTGGGTCACCGTTCACGCTGGTCTGAAGTCCGAAGGCCTCATCCCGCTGGAGCAGTTCCACAACGATGCTGGCGAGCTGACCATCAAGATCGGCGATGAAGTCCACGTTGCGCTGGACGCGGTCGAAGACGGCTTTGGCGAAACCAAGCTGTCCCGCGAAAAAGCCAAGCGTGCTGAGTGCTGGATCGTTCTGGAAGCGGCTTTCGCAGCTGAGGAAGTGGTCAAGGGCGTTATCAACGGTAAGGTTAAAGGCGGCTTCACAGTCGACGTTAACGGCATCCGTGCTGGATCTCGCCCTGATGGAACACCGCGACGCGGTCCGACATGGTCAGCGCTTCGC
>NZ_JBNNGV010000032.1:0-50354 GCF_050268485.1 Pseudomonas sp. NPDC078416 | reverse complement strand
TAAGAGCAACAGGCCATTCGACCCTGGAATTGCTTTGGCCGCTTGAAGGCTGATCGACCAGGACTTGGATGGTCAGGTTGTTGCTGCCGCGTGGGCTGCGGAGGCACCCGCCTGCCTGCTTGAAAACAGCAGCGCTAACGCGCTGCCGGGCTTGCATTCGGGACATCAAGACGATATCTACAAAGTTGGGAGAGTCAGCCAGCGACAGGTAAAGCGCTCAACATCACGGGCAAGCGCACCTACCGCGAGTGTGCGACCGCTGAACAGTATCGGTACTGCGAAAATCCGTAGGAGCCGGCTTGCTGGCGAAACCGATCAACCGGCGCCATTCCAGCGACTGACACGACGCGTTCGCCAGCAAGCCGGCTCCTACAAAGTTGGGAGAGTCAGCCAGCAACAGGTAAAGTGCTCAACGTCACGGGCAAGCGGACCTACCGCGAGTGTGCGACCGCTGAACAGTATCGGTACTGCGAAAATCCGGAGCCGGCTTGCTGGCGAAACCGATCAACCGGCGCCATTCCAGCGACTGACACGACGCGTTCGCCAGCAAGCCGGCTCCTACAAAGTTGGGAGAGTCAGCCAGCGACAGGTAAAGCGCTCAACATCACGGGCAAGCGCACCTACCGCGACTATGCGACCGCTGAACAGTATCGGTACTGCGAAAATCCGTAGGAGCCGGCTTGCTGGCGAAACCGATCAACCGGTTCCATCTCCAGCGACTGACACGACGCGTTCGCCAGCAAGCCGGCTCCTACAGAGTTTCGTGTACATCCGCTGTTTATCAGCCTCCACAAAGACGGTGTAAAAACGCATTCGCGGACGCCCCCTTCCTCTGCAATGCGCCCACAAAAAAGCCGACCCTGCGGTCGGCTTTTCATAACGCGGTGAGTATCAGCCCGCGCGGCGCAGCAACCAGATACCCGCGAGCGCACACACACCCGCCGGCACCAGTACGGCAAAGAGTGGCGAGAAGCCGAACACCAGGCTCGACGGGCCCAGCAGATCCTGAGCGATGCGGAAGGTGAAGCCAACGAGCACGCCCGTGAACACACGCTGCCCCAGCGTCACCGAGCGCAACGGCCCGAAGATGAAGGAAATCGCCATCAGGACCAGCGCGACGGTCACCAGCGGCTGGAGGATCTTGGTGTAGAACGCCAGCCAGTAACGACCATTGTTCAACCCTTGATCAGCCAGATAACGCGCGTAGCCATAAAGGCCAGTCATCGACAGCGACTCAGGCGGCAGCACCACCGTGCTCAGCAACTGCGGGCTCAACGCGACGTTCCAGCGCTCTTCGGGCGCCGTGACCACTTCGGTACGACCGTCATGGAACACGGTCGTGGTGACGTCTTTCAGCAACCAGTAATCGGTCTTGAAGTTGGCCTGTTTGGCGAAGCTCGACGTCAGCATGTGGCGCTGGTCATCGAAACGGTAACGGGTGACGCCATACAGCAGGCCGTTCGGTTGCACCGTGTTGATGTGGATGAACTCCTCACCCTGACGGTGCCACAGGCCGTGCCTGGCGCTCTGCGCGTCGCCGGTGCCTTGAGCCAGCGAGCGCGCGGCCTGAGCCGAGGCTTCGGTCACCGGCGCGACGTACTCGCCGACCAACAGTCCGGCCACCATCAACACCAGCATGGGTTTCATGACCGCCCAGACGATACGGCCGATCGACACGCCGGCAGCACGCATGATGGTCAGTTCGCTGCTGCTGGCCAGGGCGCCGAGCCCGATCAGGCAACCGATCAGCGCGGCCATCGGCAGCATGTCGTAGAGACGACGCGGCGCGGTCATCAACACGAAACTGCCAGCGTCCCAAAAGGTGTAGGTATCGCTGATGTCCGCCATTTCGTCGATGAAGGCGAACAGCGAGGCCAGCCCGAGGATGATCCCCAGTACCGCAAGGATCGCCATGAACACGCTTTTGCCGATGTAGCGATCGAGCTTAACCATGAGCCACCCCCGACACGCTGCGGCGACTCGCGATCTTCAGGCGCAGCGGCTCCCAGTAGAGCAACGCCAGTCCGATGGTCAGAAACAGCGCGTGCACCCACCACAGGCCAAGGCCCATCGGGATCTTGCCCTTCTCCAGCGCACCGCGCGCAGCAATCAGGATGGTGAGATAAGCCATATAAAGAAGAATCGCCGGAAGGAGCTTGAGGAAGCGACCCTGACGCGGGTTGACCCGGGCCAGCGGCACGGCCATCAGCGTCACGATGAACACCAGAATCGGCAGCGAAACCCGCCATTGCAGCTCGGCCCGGTTGCGCAGGCTGTCTTCGCCGGTCAGCAGTTCGCTGGTGGAGATGGCGTCGCGGTCAGTGACCTCGTCGCTGATGTCCGGCTTGGGCAGCAAGGCGCCGTAGGTGTCGTATTTGATCGCGCGGTAATCGGCCTGACCGGGGTTGCCGTCGTAGCGATAGCCGTTGTCCAGAATCAGGTAGCGCGTGCCATCGGGTTTGATTTCCTGCCGGCCCTTTTCCGCGACCAGCACGGTGATGCCGTGGTCTTTCTTCTCGTCGAGCTTCTTCTCGGAGATGAATACGCCGCCCAGGTTGATGCGGTCGTCGCTCATGGTCTCGGTGTAGGTCACGCGGCTGCCGTCGCGCAGCAGCTGGAAGCGGCCCGGCACCAGGGTGTCGAATTCGGTCATCGCATCCTGCTTGTTGATCAGCAGCTGAAACTGGGTGGCGCCTTGCGGAGCGAGGCTGAAGCTGAGCCAGGCCACCAGCAGTGACACCAGCGCAGCCGGCGCGAGGGTGATCAGCAGAAGACGTTGCTGGCTCATGCCAGTGGCGGCCAGTACGGTCATTTCGCTTTCGAGGTACAACCGGCCATACGCCAGGAGAATCCCGAGGAACAACCCCAGGGGGAGGATCAGTTGCAGGAAGCCCGGCAGGCGGAAACCCATGATCAGAAACAGCACGCCCGGATCGAGTGCGCCGGATGCGGCCTGGGCGAGGTATTTGATGAAGCGGCCACTCATGATGATTACCAGCAGCACAGCACTGACAGCGCTCAGGGTAACCAGCACTTCTCGGGACAGGTAACGGAAGACAATCAAACCAGACACTCCAGGGTTGTCACGCTAAGGCGGCATGACAATGAAATGGATCAGCCATGATGCGCGCGACGGCGAACCACCAAAAAAATATGCGGCATTATCCTGTGATTGGGTGTGTCTGTCACTGCGCGCGCGGGATACTTCTGCAACCGGCACACGCGCGCACCCGGACGGGGTTGTCATCCATTGGCTCGCAGGGTCAAACTGCGGGCCTTGCCGCAGGCATGCCGGTGTAAATACTTCTGCGCCGCTGCCGAGCCGTGTGCTCAAGTGCGATAACTCACAGTTTATTCGGGGACCCCGACATGGAATTGGTTGTTAAAAGCGTCAGTGCAGAAACCTTGAAGACCGCCACGCTGGTGGTCGCCGTCGGTGAAGGCCGCACGCTGAGCGACACCGCAAGCACCCTCGACACCCTGAGCGGCGGCGCCATCAGCGCTATCCTCAAGCGCGGCGACCTGTCAGGCAAGATCGGCCAGAGCCTCTTGCTGCACAGCCTGCCCAACCTGAAAGCCGAACGCGTATTGCTGGTCGGTTCGGGTAAAGAGCCGGAATTGAACGATCGCCAGTTCCGCAAAATCATCAGCGGCGCGCTCAGCACCCTGAAAAGCCTGGGTGGCGTTGATGCCGGCTTCGACCTTGATCAACTGAACGTCAAGAATCGCGACGTCTATGGCAAGAACCGCCTGCTGGTCGAAACCCTGGCCGACGGCGAGTACGTCTTTGATCGGTTCAAGAGCCAGAAAGTCGATCCTCGCGCCCTGAAAAAAGTCACTCTGCTGACCGCCAAAGCCAACGTCGCCGACGTTGAACGCGCAGCCAAACATGCACAAGCCATCGCCGCCGGCATGGCCGTGACCCGCGACTTGGGCAACATGCCGCCGAACATCTGCCACCCGACCTATCTGGGCGAGCAGGCCAAGGCGATGGGCAAAGCCAACAAGGGTCTCAAGGTCGAAGTCTTCGATGAGAAAGACATCGAAAAGCTGGGCATGGGTTCGTTCCTGGCGGTCGGTCAGGGCAGCGCTCAGCCGCCACGCCTGATCGTCATGCAGTATTCCAACGGCAAGAAAAGCGAAAAGCCTTTCGTGCTGGTCGGCAAGGGCATCACCTTTGACACCGGCGGCATCAGCCTCAAGCCGGGCCTGGGCATGGACGAAATGAAATTCGACATGTGCGGCGCCGCGAGTGTGTTCGGCACGTTGAACGCTGTGCTTGAACTGCAACTGCCGATCAACCTGGTGTGCATCGTCGCGGCGGCCGAGAACATGCCGAGCGGCAACGCAACCCGCCCGGGCGACATCGTCAAGACCATGAGCGGCCAGACCGTCGAGATCCTCAACACCGACGCCGAAGGCCGTCTGGTGCTGTGCGATGCACTGACCTACGCCGAACGCTTCAAGCCACAAGCCGTGATCGACATCGCTACCCTGACCGGTGCTTGCGTCGTCGCGCTGGGCGGTCACACGTCCGGCCTGTTGGGCAACAGTGACGCGCTGATCAGCCAAGTGCTGGAAGCCGGCAAACGCGCCGACGACCGCGCCTGGCAGCTGCCGTTGTTCGATGAGTACCAGGAGCAACTGGACAGCCCGTTTGCCGACATCGCCAACATCGGCGGCCCGAAGGCCGGCACCATCACTGCCGCCTGCTTCCTCTCGCGCTTCGCCAAAGCCTACGAGTGGGCGCACTTGGACATCGCCGGTACGGCATGGCTCAGCGGCGGCAAGGACAAAGGCGCCACGGGCCGTCCGGTTCCGCTGCTGACCCAATACCTGATCGACCGCGCTGGCGTTTAAGCCGCTGCAAACGCGCCGGCCTCCCCGGTCGGCGCGTTCAGCGTTCTGGAATCACCCATGACCCAAGTCGATTTCTACATTCTGCCGAGTGCCGACCCCGTCGCGCGCCTGGACTTCGCCTGCAAACTCACCGACAAGGCCTGGCGCCTCGGCCATCGGGTGTACCTGCATTGCAGCGATGCCGGGCAACGCGAGGAACTGGACGCCCGACTGTGGCGCTTCCGGGGGGAAGCTTTCGTTCCCCATGGCGCGGTCGAAGACGATCAGGACGCACCCGTGGCGCTGGGTATCGGCAGCGACCCCGGCCAACATAAGGATCTGCTGGTCAATCTCGACCTGCGCATCCCGGAATTCTTCAAACGATTCGCGCGTGTCGCCGAGATCGTTGTCGAGGATCCCGCCATCCGCCTCGCGGCGCGCGAGAGTTTTCGCTTCTACCGCGAACAGGGCTATCCTCTGCAAGATCACCGGCTGCAGCGTCTTTGAGCACACGATGGATAATTCAAAACACCTGAAAGATTCAGCGCACCTGCTGGATGACCTCGAATCGATTCGCCAGCTGTTGGGCGATGACCCGGCCCAGCCTCCCCTGCTGACCGAGTCCGTGCACAGCGACGAGCAGATTCCGCTGCTGTTTGACGTAGTCAGCGGCCAGGTCGTGACGCTCGATGAGCACGAAGCCAATCTCAATGACATCCCCCTGCTCACCCCCGAGCCCGTCGTGGCTGTTACACCTCCCGCGCCCGCTGCCAACGCTTCGAGCGCCAAGGCGCCGAACGCTGAGGCCCTGCTGCACCTGGACTCGGAATTGCGAGCCGCTGCGCAGTTGATCATGCAAGACGTGATCGACGATTTTGCCCCCCACATCGAGAACGAGATCAAACGCCGTCTGGATGCGCGAATGGAACGGCTACTGAGTCAATACAACAGCTGAGACCGTCCTCTTTCCCGACCCGGGATCGCGGCAAGCGCAGTCCTACAGATGCCCGCGACGATTCCGGGCATCACCGCTCATAGCCGCCGACCTCCCGCTTGTAGCTTGACGCCGCCTTGAAAAGCTATACTCGTCGGCTTTTCCGACTCAAAGCAGATCAGGTTCCCGCCTCGCATGGACAAGACCTACCAGCCGCACGCCATCGAAACTTCCTGGTACCAGACCTGGGAGTCCGAAAACTATTTCGCTCCGCAAGGCGCGGGCGACTCGTACACCATCATGATTCCGCCGCCGAACGTCACCGGCAGCCTGCACATGGGCCACGGTTTCAACAACGCGATCATGGACGCCCTGATCCGCTTCCGCCGCATGCAGGGTCGCAACACCCTGTGGCAGCCAGGCACCGACCACGCCGGTATCGCGACGCAGATGCTGGTGGAGCGTCAACTCGAAGCCTTGGGTCAGAGCCGTCACGACCTGGGTCGCGACAAATTTCTCGAAAAAGTCTGGGAATGGAAGGATCAGTCCGGCGGCAACATCAGCCGTCAGATCCGTCGCCTGGGCTCGTCGGTCGACTGGAGCCGCGAGCGCTTCACGATGGACGACGGTTTGTCCGAAGCGGTCAAGGAAGCCTTCGTGCGTCTGCACGAAGACGGCCTGATCTACCGTGGCAAACGTCTGGTCAACTGGGACACCAAGCTGCACACCGCCATCTCCGACCTCGAAGTGGAAAACCACGACGAGAAGGGGCATCTGTGGAACCTGCGCTACCCGTTGGCCGATGGTGCGAAGACCGCCGAAGGTCTGGACTATCTGATCGTCGCCACGACCCGTCCGGAAACCATGCTCGGTGACGCGGCCGTGGCCGTGAACCCGAATGATGAGCGCTACCAGGCGCTGATCGGCAAGTTCGTCGAGCTGCCGCTGGTAGGCCGTCGCATCCCGATCATCGCGGACGACTACTGCGACCCTGAATTCGGCACCGGCTGCGTGAAGATCACCCCGGCCCACGACTTCAACGACTATGAAGTCGGCAAGCGCCACAACCTGCCGCTGCTGAACATCTTCGACAAGAACGCTGCCGTTCTGCCTGCTGCACAGGTGTTCAACCTCGACGGCACGCTGAACGACACCGTCGACGGGACTCTCCCTGCCGAGTACGCCGGCCTCGACCGCTTCGAAGCGCGCAAGCAGATCGTTGCCGCGTTCGACGCCGCCGGCCTGTTGGTCAGCGTCGACGACCACGCCTTGAAAGTACCGAAGGGCGACCGCTCCGGGACCATCATCGAGCCGTGGCTGACGGATCAGTGGTACGTGTCGACCAAGCTGTTGGCCGAACCTGCCATTGCCGCCGTTGAAGACGGCCGTATCGCTTTCGTGCCCAAGCAGTACGAGAACATGTACTTCTCGTGGATGCGCGACATTCAGGACTGGTGCATCAGCCGTCAGCTCTGGTGGGGCCACCGCATCCCGGCCTGGTACGACGAATCCGGCAAGGTTTACGTCGGCCGCGACGAAGCCGAAGTCCGCGCCAAGCACAACCTCGGTCCTGACGTTGCCCTGCAACAGGATAACGACGTGCTCGACACCTGGTTCAGTTCCGGCCTGTGGACGTTCTCCACCCTGGGCTGGCCTGAGCAGACCGATTTCCTGAAAACCTTCCACCCGACCGATGTGCTGGTTACCGGTTTCGACATCATTTTCTTCTGGGTTGCCCGGATGATCATGCTCACCATGCACCTGGTGAAGAACGAAGACGGTACGGCGCAGGTGCCGTTCAAGACCGTGTATGTCCACGGTCTTGTGCGCGATGGTCAGGGTCAGAAGATGTCCAAGTCCAAGGGCAACGTCCTTGATCCCCTGGACATCATCGACGGCATCGAGCTTGAAGCCCTGGTGCAGAAACGCACCTCCGGCATGATGCAGCCCAAGCTGGCCAAGAAGATCGAGAAGCAGACCCGCGACGAATTCGCCGACGGCATCGCCAGCTACGGCACCGATGCCCTGCGCTTCACCTTCTGCTCGCTGGCTTCCACGGGCCGTGACATCAAGTTCGACATGGGCCGCGTCGAAGGCTATCGCAACTTCTGCAACAAGATCTGGAACGCCGCGCGCTACGTGCTCGACAAGGGCGAAGACTGCGGCCAGAACGGCGAAGCGTTCGAGCTCTCGCTGCCGGATCGCTGGATCATCTCGCAGCTGCAACGCACTGAAGCCGAAGTGACCCGTCAGCTGGATCAGTTCCGTTTCGACCTCGCGGCGCAGGCGCTGTACGAGTTCATCTGGAACCAGTATTGCGACTGGTACCTGGAGCTGTCCAAGCCGGTTCTGTGGGACGAGAACGCGCCGATCGAGCGTCAGCGTGGCACCCGTCGCACGCTGGTTCGTGTGCTGGAAGTCGCCTTGCGTCTGGCGCATCCGTTCATGCCGTTCATCACCGAAGAAATCTGGCAGCGCCTCGCGCCGCTGGCCGGCGTTGAAGGCAAGACCATCATGCTGCAACCGTGGCCGGTGGCGAATGATGCGCGCATCGACGTCGCGGCCGAAGGCGACATCGAGTGGCTCAAGAGCCTGATGCTCGGCGTGCGCAACATCCGTGGCGAAATGAACATCGGCCCGGGCAAGCCGCTGCAGCTGTTCCTCAAGAACGTCAGCGCCGAAGACCAGCGCCGCCTGAACGAGAACGAGCACCTGCTGAAGAAGCTGGCCAAGCTTGAATCGTTCACCGTGCTGGAAGCCGGCGCTGAAGCACCGCTGTCGGCGACTGCTCTGGTCGGAGAGATGGAAGTGCTGGTGCCGATGGCCGGCCTGATCGACAAGGACGCCGAACTGGCGCGTCTGGACAAGGAAATCCAGCGTCTGCAGGGCGAAGTGCAACGGGTCGGCGGCAAGCTGTCCAATGCCGCGTTCGTCGACAAGGCGCCGCCTGAGGTGATCGCCAAGGAGCGCGCGAAAATGGCCGAAGCCGAACAGGCTCTGGGTAAACTCGCCGAGCAGCACGCGCGGATCGCGAGTTTGTAAGCACCATCTTCTAAATGAAATGCGCTGCCAGCCTGCAACCGGGCTGGCAGGCGCAACGAAGTCTTTGTAGGAGCGCGCTTGCCCGCGATGAGGCCAGCCCAGACGCCATCAGTCCATCTTCGGGACTGCGGTGTTCAATCCGACGTCATCGCGGGCAAGCGCGCTCCTACAGGGTTGCGGTGTCTGTCACCTGAATTGATACCCATGACAAATCCACTGCACACCAAACCCCCACGCAAAAAAGCCAAACCGGCTCAACAGGCCAAGCCTGCCGCGCCGCGTGAGAAAGCCACCCTGCACCCGCGCAACCGCCATCAGGGTCACTACGATTTTCCGCGCCTGATCAAAAGCAGCCCCGAACTGGGCCAGTTTGTGATCCTCAATCCCTATGGCAAGGAAAGCATCGACTTCGCCAATCCGGCCGCCGTGCGGGTGTTCAACCGCGCCTTGCTCAAAGCGTTTTACGGCATCGCCCATTGGGATATTCCGGCGGACTACCTCTGCCCGCCCATCCCGGGGCGCGCGGACTACCTGCACTTTCTGGCTGACCTGCTGGCGGAACGCAACGACGGGGTGATCCCGCGCGGAGCGTCGGTCACAGCGCTGGACATTGGCACGGGCGCCAACTGCATTTACCCGCTGATCGGTCAGGGCGAATACGGCTGGTCGTTCCTGGGCTCGGACATCGACAAGATTGCCCTCGCGTCGGCAACGACCATCGTCAAAGCCAACGGCTTGAGCAAGAGCATCAGCTTTCGGGAGCAGCCCCATCAAAAGCACATCCTGACCCACTTGCTGCAGCCCGATGAGCGCTTCGACATCAGCGTATGCAACCCGCCCTTCCACGCCTCGGCTGAGGAAGCGTTAAGCGGCAGCCAGCGCAAATGGCGAGCCCTCGGCAAGGCAGACCCCAAACGCAAGTTGCCGGTGCTGAATTTCGGCGGCCAGGCGGCGGAGCTTTGGTGTGAAGGTGGCGAGGCGCGCTTTGTGACGCAATTGATCAGTGAAAGTGCTCAGGTGGCGGCGCAGGTGTTGTGGTTCAGCACGCTGGTGTCCAAAGCCTCGAATCTGCCGCTGATTCAAAGCGCCTTGAAAAAAGCCGGTGCCGTTGAAAGTCAGACGGTGGAGATGGGCCAGGGTCAGAAACAGAGCCGCTTCGTTGCCTGGACCTTTCACGACAAACTTCGTCAGCAAGCCTGGCGGGAACAGCGCTGGACCGCGCGCAAGCCCTGAGCCTCAACGGCAGTGTCATTTCTATCAGTAGACGGCAAACGCCACCGTTCATAAGCTGAATCCTCGTTGCGTGCCCCGGCACAAGGAGGTCAGCCATGCGCGTTTTAGCCTGCGTTATCTGCATGTTGATGGTCTGGAGCTGCCCGTCGTGGGCAGTTGAGTTGAAGGCAAACCTTGATCCGGTCGAAACGGTCAGGCGCATCAACGCCAGTTACAACCGCATCGACAACCAGTGCAAAGAGCCGGACACCGGCGCCGCCCGGGGCCATTACTACTGCAGCGGCATCACGTTGCGCATGGTCAATGACGGCAACTTCAATCCCTGGGATTACAGCCCCTACGCCCTGCAAACCGGGGCAACGTCCTACACCTGGATACGCCGGGACTTGAGCACCTCAGTGCTTGTTCACCCCGCTGGTTTCATCCTCAGGACACCAACGGACGGGCTCGCGCTGCAGCTCCCGGTCAAGCAGGAGGGCTGGACCTGTATCTACACGTTCGATGGCTACACCGGCCCGGATCGCAAGTGGTTCGGCTGCGGGCCCTTCAACGACGCCACGTTCCTTCCCCCTGCTCAACCCACTACGGTGAACAAGAACGCTCAATGGGCCTACGGCACCTGCGCCGATCAGAACGTCAACACGGCCGAGCAGTGGAAACAGAAATATCAGGGCGGTACCCGACAACCGATTCAGACGACTCAGTGCTCGTGGAACGCCGAAGTGCCTGCTCAGTGGGACGCGATGATTCAGGCCCATGAAGCCAGAGTGGCCACCACCAACGCTGATCCTTATTCGCGCAAGGACTTCTTCAACGAATTCATGCTCAAGAATGCCGCCGGCGGCAGCGACATCATGGATGACATCGATGCGTTTATTTACCAGGGCAAGAACACGTTCAATTACCCCGTCCGAGGCGACAACGGTAAAGCGGCGGTACAGCAGGACGGCCTGGCCAACGCGCGCACCTTCCAGCGCAAACTCTATGATCAGGGCTACGCGGTGCCCATTCTGAATGTCGATTTCACCCGGCCGCCGGAGCAGCGCTTCACTTACAGCGCGGCGGATCAAGGGATTTCGTTAAACCTCAACCGCAACGTGACCGCGAAATACATCGCACGGAGCAACTGGGAGCAGCGCCTGGACCCAGGCACGGGAAAAACGGAATGGACGCTGAATGTCGTCCTGACTGAACTGGGCAAAAAAGTACAGGCCAGTCAGCAGCAAGAGGTTTATCAGGAGCTGTACGACTTGCGCGGATCAGACCCGCAGTGGCGCAATGAAGAAAGAGACGTCGGCAGCATGAAGCAACAGATCGCCTGCATCGTGCGCAACTATCCACAACGCGCTGACTGGAACCTGGAACCCTTCCGCCCGGTGGTATCAGAGGCAGCAGCGAAAGCAGCCGGGTGTAACCCCTTCAAGAAATAGCGGGCACAAAAAAACCGTGTCCGGATCGCTCCGTCACACGGTTTCCTCATCCAAGCAGCGTTTTCGCTTACTTGTTGACCGAGTCAGTCAGCACTTTGGCTGGTACAAACTTGACCACTTTCTTGGCGGCGATTTCGATGGCTGCGCCAGTCGAAGGGTTGCGGCCGGTGCGTGCTGGACGCTCGGTGACTTTCAGTTTGCCGATGCCTGGCAGAGTGATTTCACTACCGTTTTCCAGTTGGTCAGCGACGATTTGACCCAATTGGTCGAGAGCGTTGCGCGCGGTGGTTTTTGGCGCGTCGATAGCTTCTGCGATATCGGCGATCAATTGGTCTTTAGTCAGAGCCATGGTGGTGTTCCTTCCCTATCAAATTCGAATGGTTTGCAGAGTGTGGTACAGACGCGAAATGTAGATGCTGTAAACGGCCTTTGGTTCGGCCGAACGCCCACAAACTGCACGCCTGGCGCGCTTGGGCGCTCAGGACCGGGCAAAACTAGCACAGCGCAACGCAAATATCCGCCCCTACCTACCCATTTGGTCAGCTTTATCGCCCGAGAGGCGTAAAAAAGTCATATTAATGGGCGCAGGTCAGCGTTTTCGGCCCTTCCAGAGCGTTCCGCCCCCCGTCTGCGGTACACTTGTCGACTTTCGCACGGGCCTGGTCTGGTCCCGTTCAGTTCCCCTTCAGCAGCCGAGAAATCCATGCCGATCCGCCACGCCATCGTCCATCTGATCGACAAAAAACCTGACGGCACGCCCGCCGTGCTCCACGCCCGGGACTCCGAACTTGCCGAGTCGCAGGCCATCGAGAACATGCTGGCGGACCTCAACGAAAGCTATAACGCCAAACAGGGCAAGGCCTGGGGTCTGTTTCATGCCGAGTCCGGCGCGCACCCGTTCAGTGGCTGGCTGAAGGAATACCTGGATCAGGGCAAGGATTTCACCCAGTTCAGCCGCATCGCGGTCGAGCATCTGCAGAAGCTGATGGAAGAGTCGAACCTGTCGGTCGGTGGACACGTGCTGTTTGCGCACTACCAGCAGGGCATGACCGAATACCTGGCGATCGCGCTGCTACACCACAGCGAAGGCGTGGCGGTGAATGACGCGCTGGACGTGACGCCCTCCCGGCACCTGGACCTGGGGCAGCTGCACCTTGCAGCCCGGATCAATATTTCCGAGTGGCAGAACAACAAGGCCTCCAAGCAGTACATCTCGTTTATCAAGGGCAAGAACGGCAAGAAGGTGTCCGAGTACTTCCGCGACTTCATCGGCTGCCAGGAAGGCGTCGACGGCCCGGGCGAAACCCGCACCTTGCTCAAGGCCTTCAGTGATTTCGTCGAGAGCGAAGACCTGCCCGAGGACTCCGCTCGCGAAAAGACCAAAACGCTGGTCGATTACGCCAGCAGCCAGAGCAAGATGGGTGAGCCCATGGGGCTGGAAGAGCTGTCGGGTCTGATCGACGAGGACCGCCCGCGCGCCTTCTACGACCACATCCGTAACAAGGATTACGGCCTGTCGCCCGAGATCCCGGCCGATAAGCGCACACTCAATCAGTTCCGTCGCTTCACCGGCCGCGCCGAAGGTCTGTCGATCAGCTTCGAGGCGCACTTGCTGGGCGACAAGATCGAGTACGACGAAGAGAAAGGCACGCTGATCATCAAAGGTCTGCCCACTCAGTTGACCGATCAGCTTAAACGCCGCTGAGCCCTGCCGAGGAGCCGAGACCCGAATGTTTGTTCGTACCCTGAAGAAGTTCTTGCTCATCATGCTGGTGGTGGTCGTTTACCAGAACTGGGGCAAGATCGAAAACCTGGTTCATCCCTCCTCCACCGTATCGGAGCACGCGCAGGCCAATGCGAAAGTGACGTTGTACGCCACCGACTGGTGTGGCTACTGCAAACAGACGCGGCGCTTTCTCGACAGCCAGGGCATTCGCTACACCGAGTTCGATATCGAGAAAGACGCCGCAGGGCGCAAAGCCTATGAAGCACTGGGTGGCCGCGGCATTCCCCTGATCGACGTGAACGGCACGCTGATCAGAGGCTTCAGCGAAGAGCAGATCCTCGCTGCGCTGAAGTAACACCGAACGTCTGGCTGCCCAGAGTCAAACCGGATTGCAACCCGCTGCCTCGGCCTTCTCTTCAGAGAGATCGGGGCGGAATGGCTCCAGATTGAATTCATCTTTATTGCGCGCAATGTTGAAGTGGCACACCAACTGGCGACGCATGCCCCCGCCATCATTTTGTTTCCACTGAAAATCGTTTTTGTACTTGCGGACCAGTTCGGCATACACCGCGTCAGAGCCTGAAGAGCCCGTTTGCTTCTTACCCAATTCGGTCAGCACGACCGACAGTGACCACTCATCTTCTCCCGTGCCCGGGTCAGGGCGTAATGTCCACGTGGCGGACTGAATATAGCGATCGATTGTCTTGCCCGATTCAGAGACAGCCTGATCATCGGCGTTACAGACAAACGTTGCATCTTTAGCGGGGGAATCAGGAAGTGTCATTGCAATAATCGGCACCCAGACACCGGTTTGTGAGTAATAACGTTGTTGATCAAACCGGGCATCGTCTTTGCCGCCCCCAGGTTCCGGCAAATAGAAAAAGGCCTGAATCGGCAAGTTCTTATCAGGCGTTTCAGCACTCCAGGTATCCAGTCTGAGTTCATTCTGCTTATTGAAAGACGTCTTTCCCATCTCGCGCATGGCGCTCAAACTGGCATTGAAGTTGTCAGTTGCGTGACGGTCCAGCGGGTCGCGCACATCAAACCCGCACTCGTTACGGTTATCGCCTTTGGTCTGCGTCTTGTACTGCTCTGCCCACTGGCGACCGGTCTCGATCTTTTGAGAAAAGCACTCAGCGCCTTTGCCTGGCGCGCTCGCGGCCGGCGAGGTGCCGCAGCCTTTATCGATCCGTGAGTCAGTGCCGCCGTCCATCGGGAACGAACACAGCACGTTGTAGGCGCTTTTGCCAGCCGGCAGATCCTGGATCGGAAAGAGCACGTAGCCATTGTTTTCATAGCGGACGAGCCGAGAAAACTTGGCATCCTTGCGCAGATAAGAAAACGACGTACCGCCGCTTTTTACCGAGCCCGGGCTCGGATCCCAAGAGTTATAGTCGTCCGACGGAATGGTAGCCCTGAAAATAACGCCGTTGCACAAAAACGCAGGTGACGAGGCTTTTCCGCAGTTTTCCCTTGTATCGTAATATTGACGTGTCAGCGCCTTTGCCGTATCCGCGCAACTGGCCGCATAAATATCAGCGGACTGAATGGCGAAAAAAAGAAGCGATACCCCTAACGCATTGCCGTTTGCCATGACGTGCACTCCTGTCCGTGGAATTAATCAATGCAAGTTACACAACATCGGAAGTATGAGCGGCGCACAGGGCTCCGACGTCCGCCTCGACCGGACCGCTTTGTTCCAGGATGAAATAAGAGATTAAACCGCGTGGCTTTTTTAACAACTGTCACAACTGACAGTGACGGCGACTGTGTATTAATCCGTCAGATCGATACGCAATTAAAACAATGCATTTATTCGGCGCCGCACTAAAGCCCGGCGTTGCACCGGGCTTATTTCCGCATCACCGATTCAAACCGCCTTGATTTGAAAACCGAAGCGTGGGAAGTGCACGTGCACGGTACCCGCGCGGTCGTCTTCGCGGCGCAGGATGATCTCTTCGCGCCCGCTGAACACCAGCTCTCCCGCCACCGCGTCAACGCCGTAATCCACCGCGGACACGGTGACCTGTTGGCCGACAGCAAAACCATTGGGATCGGTGAACGCTTCGTCAGGCACCGGGGCCGGCGTGGCAGCGCGCGCAATTTCAACGGCGTCGCCCGAACTCAATTCGCTCGGTGCGCCATGACCGAACGCGATAACGCGCTCGTACCAGCTCAGCACCGCCGGATAGGCATCCACGAGCGGGGACGTGACAGGGGTTTGTTTCAGGAACCACAGGGTGTGGGCCACCGAGAAATCAGCAATCGAGGGGGCGCCGAGAAGGAAGTCGCCATTGCGCTCGAGCTGGGTTTCCAGACGCGCCATCAGTGTAGGCCATTGATGCTGAGCCACTTCCAGCGGGACACGATTGGCGCTGCCGCCATTAAACAACGTGGCGCGGTCGGCAACGAATGCCTTCACAGCCTCAGGCGGGACCTTGGCGAAACGCGCGGCCATGGAGGCAGGTTGAAACACCAGGCTGACGGAATGCAGAAACAATACTGAATCCGCCCACGCGGCCAGGCTTGCCGACGTGAACTCCTGACCTTCGGGGTAGAAGGTCGGCGAGGACTTTTCCTGCTCCAGGCGCCGGGCGATCAATGCGGTGTCGCAGTAGATGTCGGCGCCCACTTGCAGAACCGGGGTTTTGCGATAGCCGCCGGTAAGGGGCATGAGGTCTGGCTTGGGCATGATCGACGGGATGTTGACCGAGCGCCATGACAGGCCTTTGAAGCCCATCATCAGTCGGGCTTTTTCGGCGAACAGGGACATTGGATAGTGATGAAGAATCAACTCAGACATGCTTCGGGCCATCCGCAGGGAGAAACCACCAGCTTATCCCCCCGAAGCCTCACGGCATACCCGCTCAGGCTGATGGCGCGGCATCACCCGGCTGGATGTCGCCGGCAGCCAGGCATTCCTTGGCGCTTTTGCGCAGTTTTTTGATCAGCCTCTCCTGCCGCAGGGCATCCCCCTTGTCGCGACAGGCCTCGACATACACCAGCGCCACCGCGGGGCTCGAGCTGAAAAAACGCGCGCCTTTACCGCTCTGATGCTGGGCGAATCGGCGCTGCGGATCGTTACTGATGCCGCAGTACAACGAACCATTGGCCGCGCGCACCAGATACACGAACCAGGACTTGACCAGGGCGGTGTCGGGTTCGGGTGCGGTGGCGATTTCGGCTTCAGACATGCGGGACCGTGGAGCAATAGCGGAGGGAACGGATTCTATCAAAGCGTCAGCGGCTGGCCTGAAAAGCCTTCAGCCCCTTCTGACCCTGTGCACGGATGGCGTTTTGCACAAACGGTGCCCAGCCCAGTAAAGCGCCCTTCGTGCCGAGGGCCTGACGCGACCAGCGCCACAAATCGAACTGATCGTGGTGCTCGCAGATCTTGCCGTCCCGAAAGACAAACCGCGCCTGAATGTCGTTGACCACCGTGCGACCGGTCTGGCTGAACAGGTAGGTCGCGACCCAGTGCGCAGCACCCGTCGTGGCATCGGCACGGACCTTGTCGTAAATCACCGAGAAGTCACGGGCGCGGGAAGTCAGCATGCGCCACATGTCGCCGGCATCCCGCCCGCGCAGCTCGCCAAACACCGGGTCGGAAAACACCACGTCTTCGCTGTAGCACGCGGCCATTGCCTCAGCATCCAGACGACTGAAAGCCTCGTAAAAGCGCGTGATCAGCGCGCTGTTGTGTTCGCTGGTAAAGGTTTCGCTCATGGGAACGCCGTCCATGGAAATAGGATGCCTGCACAATAAGCGGCTGCGCCCCGTTTTGCCACGGGCATTCCCATGGGAAATGCCACCTTTAGACTTTCTCGCTGGTCACGCCAACGTAAAGCGCGCGCCCGGCGCCGAGGCCGGCGATGATCGCGGCAACGCCGATGATGCCAAAGATCCAGCCCACCGAATCCCAGTTGCCGGTCCAGTCATGCACGACGCCTACCGCAAATGGGCCGAGCGACGCCAGGGTGTAGCCAAAGCCCTGGGCCATGCTCGACAGATTGGCGGCGACGTGGGAGTCGCGCGAGCGCAACACGATCAGCGTCAATGCCAGGCTGAACGTCCCGCCCTGCCCCAGCCCGAGCACAATGGCCCAGGCCCACAATTGCTCGATCGGTGCATACAGGCAGCCGAACAGACCGGCCAGGGTCAGCAGCATCACCAGCACAATGGCGATCCGCTGATCCTTGCCGCGCGTGGCCAGCCAGGGCGCGGTCAGCGAGCTGACCAGTTGCACCATGATCGAACCGGACAACAGCAGCCCGGCTTCGGTGGCAGTCAGTCCGCGCCCGATGAGGATCGACGGCAGCCAGCCGAACACGATGTAGGCCAGCGACGATTGCAGGCCCATATAAAGGGTGACTTGCCAGGCCAGGGGATCGCGGCGCAACCCACGCACTCTATAGGCCACCTGATGCTGACCATGGCGCTGACGCGTCTGCGGCCACCAGAAGATTGCGGCGAGAATCGCCGGGACGATCCAGAAACCCAGACCCAGTGTCCAGTCGCTCCCGTTGCCGTTACCCAGCGCCTCGCTCAACGGAACCGTGGAGCCCGCCGCAACCGCAGCGCCCAGGCACAGCGCCATGGTGTAGACGCCCGTCATCGCGCCGGCCTGTCTGGCGAAGTCGCGTTTGACGATGCCAGGCAGCAATACCCCGATGATGCCAATACTGGCTCCGGCCATGATGCTGCCGGCAAACAGACCGAACTCGCCCAGGGAACTGCGCAGGATGATGCCGCAGGCCAGCGTCAGAAGAATGCCCAGCACCACGCGCTCACTGCCGAAACGCCGCGCGAGGATCGGCGCAAGCGGCGCGAACAGGCCCAGACATAGCACCGGCAGCGTGGTCAGCAAGCCGGCCGTGGCCGCAGAAAGTCCCAGGCTTCGTGACACCTCGCTCAACAACGGCGCCATGCTCGACAACGCCGGACGCAAATTCAGCGCCACTAGCACTAAGCCCAACAACAGGAACCATGGGCGTTTCAGCACAGGATGATGCTCCTGCACTTGCTCGTCATCGGCTTCTGCGTCGATCAGCAGCTCGGTTATTTCGTGAGGGGTCGAAGGATTGGAACGGGGACTGCTCGCCGTCGGCGCCTTGGTCGTCATGGGATTCTCGTGGGGGCAGGAGGATGTAACAGCGCATTGCGCAAAGCGGTAATCCTGTTGGAGATCGGCAGAGAACACAAGTTTTACGAAGATTGGGTACAGTTTTGCGGCAGACGTCAGGCGACCGGCCATAAAAAACCCGGGCACAGGGCCCGGGCTCTTGGTATTGCTGCTACTGACTCAATGCAGAATCTGGCTGAGGAACAGGCGCGTACGATCACTTTGCGGATTATCAAAGAAGTCGTTTGGCGCGGCTTGTTCGACGATTTCGCCTTTGTCCATGAAGATCACGCGGTTGGCCACGGTCCGGGCGAAGCCCATTTCGTGGGTCACGCAGAGCATGGTCATGCCCTCTTCCGCCAGGCCGACCATGGTGTCGAGCACCTCTTTCACCATTTCCGGATCCAGGGCCGAGGTCGGCTCGTCGAACAGCATGATTTTCGGCTTCATGCACAGCGCGCGGGCAATCGCCACACGCTGTTGCTGACCGCCGGAGAGCTGACCCGGGTACTTGTGCGCCTGCTCCGGAATACGCACGCGCTCCAGATAGTGCATCGCGATTTCTTCGGCCTTGCGCTTGGGCATCTTGCGCACCCACATCGGCGCCAGCGTGCAGTTCTGCAGGATGGTCAGGTGCGGGAACAGGTTGAAGTGCTGGAACACCATGCCGACTTCGCGACGAATCGTCTCGATCTGCTTAAGGTCGGACGTCAGCTCGGTGCCATCGACCACGATGCGACCCTGCTGGTGTTCTTCCAGACGGTTGAGGCAGCGAATGGTGGTCGACTTGCCCGAGCCCGACGGGCCGCACAAGACGATGCGCTCGCCCTGACGCACGTTCAGGTTAATGTCTTTCAACACGTGGAACTGGCCGTACCACTTGTGTACGCCTTCCATCCGGATCATGCCTTCGGCGCCCAGAGGCTTACTGATAGCTTCACTCATCACAAAACTCCTAACGCTTGTGGCCTGTGTCCAACTTACGCTCCAAATGCATGGAGTAGCGGGACATGCCGAAACAGAAGATCCAGAACACCAGGGCCGCGAACACGTAACCCTCGGTCGCCATGCCGAGCCACTTGGGGTCGGCGGCCGCTTGTTTGACGCTGTTGAGCAGGTCGAACAGCCCGATGATGATCACAAGGCTGGTGTCTTTGAACAGCGCGATCACTGTGTTGACGAGGCCGGGAATCACCATCTTCAGGGCCTGCGGCAGAATCACCAGCCCCATGCGGCGCCAGTAGCCCAGACCCATCGCCGCAGCCGCTTCGTACTGGCCTTTCGGAATGGCCTGCATGCCACCCCGAACCACTTCGGCCACGTACGCCGACTGGAACAGAATCACGCCGATCAGCGCGCGCAGCAGCTTGTCGAAGTTCATGCCTTCAGGCAGGAACAACGGCAGCATCACCGACGACATGAACAGCACGGTGATTAATGGAACGCCTCGCCAGAACTCGATGAACGTCACGCATATCACGCGAATGGCCGGCATTTCGGAACGGCGTCCCAAAGCCAGCACCACGCCCAGCGGCAACGCGCCAGCGATACCCACCGTGGCGATCACCAGGGTCAGCATCAAGCCGCCCCACTGACTGGTTGCAACCAGGTCCAGGCCGAACACGCCGCCATGGAGCAGGAAGTAGGCAATGATCGGGTAGATGAACAGGAACGACAGGCCGTAAATCGCCTTGCGCGGCATCACTTTGATGAACAGCGGCGCGACGCCGATGATCGCCAGCCAGACGGTCAGATCAACCCTCCAGCGCAGGGCCTGCGGGTAGTAGCCGTACATGAACTGGCCGAAGCGCTGTTCGATGAACACCCAACAGGCGCCGGCCTTGGTGCAGTCTTCGCGCGTGGTGCCGACCCAGTTGGCATCGAAGATGGCCCAACTCAGCAGCGGTGGAACGACCAGCCAGATCAGGTAGATCGCGAACAGGGTCAACAGCGTGTTGATCCAGCTCGAGAACAGGTTCTGGCGCATCCATGCCACCGGGCCGAAGACTTTGCTCGGCGGTGGCATGTCGGGTTTGAAAGTATGGGATGTCATGCGCGTTTCCTCACCGCTCGATCAGCGCAATGCGCTTGTTGTACCAGTTCATCAGCAGGGAAATGCTGATACTGATCGCCAGGTACACGCTCATGGTGATGGCAATGACTTCGATGGCCTGGCCGGTCTGGTTGAGCACGGTACCGGCGAACAGCGAAACCATTTCCGGGTAACCGATACCGGCGGCCAGCGACGAGTTCTTCGCCAGGTTCAGGTATTGGCTGGTCAACGGCGGGATGATCACCCGCAGCGCCTGCGGGATGATGACCTTGCGCAGCGTCGGCCCTGGACGCAGGCCCAGCGAGCGAGCTGCTTCGGTCTGGCCATGGCTCACCGATTTGATGCCCGAACGCACGATTTCGGCAATGAATGCCGCCGTGTACACCGTCAGGGCGAGGGTCAGCGCCAGCAGTTCCGGGATCAACACCCAGCCGCCAACAAAGTTGAAGCCTTTCAGCTCAGGCACTTCCCAATGCACCGGTGCACCGAAGATCAGCGCGCAGAGCGCAGGGATCACGATGAACAGCGCAAGGCCCGCCCAGAACTTGTGAAACGGTACGCCCGTGGCTTCGAAGCGCTTGTTCGCCCAGCGCGTCATGAACACGATGGCGACAATGGCCAGCACCACGCTGATCACGAAAGGCCACGCGGCATCGGTGGCAATCGCGGCCGGCATGTTCAAGCCACGGCTGCTGACGAAGAACGAGCCGAGAAACCCGTGGGCAGCCCGAGGACCCGGCAGGGTCAGGAACACCGCGAAGTACCAGAACAGGATCTGCAGCAGCGGCGGAATGTTACGGAAGACTTCAACGTAAACCGTGGCCAGCTTGTTGATGATCCAGTTGTTGGACAGACGCGCGACGCCGACGATGAAGCCCAGCAGGGTCGCGAGAATCACGCCGATGAACGTCACCAGCAGCGTGTTGAGCAAACCGATCAGGAAAACCCGCGCGTAGGTGTCCGACTCCGTGAACGGAATCAGGTGCTGCGCGATACCGAAGCCGGCACTGTTTTCAAGGAAACCAAAACCTGAGGTGATACCCCGGTGTTGCAGGTTGGTCTGGGTGTTATCGAACAGATACCAACCCATCGCGACTACGGCGACAACCGTAATTATCTGAAATAGCCACGCACGCACTTTAGGGTCGCTGAGGCTGAGCCTCTGCTTGGGTGCGCTGATTTGATTTTGCATGGAGTGCCCCGGAAGAAGTGCAACAAAGCGCCCGGCTGCGATTCCCGCAGCCGGGTGCAGGTCAATCAACGCACTGGAGGTGCGTATTGAATGCCGCCAGCGTTCCACAGAGCGTTCTGACCGCGAGCAATCTCCAGAGGAGTGCCTGCGCCCAGGTTCTTCTCGAACATTTCGCCGTAGTTACCGACTTGCTTGACGATCTGTACGACCCAGTCTTTCTTCAGCTTCAGCTGCGGACCGTAGTCGCCGTCGGCACCGAGCAAGCGGGCCACGTCAGGGTTTTTGGTGGATTTGGCTTCGGCTTCAACGTTTTTCGACGTGACGCCTGCTTCTTCCGCGTTCAGCAGCGCGTAGCCGACCCAGCGAACGATGGTGGTCCAGTCTTCATCGCCACGGGCGACAACAGGGCCCAGCGGTTCTTTGGAGATGGTTTCAGGCAGGACGACGTAGTCCTTCGGCGAGGCCAGCTTGGAGCGCTGTGCGTAGAGCTGGGATTTGTCGGAGGTCAGTACGTCGCAACGACCGGATTCCAGCGACTTGGCGCTTTCGTCGGAGGTGTCGAACGTGATCGGGGTGTACTTGAGGTTGTTGGCGCGGAAGTAGTCCGACACGTTCAGCTCAGTGGTGGTACCGGCTTGAATACAGATGGTCGCGCCGTCCAGTTCCTTGGCACTTTTCACGCCCAGCTTGCTGTTGGCCAGGAAGCCAACGCCGTCGTAGTAAGTGACGAAGCCCGGGAACACAAGGCCCATGCTCGCGTCGCGGGAGCTGGTCCAGGTGGTGTTACGCGACAGGATGTCGATTTCGCCGGACTGCAGGGCGGTGAAGCGCTCTTTGGCGTTCAATTGGCTGAACTTGACCTTGGTCGCGTCGCCAAACACCGCCGCAGCAACAGCGCGGCAGAAGTCGGCGTCGATGCCCTGGATCTTGCCGCTGGCGTCCGGAACCGAGAAACCTGGCAGACCGTCACTGACGCCGCACTGAATAAAGCCCTTCTTCTGAATGGCGTCCAGCTTGGCACCCGCTTGAGCGAACCCGGTCAGACCGAGCGCTGCAGCGGCGGCCACTACAGCCAGGGTGGATTTCAACATCTTCATTCAAACCTCCAGTTTGCTCTTTGTTGTGTAGAGCCTTAGCCCCGTCGCACCCTTGTGAGGCATTCATGACCCGTGCTGGCTTGTTTTTGGGTCATGCGACGTTGAACCCGTTTATCGCCACTGACGCCAGGCATCTGGTCATCCCGTATTCGATGTGTCGCGAGTCCAGCAGACTGAAGCCCCATGATGTCCTTGAACCCCGAGGTTCAAAGCGAATCGTGCCGGGAATCCTGCTCGATGATTCCATGCTGCCTCCGACGCAACACTCGGCTGTCTGCTTGATAGCCTATTAGTGTTACCGCCCGAGGTGAGCGCCTTCACTCCGCGGGTTGTGTAGCAAAGCCCGTACCACCATGCTGGCAATGTCGAATTAGCGACAGGTCAAGATCAAAACTTGTAACCTTGCGACATCCGAAATCCCATGTTGAAGGCCCAACGCACCGCCTTAAAGCGCTGCGCCGACGGCACCGCACACTAATGGAGCACACATGACTGAACCGTTGATCATCGAGCCGGAATTGGCAGTCGATGCCTGCGTGATCTGGCTGCACGGCCTGGGGGCCGATCGCTACGATTTCCTGCCGGTGGCCGAGATGCTGCAGAAGACGCTGAAGACCACGCGGTTCATCCTGCCGCAGGCGCCGACCCGGGCGGTTACCATCAACGGCGGCTACGCGATGCCCAGCTGGTATGACATCAAGGCCATGAGCCCGGCCCGCGCCATCGACAGCGACGAGCTGGAAGGTTCGGCGCAGGACGTCATCAAGCTAATCGAACAGCAACGAGACAGCGGCATCGACCCAGCGCGAATCTTCCTGGCAGGGTTTTCCCAGGGCGGCGCGGTGGTGTTGCACACCGCCTTCCTGCGCTGGGAAGGCCCCCTCGGCGGCGTGCTCGCCCTGTCCACTTACGCACCGACGTTCAGCGACGAAATGAGCCTGTCCGCCAGCCAGCAACGCATCCCGGCCTATTGCTTGCACGGCAGCAATGACCCGGTGGTTCTGCACGCCATGGGGCGAGCGGCTTACGAGCACTTGAAGGCCCAGGGCGTCACCGTGACATGGCAGGAATACCCAATGGAACACGAAGTGTTACCGCAGGAAATTTCCGACATAGGTGTCTGGCTCGCGGATAAGCTTCGCTAGTCCACTCATTTGATCCTTCCAATTGCGTTGTGGATTTGCTAGGACACTACGCCGCGCCGGGTTCTTGCTTTACACTCCCCGGCGTACATTCCTAAATCACTCGATGAGATCACCGTGCTCAAAGCACTTAAAAAGATGTTCGGAAAAAGCGAGGCTGAGCCGCTCGCGCCTGCTGCCGCCCTCCCCATCCCCCAGCGCCAGACCGAAAGCGTCTCGCGGGAACCGTCAGCAGCAGAAGTGCACGTGCCTGCGCCCGAGCATTTAGCAGCCACCGCACCGGCCGTCACCTCGCCCGCCAAGGCTGAACGTCCGCGCCGTGAACGTGCGCCCAAGCCCGTCGTCATTCCCTGGAACCTCGAAGACTTCGCCGTCGAGCCCCTGGAAGGCAAAACCCGTTTCCACGATTTCCCCCTCGCCCCCGAATTGATGCACGCGATCCAGGACCTGGGTTTCCCGTACTGCACGCCGATCCAGGCCGGCGTGCTGGGTTACACCCTCAAAGGCCGCGATGCCATCGGCCGTGCCCAGACCGGCACCGGCAAGACCGCCGCCTTCCTGATTTCCATCATTACCCAGTTGACCCAGACGCCTCCGCCGAAAGAGCGCTACATGGGTGAACCCCGTGCGCTGATCATTGCGCCGACCCGTGAGCTGGTGGTGCAGATCGCCAAGGACGCCGAGGCGCTGACCAAATACACCGACCTCAACGTAATGACGTTTGTGGGCGGCATGGATTTCGACAAGCAGCTCAAACACCTCGAAGCGCGCCACTGCGACATCCTGGTCGCCACGCCAGGCCGTCTCCTTGACTTCGCCCAGCGCGGCGAAGTGCACCTGGACATGGTTGAGGTGATGGTGCTGGACGAAGCTGACCGCATGCTCGACATGGGCTTCATTCCCCAAGTGCGCTCGATCATTCGCCAGACCCCGCACAAGGGCGAGCGCCAGACGCTGCTGTTCTCCGCCACCTTCACCGAAGACGTGATGAACCTGGCCAAGCAGTGGACGACGGACCCGGCGATCGTCGAGATCGAATCGCTGAACGTCGCCAGCGACACCGTCGAGCAGCATATTTATGCCGTAGCCGGTGCCGACAAGTACAAGCTGTTGTTCAACCTGATCAATGATCACGGTTGGGAGCGGGTGATGGTCTTTGCCAACCGCAAGGACGAAGTGCGGCGTATCGAAGAGCGCCTCGTGCGTGACGGCATCAATGCCGCGCAGTTGTCAGGCGACGTGCCCCAGCACAAGCGCATCAAGACGCTGGAAGGCTTTCGCGAAGGCAAGATTCGGGTGCTGGTGGCCACTGACGTTGCGGGTCGAGGGATTCACATCGACGGCATCAGCCACGTGATCAACTTCACCCTGCCCGAAGTACCGGACGACTACGTGCATCGCATCGGCCGGACCGGTCGTGCAGGCGCAGACGGCGTGTCGATCAGCTTCGCCGGTGAAGACGATTCGTACCAGCTGCCCTCGATCGAAGAGAAGCTGGGCCGCAAGATCAGCTGCGAAACGCCGCCGACCCATTTGTTGCGGCCAGTGGTGCGCGTGCAGAGGGCGATTCCTGCGGCAGAATGACGCCACACATCTGCAGGAGCGTGGCTTGTCCCGCGATCGGCGACGCAGTCGTCGCAATGGCTGGGAATGGGGCTATAGCTGACACACCACATTTGCTGGCCTGACTGCCGGTTCCCGGCAGATCGCGGGACAAGCCACGCTCCTACAACGCTGAGTTTGCAGTCTATTTCCAGCGATCCGCAGCCTTGTGGTCGCTGTCTCGCCCTTCGACCCAGCGCGGTCCTTCTGACGTGTTTTCCTTCTTCCAAAACGGCGCTCGAGTCTTCAGGTAGTCCATGACGAAATCGCAGGCCTCGAATGCGGCCTGGCGATGGGCGCTGGCTACTGCAACGAACACAATCGGCTCGCCAGGCGCCAACTCGCCCACCCGATGTATCACATGCAGCTTGAGCAACGGCCAGCGCTGCTGCGCTTCGTCGACAATCTTGAGCAACGCTTTTTCGGTCATGCCGGGGTAGTGTTCAAGGAACATCCCCGCCACTTCACGGCCGTCGTTGAAATCCCGTACGTAGCCAACAAAGCTGACCACCGCACCCACGCCGACGTTGGCGTCGTGCATGGCGTTGACTTCAGCACCGGGATCGAACGCGGCGGCTTGCACTCGCACGCTCATATCAGCCTCCGGTGACGGTCGGAAAGAACGCCACTTCATCGCCCGGCTCAACGGCCGTGTCCAGGGAGCACAGCTCCTGATTGCGGGCGCACATGATGCCTTTCTCGCTCAGCACTTCCCACACGCCGCCGCGCTCGAGCAGATGCTGGCGCACGGCGTCGACGGTGGCGAACGCGCCTTCGAGTTTCTCGCTTTCGGTGCCGAGGGTTTCGCGAAAACGCGCGAAGAACTGAACTTGCACGTGAATGGTCATTGGGCGCTCACCTGCTCGTCGGCGATGAAGTGTCCGGTCTTGCCACCGAGTTTTTCGAGCAGCCGCACGTGCTCGATGGTCATGCCGCGGTCCACCGCCTTGCACATGTCGTAGATGGTCAGGGCCGCGATGCTGGCGGCGGTCAGCGCTTCCATTTCCACACCGGTCTGGCCGGAGAGTTTGCAGCGGGCAACGATGTGCACGGTGTCAGGGCTTTGAGCCGTGAGTTCAACCTTCACGCCCGTCAGCATCAACGGGTGGCAAAGGGGTATCAGATCGCTGGTTTTCTTCGCGGCCTGGATGCCGGCGATGCGGGCGACGGCAAAGACGTCCCCTTTGGGATGCCCGCCTGCGACGATCATTTGCAGGGTTTCGGGCAGCATGCGCACGCGCGCTTCGGCCACGGCTTCACGGAACGTCACGTCTTTTTCAGTGACGTCGACCATGTGGGCGCGACCTTGGGAATCGAGATGAGTGAGCACGGGATGACTCCTGAACAGGAGCGGGGATTGTAACGCCGATAAGACCCGAACTGCATCGAGCTGGGTGAGAAACCGCGTCAGGCGCGGGTCGTAGGAGCCGGCTTGCCGGCGAATGCAGTGGATCAGTCACAGTTGCAGTGAATGACTGGACGCGTTCGCCAGCAAGCCGGCTCCTACAAGTTCAGCGGTGAGTGGAGATTCATGTATAGGCGTGGACCACAGGTTTACAAATGGCTCTCCGCGTATTCAGCCAGGATCGAGCGTGGGACACCTTGCAGACTGATGTGCACGCCGTTGGGGAAATCCTTGAAGCGCTCCGTCAGGTAGGTCAGCCCCGAACTGGTGGCCGACAGATAAGGGGTGTCGATCTGCGCCAGGTTGCCCAGGCAGACCACTTTGGAACCGGCACCGGCACGGGTGATGATGGTTTTCATCTGGTGCGGCGTGAGGTTCTGGCATTCATCGATCAGGATCAGGCTCTGCTGGAAGCTTCGGCCCCGGATGTAGTTGAGGGATTTGAACTGCAGCGGCACCTTGCTCAGTATGTAATCGACGCTGCCATGGGTGTTTTCATCGTCCATGTGCAACGCTTCCAGGTTGTCGGTGATCGCGCCAAGCCATGGCTCCATCTTTTCTGCTTCGGTGCCTGGGAGAAAGCCGATTTCCTGGTCGAGCCCCTGCACGCTGCGGGTGGCGATGATGCGGCGATATCGCTTGCTGACCATGGTCT
The DNA here is from genome assembly GCF_050268485.1 of Pseudomonas sp. NPDC078416. Lineage (NCBI taxonomy): Bacteria > Pseudomonadati > Pseudomonadota > Gammaproteobacteria > Pseudomonadales > Pseudomonadaceae > Pseudomonas > Pseudomonas sp. NPDC078416. The sequence continues at coordinate 22,882 of NZ_JBNNGV010000032.1, read as the reverse complement.
GCTCGATGGCAGCGGCCAGGGCGAGAATGGTCTTGCCCGAACCGGCCGCGCCGGACAGGTTGACCAGATGGATATCCGGATCGAGCAGCGCGAACAGCGCCAGTCCCTGATAGATGTCACGCGGCTTCAGCCCCCACGCTTCCTGGTGCAGCAGCGGCTCTTGATGCATGTCCAGCAACAGCAGTTCGTCAGGTTTGACGCCTTTGACCCAACCCACGAACCCTTGCTCATCGATGATGAATTCGTTGATGTGCACAGACGGAATCTGCTCGATCATCTGCACTTTGTGCCAGGTGCGGCCGTGATCCTGACGGGTGTCGACCTTGCTCACCCGGTCCCAGAAAGAGCCTGTCATGTTGTGGTAACCGCGGGACAGCATCGACACGTCGTCGACCAGTTGGTCGGTGCTGTAGTCCTCGGCCTCGATGCCACAGGCCCGCGCCTTGAGGCGCATGTTGATGTCTTTGGTGACCAGTACGATGCGCGTGTCCTTTTTCCGCGCGTGCAGATCGATCAACTGGTTGATGATGATGTTGTCATTGAGGTTGTCAGGCAGCACCCGGTTGGGCTCTTGCCGCTTGTTCATGAGGATGGACAGATAACCCTTGAAAACGCCTGTACCGCGATCGATCGGTACGCCTTTTTCGACCTCCTCCGGGGTCGCTTCGCCGAGCGTCTTGTCAATCAACCGGATCGCCTGCCGACATTCGGCAGCGACCGAGTGCTTGCCCGCCTTGAGCTTGTCCAGTTCTTCCAGGACCGTCATGGGGAGTGCAACGTGATGTTCTTCGAAATTCAGAAGCGCGTTTGGATCATGGATCAATACGTTGGTATCGAGCACGTAGAGGATTGGCTGGTTAGAGGAAGGGGTGCGTCCGTGGTCATCCATACTCGCTCACCTTTGTAGTAGCCAAGTGACGCAACACACAGCGATGCTGCGCCACGAAAAGGCCGCCGAGGCTTTCCCCTTGAGGCAGGAGAAAATTGCGCAAAGTGGGGTCTGGAATGACGCCACCTGTGTTGCAGGGTTCGGCGGTCTGTTGTCGTAATACCGCAAAACCGATGACATAAAAACGCGTTTCGGCGCTTTTTGAAGTTTATTTTTCAGGCGGCGAATTAGCCCTTGGCGGATGGGTCAGCCGCGTTTACAGTCGGAAGTCCGGTCTGGGACAAATCCTCAGAAATTTCCGACATCCCCCCTCGTTATTCCCCGTCTTTCACTGGCGGCACCGTCTGCTCAACCGCTGCACCCGGCTGCTCGGCTGGCTCCACTACGGCGTCATCGTCCGGCGCGTCAGCCTCGTCATCCTCATCTTCTTCGTCCGCCAACTGCTGCGGATAGATATGGCAGTCCTCCCACATCACGCCGCTTTGCGCGGTATTGGCCATCAGCCATGGCACCGCCTGCTGCGGCTTGTCCGTGCTGTCATGAAACACCACATTGCCGCGCCGCCAGAGCAGCATCAGCGTCAGCACGCGGTTGGCGGCCTGCTCGGCGCTGATGCGTCCGGTGCTGTCCTGGGAATCGATGTTCCACAGCGAGACCCGCAGCTGCTGATCACGGAAGAACGGCGCACTGTCGGCCCGACGATGCCCGTAAGGCGGGCGGAACAGCGGCACGAAATTGTCCGGCAGCACCTGCTGAACCAGCGCGGCCGTACGCTCGATGGAGTCCTGCCAGTCACGCCAGTGGGCATGGGACCTGAACTCCCAGCCCTGGAGGCCGACGCATTGCTGCCGGTAGACGTTTTGCAGCGCTTGCGCCGAGGTGCTGTCGAGACGACTCTGCAGGCTCTTGCCCAGGACGAAGAACGTCGCGGTGATCTTCTGCTGGCGCATGAAGTCAGCCAGCCAGTCCGTGGCGCCATCAGCGACGGTCGGACCGCTCTCGAAATTCAGCAGGAAGGTCCGGTCCGGCATTTCCTCGCCGCTGAGTTCGTCGGAGTTGTAGCGCTCGATCTCGCTGCTGGTCTGCGGGAACAAGGCGGCCATGCGCAAGAGTTCGTTGAGATAACGCTGGTTGAACGCATCGGCCGGCGCTGCCCACTGCGCATAGAAGGAATCATCGGCCACTTTGTATTCGGCGGCGCGCTGGCGCAGCATCGGCACGTCGTCGACCAGCACGCAGAACGAGGCGTCGGCTCCGCAGGTTTTTTCAGCGAATGTCCAGTTCTCGAACAGGCGCGTCCATAACCGTGTGCGGATCAGGTTGACCGTCGGCAGGTTGATCTGGCGCAGACCCAGGCGCGCGCCAAGCTGGGCGTCGCTGAGGTTTTCGCTTTCCAGCAACTGATGGGCGAAGCTGAGAATTTGCGCGCGGGACGCGACGTCGAACAGCTGCGGCGTTTCCAGAGCCTCCGGCCAGACCGAGCGATCCAGCATCGCGATATCGCCCGTGGCCGCCTGTGCGTTGAGCCCCAGCAAACAGGCTCCGATCAATAACAGCATGCGCAACACAACGTGCTCCCAATCCTTGATAAAGAGGCCGAAAACCGGCGAAGCACTATAGCGGATTTGCCTTGGGCCAGAACGCCGGATTCGGACACGGCCGCTGCAGGAGCGCGCCTATCGACACCATAGCTGGAGTGATCCGCACGCAACCCCTAGAATCGCCCGACGATTAAAGGAGACCTGCCCATGCTGATGGTGATTTCCCCAGCCAAAACACTCGATTTCGACACCCCGCCCACCACCAAGCGTTACACCCAGCCGCAATTTCTGGATCACTCCCAGGAGCTGATCAAACAGCTGCGCGACCTGACCCCGGCGCAGATCGGCGAGCTGATGCACCTGTCCGACAAGCTCTCGGGTCTCAATGCCGCCCGCTTCGGCAGCTGGAATCCGGCCTTCACTCCCGAAAACGCCAAACAGGCGCTGCTGGCCTTCAAGGGTGACGTGTACACCGGTCTCGACGCCGACACCCTGAGCGGACCCGATCTGACGTACGCCCAGAAGCACCTGCGCATGTTGTCCGGGCTCTATGGATTGCTGCGTCCTCTGGACCTGATGCAACCCTATCGCCTGGAAATGGGCACAAAGCTGGCGAACGCGAGGGGCAAGGATCTTTATGCATTCTGGGGCGACCGCATCAGCGAGTGGCTGAACGAGGCGCTGAAAGAACAAGGCGACGACGTGCTGCTGAACCTGGCGTCGAACGAGTACTTTTCGGCGGTCAAGCGTCCGGCCCTTAATGCCCGCGTGATCGAAACCGAGTTCCGCGACCAGAAAAACGGTCAGTACAAGATCATCAGTTTCTACGCCAAGAAAGCCCGGGGCATGATGACTCGCTTCGTGATCTCCGAGCGCATCAGCAAGCCCAAAGACCTGACGCAGTTCGATGCCCATGGCTATCGATACAGCAAAGAGCTGTCCTCTCCAGACAAGCTTGTTTTCCTGCGCGACGAGCAAGACGCCTGAGCTGCAGCTCTCCTCTACTGCGCCAAAACGCATGCCTGTCTCGACCAGTCGACGGGCATCGCGACGCTACCCGATCCCCACTTCAGTGCATTTCACAGGGCGCTTCTCTCGCCGTTTTGATGCGCCTAGGTAAACCCCGTCATTCGAATGCATCTATCCATCCAACCGACCGCAAAGAAAAACAGTAACTCTGTTCGCAGATTCCCACACTTACTTAGTTCATAACCTACAGTTTGCGCGGACGAACGGTAGTGCTGCCGACTAATTGGCGCCAACTAACAGTCAAAAAATAACAGCTCTTTTTTTTCTCAAAAATTTAACAACTTTTTTTGAAGATTCCGGCCCACCGATTTGAACTAGTGGCACTCTAGCCTGCGAGCTGGCGAAAGCCTTATAAACTAAGGCTCAAACCTTGACTGCCTGCGTGTTGGATCCCGCCGAAATCCACCGAGTGTTACGAAAAATCTCAAAAAGAGGACGAGCGGCCCGGAACTTATGGGGAATGCCCACGCTCCTACATCCCGTAACAATTCTCGTCCCCCATGTAGGACATCTCTTACATGGCACATGGACAGATCTGGAAGTTGCTTCTCAACGAAGTAAGACCCGCCGGTCAAGTGGTACGTACAAGGAGTCACGCACCAAACTAGTTGAAGAGAAATTGAGCTAGCACCATTCGGGTGCCCGCAGTCGTGATCAGGGCTGATTCACCAGGAGAGGGCCATAAGCCTTGTCCTTGACCGCCTGAGCGCGACGCGCAAACCATCCGTTGGAGTGCCTGCCACATCCCAGATCGGGAACCTATATAAATATGTATGGGCCACTCGACACTTTTGATCTGTAGCATTCGGGTTTGCCTTTCATATAGGTAACTCACCCCTTAATTCTGCCTGTGCTTGTCACGCGACATTCATTTGCCGTGCGTACGAGTGCGCGAAAGTTGTAAGACAGTTTTTATATTCAGCCAACTAATGGCGTAAACATCGAGGAGATTACTATGCGTATCAGCATCTTTGGTTTGGGCTATGTCGGTGCAGTCTGCGCAGGCTGCCTCTCGGCGCGTGGTCATGATGTTGTTGGCGTGGACATCTCCGCCGCCAAGATCGATCTGATCAACAAGGGCAAGTCGCCAATCGTTGAGCCAGGTCTGGGCGAGTTGCTGGAAACCGGCATCAAGACCGGCAAACTGCGCGGCACCACCGACTTCTCCGAAGCGATCCGCGACACTGACCTGTCGATGATCTGCGTCGGTACTCCAAGCAAGAAGAACGGTGATCTGGAGCTGGACTTCATTGAATCGGTCTGCCGCGAAATCGGCTTCGTACTGCGTGACAAGAGCACCCGTCACACCATCGTCGTGCGCAGCACCGTTCTGCCGGGCACCGTCGCAAACGTTGTCATCCCGATCCTCGAAGACTGCTCGGGCAAGAAAGCCGGCGTCGACTTCGGCGTCGCGGTCAACCCTGAATTCCTGCGTGAAAGCACCGCGATCGCTGACTACGACCATCCTCCGATGACCGTTATCGGCGAATTCGACAAAGCGTCCGGTGACGTTCTGCAGTCCCTGTACGAAGAACTCGACGCACCGATCATCCGCAAGGACATCGCCGTTGCCGAGATGATCAAGTACACCTGCAACGTATGGCACGCGACCAAGGTCACCTTCGCCAACGAAATCGGCAACATCGCCAAGGCAGTCGGCGTCGACGGCCGTGAAGTGATGGACGTGGTCTGCCAGGACAAGGCTCTGAACCTGTCCCAGTACTACATGCGCCCAGGCTTCGCTTTCGGCGGTTCCTGCCTGCCGAAGGACGTCCGCGCCCTGACCTACCGCGCCAGCACCCTGGACGTTGAAGCCCCCCTGCTCAACTCCCTGATGCGCAGCAACGTTTCCCAGGTTCAGAACGCTTTCGACATCGTCGCCGCCAGCGACACTCGCAAAGTCGCCCTGCTGGGTCTGAGCTTCAAGGCCGGTACCGATGACCTGCGCGAAAGCCCACTGGTCGAGCTGGCAGAAATGCTGATCGGCAAGGGCTACGACCTGAGCATCTTCGACAGCAACGTCGAATACGCTCGCGTTCACGGCGCCAACAAAGACTACATCGAGTCCAAGATCCCGCACGTTTCGTCCCTGCTGAACTCGGACTTCGACGCGGTCATCAACAACTCCGACGTGATCATCCTGGGTAACCGCGACGAGCGCTTCCGTGCACTCGCCAACAGCGCGCCAGCCGGCAAGCGTGTGATTGACCTGGTGGGCTTCATGAAAGGCACCACCACCGAAAACGGTCAAATCGAAGGTATCTGCTGGTAACACACAGCGAGCTGCAAGCCACGAGCTGCAAGTTTCAGGCTTCATCCCTCCAGTCCCGGGCGTCAGCGCCTGCGACTGGAGGTTTGAAGCTTGCGGCTTGAGGTTGCAACTGACTTAGGGATACACACTATGCAAAGGCTGAAGCACGGCTTCCTCCAGGCCGCAGGTTGGCTGTTTTATCTGACGTTGCTGGCAGCCATCGCCATGGCACTGCCTGCATCGCTGTTTGACTCGCACTCCAAAGATTTTATTTTCCTGATCGGTATCGTCGGCATCTGGCGTTACTCGATGGGCGCAACGCACTTCGTGCGCGGCATGATTTTCCTGTACATCGTCTACCCGCACCTGCGCCGCAAAGTGCGCAAGCTGGGCAAGGCAGCCGATCCGTCCCACGTGTTCCTGATGGTCACCAGCTTTCGTATCGATGCGCTGACCACGGCTCAGGTGTACAGCTCGGTGATTCGCGAAGCCATCAACTGCGGCTTCCCGACCACCATCGTGTGCTCCCTGGTGGAAATGTCCGACGAGCTGCTGGTCAAGGCACTGTGGGCCAAGTACAACCCGCCGGAGCACGTGAAGCTCGACTTCGTGCGCATCGCCGGTACCGGCAAGCGTGACGGTCTGGCGTTCGGTTTCCGCGCCATCTCCCGCCACATGCCGGACGACCGCGCCGTGGTGGCGGTGATCGACGGTGACACCGTTCTGGCCGAAGGCGTCGTGCAGAAAACCGTTCCGTGGTTTCAGCTGTTCGGCAACGTCGGCGGCCTGACCACCAACGAGTTCTGTGAAGTACGCGGCGGCTACATCATGAGCGAGTGGCACAAGCTGCGTTTCGCTCAGCGTCACATCAACATGTGCTCGATGGCGCTGTCCAAGCGCGTGCTGACCATGACCGGCCGTATGTCGGTGTTCCGCGCCACCGTGGTGACGGACCCGATGTTCATCGCCGACGTGGAAAGCGATTCGCTGCAGCACTGGCGTCTGGGCCGCTTCAAGTTCCTGACCGGCGACGACAAGTCCAGCTGGTTCAGCCTGATGCGCCTGGGCTACGACACGTTCTACGTGCCGGATGCCGCCATCAACACCGTTGAACACCCGCCGGAAAAAAGCTTCCTGAAGGCCAGCCGCAAGCTGATGTACCGCTGGTACGGCAACAACCTTCGGCAGAACTCCCGGGCCCTGGGTCTGGGCTTCGGTCGTCTCGGAATCTTCACCAGCATCGTGCTGTTCGACCAGCGCGTGTCGATGTGGACGTCGATCCTCGGCCTGACCGTTGCCATGCTGGCGAGCCTCAAGTTCGGTATCGAATACCTGCTGGCTTACCTGCTGTGGATCGGTATTACCCGTCTGATCCTGACGCTGCTGCTGTCGTGCAGCGGGCACAAGATCGGGCCGGCTTATCCGATGATTCTCTATTACAACCAGATCGTCGGCGCACTGATGAAGATCTACGTCTTCTTCCGTCTCGACCGACAGTCCTGGACCCGCCAGGACACAAAACTGAGCCGCGACATGGCCAGCTTCCAGGGTTGGTTCAACACCTGGTCGTCGCGGACCATGACTTTCTCGGCTGGCAGCATCTTCGTTGCCGTGCTGCTGACAATGGTCTGACCGGGCCTCTGACCGAAACAATGGATCAACTCGATTAATCAGGAATTACCACCATGAATACAGCCGTGAATGCCAATGTCGTACATGAATCCGAAGCCCAGCGTCAGCACGCACGGGTCAAGATCCCGGCCAAACTGCGACTGCTCAATGGTCAGCCGAACGCTCCGCTGGTGCGTGTCGAAGACCTTTCGGCAGGCGGTCTGAGCTTTGTCGCTCCTGCCAACCTGCGTCCGGGCGTCGGGGAAGTCATCAAGGGCCGTCTGCAGTTCCTGATCGACAACCTCGGTCTGGCCATGGACGTCGACCTGCAAGTGCGCACCATCGACTCGAGCACCGGGCGTGTCGGCTGCCAGTTCCAGAATCTGGAATCCCAGGACATCTCGACCCTGCGTCACCTGATCACTTCGCACCTGTCGGGCGATCTCATCAGCATGGGTGAAGTGCTGGCGACCCTGCAGCGCGACAACTTCACCAAGGCACGCAAATCCAAGGACAGCGGCAGCGGCATGAGCGCGTTCGGTCGCCTGCGCGCCGTGACCTTCAGCGTCGGTATCTTCGCTGTCGGCGTGATTGCGTTCGGCTTCGTTGCCAAGTCGGTCTACGGCATGTACTTCGTCAGCCACTCCACGTCGGGCCTGGTCAGCGTGCCTAGCCTGGATGTCACCATGCCCCGTGAAGGCACCGTGACCAGCCTGGTTACGCCCAACGGCAACGTCGCCAAAGGCGCACCGCTGGCGACCTTCAACACCAGCATGCTGGACATGTTGAAAGGCAACCTGGACCCGGACGAAATGCAGCCGGCCAAAATCGAAGAGCTGTTCGGTCGTCAACTGGCCGGCACCATGACCAGCCCTTGCGATTGCGTCGTGGCCAAGCAACTGGTCGCCGACGGTCAGTACGCCAGCAAAGGTCAAGTGATCTTCCAGATGGTCCCGCGCAACGTGGCCGCCAATGTCGATGCTCGCTTCACCTACCGTCAGTTCGCAGACGTCCAGCCGGGCGCTCGCGTGACCTTCCAGGTCGCTGGCGAAGACGGCGACCACAGCGGCAAGATCGTCAGCGCCACGGCGCTGAGCCCTGCAGACCTGTCTTCCGATATCCGCGTTCAGATCCAGCCTGACGAAGCCATCAACAGCAGCCTGGCAGGTCGCCCGGTTGAAGTGGTGAGCACTCGTGGCCCGTCGCTGAACTGGTTGATCGATAAAGCCACGGCGGCAGGTTTCTAAACATGGCTAGCCCACTACGAAGCTTGTCAGCCCCTACATTGTTGAGCCTGGCGATCGCTATCGGTTTGGGCGGCTGTGCCGGCCTGCCCGATCAGCGCCTGGCCAACGAAGCCCTGAAACGCGGCGACACCGCGCTGGCGGAGCAAAACTATCGGCAACTGGCGGACCTGGGCTATAGCGATGCACAGGTCGGCCTCGCGGATATCCAGGTGGGTACCCGCGACCCGGAGCTGATCAAGCAGGCCGAGGCGACTTACCGTGCCGCAGCCGCCACTTCGCCTCGGGCACAATCGCGCCTGGGCAAGTTGCTGGCGGTCAAGCCGAACTCCACCGAAGCCGAGCAGCGTGAAGCCGAAGGCCTGCTGAAGAAGGCGTTCGCCAATGGCGAAGCCGGCACACTGATCCCGCTGGCGATGCTCTATCTGCAATACCCGCACACGTTCCCGAACGTGAATGCGCAGCAGAAGATCAACGAATGGCGCGCTGGCGGTTATCCGGAAGCGGGTCTGGCCCAGGTGCTGCTGTATCGCACCCAGGGGACCTACGACCAGCATCTGGCAGAAGTAGAAAGCATCTGCAAGCAAGCGCTGCGCACCACTGACGTTTGCTACACCGAGCTGGCAACGGTCTACCAGAAACGCGGCGAAGCCGACAAACAGGCTGCGCTGATCGAGCAGATGCAAAGCGGTTACGCCATGGGCAGCGTGCCTGCCATGCGTGTCGACAGCGTCGCTCGCGTGCTGGGCGATTCGACCCTCGGCAAGCCGGACGAAAAAACCGCGCAATCGCTGCTGGAGAAAGTGGCCCCTGGTTACCCCGCTTCATGGGTCAGCCTGGCGCAGTTGCTGTACGACTTCCCCGAATTGGGTGACGTCAACAAGATGATGGAATACCTGGACAACGGCCGTGCTGCGGATCAACCGCGCGCCGAACTGTTGCTGGGCAAGCTGTATTACGAAGGCAAGCTGGTCTTGCCGGATGCGAAGAAAGCCGAAGAGCACCTGACCAAGGCCGCTGCGACGCAAATCTCCGCGCATTACTACCTGGGTCAGCTGTATCGCCGGGGTTATCTGGGCCATCCAGACCCGCAGAAAGCGGTCGACCAGTTGCTGACCTCCGCACGCGGCGGCCAAAACAGTGCCGACTTCGCCCTCGCGCAGTTGTTCTCGCAAGGCAAGGGTATCAAGCCTGATCCGGTCAACGCATGGGTCTTCGGCCAGCTCGCACTGGCTCAGGGCACACCGCAAGCGACGGATCTTGCGCAACAACTGAACGAACAATTGCCGCCTGAGAAGCGCGCCCAGGCGCAGAGCCTTCTCCAGCGAGAACAGCAGGTCCGTGGCACAACCGCGCAAAACGCGTTGGCCTTGCAGACACTGCAAGAAGAAAAAGACGGCGGGGACGCACCTCTATGAAGCTTAAGTTGAACCCTCTGATGGCGGCCGGATTCGGTCTGGGCTTCTCCCTGATCTGGGCCACGCCGACACTGGCAGCCCTGACCGACACTCAGAATTTCGGCATCGAAGTCAAAGCGACCGGCCAGATGGAAGACGACCGTGACCTCGGCACCCGCAGCGGTGGCGACGTCAACGGTGTCGGTCTGGATCTGCGTCCATGGGCCTATGGCGAGTGGGGCAACTGGAGCGGTTACGCGATGGGCCAGGTCGTCACCGCTACCGACACCATTCAGACCGACCCGCTGGATCAGCAGGTCACTGACGCTAACGGTCAGAGCGCCCAACGTTCACGCAGCACGTCCAACAGTCGCAAAGTGGATGACAGCTACGCGGCCCTGCGCGAATTCTGGATCGGCTACAGCGGTTTCACGCCTTACCCGGGCGAGATCCTGAAAGTCGGTCGTCAGCGCCTGCGCAATGACGATGGTCAATGGCACGACACCAACATCGAAGCGGTGAACTGGACCTTCGACACCACCCTGCTCAAGGCAGAAGTGGGCGCCGCCCAGCGCTTCAGCGAATACCGCACCGACCTGACCGAGCTGTCGGCACAGGACAAGGATCGCTCGCACCTGTATGGCGACGTGGAATACCAGTGGACACCGGGCCAGTGGGCAGGCATTCGCGCGCACCACAGCCATGACGGCGGCAGCCTGAAACAACAGGGCTCAGCCATCGACGACCTGGACAAGACTTCGCGTGGCGACCTGACCTGGCTGGGTCTGCAGGCCAACAGCGACGCGTACAACTACCGCAACCTGAACACCGTCAACTATTGGGGCAGCCTGACCTGGCTGACCGGCGATCGTGACCGCATCGGCACCACTTACGACGCCATTGGCGATCAGTACGTGGCCGGCGAGAAGAACAACGAAAACGTCAACGGCTGGGCAACCGACCTGGGCCTGCGTTTCCGTCTGGACCCGATGTGGCAAGTGGGCGGCGCCTACTCCCGCGCCAGCAAGAACTACGAGCAGAACGGTCTGGAAAGCAACCGCTCGAACTGGACCGGTACCCGCTCGCGCGTGCATCGCTTCGGTGAAGCGTTCCAGGGCGAAATGGCCAACGTAGAGTCGGGCTCGCTGTTCGCGTCCTGGCAGATGCAGGACGAGTACGACGCCTCGCTGATCTACCACAAGTTCCGTCGTGTCGACGGCCACTCGGGCATCGGCGGCGCGGGTATCAACCCTGCCCAGGAAAATGTCGACTCCGATGGCGTCAGCACGTTTGCCTCGTTGCCGCTCGAAGACGGCCGCAAGGACCTGGGTCAGGAAATGGACCTTGTCGTCACCAAGTACTTCAAGCAAGGCCTGCTGCCTGCTGCGGTAAGCCAGTCGTTCGACGAACCGTCGGCGCTGATTCGTCTGCGTGCAGGCGTGTTCAAACCGGGCGATGCGTATCACAGCGGTGTAGACGATTACATGCACCGCGCCATCGTCGACGTCATCTGGCGCTTCTGATGCAAGCCGCGATAGGAGTGCAATGAGATGAACAGTCAAGCAAGCAGATTGCGTCACCGGGCATGGCCCTATGCCCTGCTGGAAAGCGCTGTGCTGAGCAGCGCCTTGCTGCTCGCCAGCACTGCGGCCATGGCCAACAGCCCGTTGCCGGTTCCCGCCCCTGCGGCGCATCCGGCGGATGGCAAGGACTTGGTGGTCAAAGGCCTGCACCAGGCCAAGACCTACACCATCAGCAGCCCGCCCATCGAGCCGCTGTTGATGGACAAACCAAAACTGCCTGACCTTTCGGGTTACACCCAGCAGGCCATGCAGAAGAAGATCGTGCGCAGCAAGCCGGGCAAGGTTGCGATCAAACGCATGATGCAGGAAGACTCGCTGAAGGAATTCATCGGCGGTGACAACAAGATGGCCGAATGGGTGGCCCGTCAGCACGGCATCCCACAGGCGATCTTCATCGAAGACGGCTACATGACGTTGCAGGACCTTGCGAAAAAGGTGCCTAAACAGTACCTGAGCGAAACCTCGCCGGGCGTATTCCTGGCGCGTCTGCCGATCGTTGTCGGCAAGAACGGCATCTTTGAAATCGACAAGAAAACCACCGAGCTGCGCCTGTCTCAGGATGCCGGTGCATTTCTGGTCAACGACAACCTGCTGTTCATGTCCGATACCAAGCTAACCGGCTGGAACGAGAAGGCCAATGGCCCGTCGACGTACAAGGCGCCGAAGGAATTCCGTCCGTTCCTGCTGTCCTGGGGCGGCACCCAGACCTACATGTTCAACACCAAAGTGGCGAGCCTGGGTTACAACAACAGCAAGTCGTACGGCATCAGTATTTCCCAGTACACGCCGAACATGAAGGCGCAGATGAACCGCGCCGAGCCGACCGGCTGGATCGTCAATTCTGACTTCTCGGACATGTGGTACGGGTTCTACTGCTATGAAACCCGCGACTTCGTGGTCAAGGGCAGCACCTACCACGACAACATCATTTACGGCATCGACCCCCATGACCGTTCCCACGGTCTGATCATTGCCGAAAACACGGTGTACGGGACCAAGAAAAAACACGGGATCATCGTCTCCCGTGAGGTGAACGACAGCTTCATCATCAACAACAAAAGCTACGACAACCACCTGTCCGGCATCGTCCTTGACCGTAACAGCGTGAACAACCTGGTGGCGTACAACGAGATCTACCGCAACCACACCGACGGCATCACCTTGTATGAGAGTGCCGACAACCTGCTGTGGGGCAATCGTGTGTTCGCCAACAAGCGTCACGGCATCCGGGTTCGCAACAGCACCAACATCAAGCTGTACGAAAACCTGGCCATCGGTAACGGTTTGATGGGCGTCTACGGCCACATCAAGGACCTCTCGGACACTGACCGCGACATCAAGCTCGACCCGTTCGATGCCGAAGTCTCGCTGATCATGGTCGGCGGCGAACTGACCTCCAACGGTTCAGGCCCGCTGTCCATCGACTCGCCTCTGAGCGTCGAGCTGTACAAGGTTTCGATGCTCGCACCGACCAAAGCCAGCGGGATCAGCTTCAACGGTGTACTGGGCGACCGTCAGGACGAAATCCTCGATCTGCTGGTGCGCCAACAGAAAGCCGTGTTGATCGACCCGGTCGAAAGCCAGAAACAACTCCGGGACTGAGGAAGATATTTCTATGCACGCACATTTGATCAAATTGCTCAGCCTCTCGGGCCTGACCGCTGCACTGTTCGCCGCCAGCAATGGCGCGTATGCAGCGGACACCACTGCCCCGAGCTTCACGGCCGAGCCTTGCTGCAGTCTGTGCCCTGAAGCGCACGACGAAAAAAACTACGTCAGCCGCTACCAGCAGAACTTCACCACGCTGGTTCAGGCCCAGGACGACTGGTTGTTCCGGACCCGTGAAGACCTGCGCACCGAATTCGACACCACGCCTGAAGGCTATCGCCGCATGCAAATGCTGCACGACGCCTTCAAGAGCAAGGGCGTAGAGCTGGTGGTCGTGTATCAACCCACCCGCGGGCTGGTTGATCGCAACAAGCTGTTCCCGGCCGAACGCGACAAGTTCGACTACAACACCGCGCTGCGTAACTACCAGGCCATGCTCGGTCGTTTCGCAAAAATGGGTTACACCGTGCCGGACCTGTCGCCGTTGACCAACGAGCAACAGGCCCACGATTTCTACTTCCGCGGTGACCAGCACTGGACGCCGTATGGCGCTCAGCGCACGGCGAAAATCGTCGCTGATTCCGTGAAGAAGATGCAGGCTTTTGCAGGTGTTCCGCGCCGTGAATTCGAGACCCACTTGTCAGGTCGCATGGGCAAGAAGGGCACTCTTCACAATATGGCCGGTCAATTATGCGGCACGAGCTATGCCATCCAGTACATGGACCAGTTTGAGACAGAACCCAAAGGCGAAGCTGCCGACGGCGACCTGTTCGGTGACTCCGGCAACCCGGAAATCACACTGGTCGGTACCAGTCACAGCGGGAAGAACTACAACTTCTCCGGCTTTTTGCAGGAATACATTGGTGCTGATGTGCTGAACGTCGCCTTCCCGGGCGGCGGCCTTGAAGGTTCGATGCTGCAGTACCTGGGCAGCGAAGACTTCCAGAAACACCCACCGAAGATTCTCATCTGGGAATTCTCGCCGCTTTATCGCCTGGACCAGGAGACCATCTATCGCCAGATGATGTCGCTGCTGGACAACGGCTGTGAAGGCAAACCGGCGGTCATGAGCACCAGCACCACCCTCAAACCAGGGATCAACGAGTTGCTGGTCAACGGCAAAAACGGCATCAAGGATGTGCGCAACGGCAGTAATCAGATTGACATCAAGTTCGCCGACAACTCCGTCAAAACCCTTCAGGCGCGCCTTTGGTACATGAACGGTCGCCACGAAGACTTGAAGATCGAAAAACCTGAAACATCTGAAACCGACGGGCGCTTCTCCTTCGAACTGCGCGATGACAAGGACTGGGCTGACCAGCAATTGCTCGCACTGGAAGTGCAGGGTCCGGAAGCGGGCGCTGCGCCACAGCAAGTCGAAGCGAAAGTATGCAAACGCAACGTGTTCCCGAATGTCGCGCATCAAACCGCGCAAGCCGGGTTATGAGGCTCTTATGCACACTCCAAAACTGATGCTCCCCACCCTTCTGTCGCTGGCGATGATGTCGTCGGCACTGTTCGCCACCGGCGCCAGCGCTGCGTCGACACTCGTGCCGCCGCAGGGTTACTACGAAGGGGTCGAGAAATTCAAGACAGGCCAGGGCAAGTTCAGCTGTGACTCGATGCCCCAGCCATACACCGGTCCGCTGCAGTTCCGCAGCAAATACGAAGGCTCGGACAAGGCCCGCGCCACGTTGAACGTCGCTTCCGAGCAGGCATTCCGTGACGCAACCAAAGACATCACGAACATGGAGCGCGCCACCAGCAAAGTGGTCATGCAGTACATGCGTGACGGTCGTCCGGAGCAGCTCGATTGCGCCCTTAATATGCTGACCACCTGGGCCAAGGCCGATGCGCTGGAGTCCACCGACTTCAACCATACCGGCAAGTCGATGCGCAAATGGGCATTGGGCAGCATGTCGTCCGCCTATCTGCGCCTGAAGTTCTCCGAGTCGCATCCTCTGGCCACCCGCCAGCAGGAAGCCCAGGTCATCGAAGCCTGGTTCAGCAAACTGGCGGATCACGTCGTCAGCGACTGGAACAATCTGCCCCTCGACAAGACCAACAACCACTCGTATTGGGCCGCGTGGTCCGTGATGTCTACGGCAGTGGCGACCAATCGCCAGGACCTGTTCGACTGGGCGGTGAAGGAATTCAAGATCGGCGCCAATCAGGTTGACCCGCAAGGCTTCCTGCCGAACGAGCTCAAGCGCAAACAGCGTGCGCTGGCGTACCACAACTACGCACTTCCGCCGCTGGCCATGATCGCGAGTTTCGCCCAGGCCAACGGTGTCGATCTGCGTCAGGAAAACAACGGCGCCCTCAAGCGTCTGGGTGATCGCGTGCTGGCGGGCGTGAAGAACTCGGGCAGCGAATTCGCCGCCCGCGATGGCGAAAAGCAAGACATGACGGACCTGAAAACCGACATGAAATTCGCCTGGCTGGAACCGTACTGCTCGCTGTATGACTGCGGCCCGGATGTGCTTGAACAGAAACACAAGATGCAACCGTTCAAGAACTTCCGCCTCGGCGGCGACCTGACCCGCACCTATGACCCGACGCATGAAAAGGGTGACAAGGGCGGTTCTTAAAAGCCGCGCCGGAACCTGCCGGCGGATGCAAAACCTGTAGGAGCGCGCTTGCCCGCGAAAGCGATTTTCCAGACGACCTAATTGTGTCGGATGTACTGGCCTCATCGCGGGCAAGCGCGCTCCTACAGAGTCGGCGTCGGTCGTTCGGATTTACGTTTCACCCCTCCATTTTTCATGGGGGGTTTGGGGGGGCTTCGGCCCTTGATGTTGGACAAATGGAGAGATAAAGGATGGTTTTCTCATCCAACGTGTTCCTGTTCCTGTTCTTGCCGGTGTTTCTCGGCTTGTACTACCTGAGCGGGCAACGCTATCGCAACCTGCTGCTGCTGGTCGCCAGCTACGTGTTTTACGCGTGGTGGCGAGTGGACTTCCTGGCGCTGTTCGCAGGTGTGACGCTGTGGAACTACTGGATCGGCCTGCGCGTAGGCGCTGCCGGGGTCAGAACCAAACCGGCACAGCGCTGGCTGCTGCTCGGCGTGGTGGTCGACCTGGGCATTCTTGGCTACTTCAAGTACGCCAACTTCGGCGTGGACAGCATCAACGCAATGATGACGTCGATCGGTCTTGAGCCGTTCATCCTCACCCACGTGTTGCTGCCGATCGGTATCTCGTTCTACATCTTCGAGTCCATCAGCTACATCATCGACGTGTACCGTGGCGACACGCCGGCAACGCGCAATCTCATCGATTTTGCAGCGTTCGTGGCGATCTTCCCGCACCTGATTGCAGGACCGGTACTGCGTTTCCGCGACCTGGTCGATCAGTTCAACAACCGCACGCACACCCTCGACAAGTTCTCCGAAGGCTGCACGCGGTTCATGCAGGGTTTCATCAAGAAGGTCTTTATTGCCGACACGCTGGCGGTGGTCGCCGACCATTGCTTCGCCCTGCAAAACCCGACGACGGGTGACGCCTGGCTGGGCGCGCTGGCGTACACCGCGCAGCTGTACTTCGACTTCTCCGGCTACAGCGACATGGCCATCGGCCTGGGCCTGATGATGGGTTTCCGCTTCATGGAAAACTTCAAACAGCCCTACATCAGCCAGTCGATCACCGAGTTCTGGCGTCGCTGGCACATCAGCCTGTCGACCTGGCTGCGTGACTATCTGTACATCACGCTGGGCGGCAACCGTGGCGGCAAGGTCGCGACCTACCGCAATCTGTTCCTGACCATGCTGCTCGGTGGTCTGTGGCACGGCGCCAACATCACGTACATCGTCTGGGGCGCCTGGCACGGTGTATGGCTGGCGATCGAAAAAGCCATCGGCCTGAACACCGCGCCGCGCACGTTCAACGTTGTTCGCTGGGCCTTCACCTTCCTGCTGGTGGTCATGGGCTGGGTCATCTTCCGCTCGGAAAACCTGCACGTTGCTGCCCGCATGTACGGCGCCATGTTCAGCTTCAGCGATCTGGGTCTGTCGGAGCTCAACCGCGCCAGCCTCACCGGCCTGCAAGTGGCGACCCTGGTCGTGGCGTACATCACCCTCGCCTTCTTCGGCCTGCGTGATTTCTACCGCAACCGCGCCCCGGCCAAGCCGACCGACAAAGCCATGCAGGCCGATGGCCCTGCCGCTTCCGAGCCAGGCCTGATCAAGGCCGTACCGGGCGACAAGCCGGGCAGCATCCATCAACCGGGTTACATCGTCGGTACCGAAGCGCAGGTCCAGCCTGCCTACTGGACCGCCGACTGGTCGCGCTATGCCATGCGCGCCCTGATCTTGCTGGCGTTCGTTGCATCGATCCTGAAACTCTCGGCGGCCAGTTTCTCGCCGTTCCTTTACTTCCAGTTCTGAGGAGCCTGACATGACCCGTTCATTACGTTTCCTCTACATCTTCCTGTTCCTGGCGATTCTGCTGGTGCTGGGCCTGTGGTCGCTGCGCAGCTTCATCGGTTTCTCGACGTCCAAAGAGACCACCGTGCTCAACGGTCACTGGACCAAAGCGGTGGAAACCCACTACGACGAAGCATTCCCGATCAAGCGTCTGGGCACCAACCTCTGGGCGGCGCTGGACTACAAGGTGTTCAACGAAGGTCGTCCGGGTGTGATCCTGGGTAAAGACCAGTGGCTGTACACCGACGAAGAATTCGACGCCGTTGCCAACAGCGAGCAGAACGAAGCCGACAACCTGGCGATCATCCAGGGCGTGCGCGACACATTGAAAAAGCAAGGCACGCAACTGGTTCTGGCGATTATCCCGGCCAAGACCCGTCTGTACCCGGAGCACGTCGGTGACAACAAACCGGCCACGCTGCACACCGATCTGTATCAGCAGTTCCACGCTCAAGTGAATCAGGCCGGCATCCTTGCCCCAGATCTGCTGACGCCGCTGCAAAGCGCCAAGGAGAAGGGCCAGGTGTTCCTGCGCACCGACACTCACTGGACGCCCATGGGCGCGGACATCGTGGCCCAGCAGTTGGGTGACGTGATCAGCAAGCAGGTACCGCTGAACGTTGAACCGCAGAACTTCGTCACCGAAGCCAAGTCGACCGAACCCTACAAGGGCGATCTGACCAACTTCCTGCCGCTGGATCCGCTGTTCAGCAACCTGCTGCCCAAGCCGGACGACCTGCAGCAGCGCAGCACCAACCCGGCTCAGGCTAGCGCCGAAAGCGGTGACGCCCTGTTCGCGGACGACTCGGTCGCAGTCGGTCTGGTCGGCACCAGCTATAGCGCCAACCCCAACTGGAACTTCGCCGGTGCGCTCAAACAGGCCCTGCACGCAGACGTCGTGAATTACGCCGAAGACGGCCATGGCCCGATCCTGCCGATGCTTAAGTATCTGCAGACCGATGCCTTCAAAAGCAGCCCGCCGCAGGTGCTGATCTGGGAATTCCCGGAACGCTACCTGCCGGCTCACAACGACCTGACCGAGTTCGACCCACAGTGGATCGCTGAACTCAAAAAGGCCCGTGACCCCCAACAGAATCTGGCGGACAACGCCAACAACTCCAAGTCGCCCACCCGGGCGCAAAACTGAGAGGACTCTTTGACTATGACTTCGCAGAACCCAATGCCAGTTCGTTCGAGCAAAACCAATCTGCTGAAAACCTGCGTGCTGGCCGCGAGCCTGGGCTTCGTATCCCTTTCCGCATTCGCCGGTGGCGACGCCGCCCTGTATGGCCCGACCGCACCAAAAGGCTCGACCTTCGTGCGTGTTTACAACGCCAGCAGCAGCGAAATCTCCGCCAGCGTCGGCAACACCAGCCTCAACGAAATCGGCCCATTGGCCAGCAGTGATTTCGGCTTCATGCCGCAGGGCGACTACACCGCCAAAGTCGGCAGCCAGTCGCTGCCGGTGAAACTGGCCAGCGATCACTACTACACCATCGTCAACAACACCTCCGGCGCGCCGCAACTGGTTGAAGAGCCGCCGTTCAAGAACAAGCAGAAGTCCCTGGTTCGCGTACAGAACCTGAGCGACAAGGCGCTGACCCTGAAAACCGCCGACGGCAAGACCGACGTGGTCAAGGCTGTGTCTGCCAAGGGCACTGGCGAGCGTGAAATCAACCCGGTCAAAGTCAGCTTCGCGCTGTTTGACGGCGAAAAGAAAGTCGCTGACCTGAAGCCGGTTGCACTGGAGCGTGGTGAAGCCGCCGTTCTCTACGTCACCGGCAGCGGCAGCAGCCTGTCGCCAGTCTGGGTCAAGCGCCCGGCGGGCACTCAGTAACACAGTTGAATCTGGCCGAGAGGCCGCCGGCAGCGCGCGTGGTCACCCCCGCGCTGCCACGGATCAAGCGTTCGGCGTCAGGCACTGCGGAGCAAGCAGACAGCCAGGAGGGCGCCGGGCGATGCAAGACAAAAACCAGAAAGACCGAAAAGACCTACAGCCCATTCGAACGATTTTTGCTTAACGGAGAAACAAAATGATTCCAGTGATCTTGTCAGGTGGCAGCGGTTCCCGACTCTGGCCTCTTTCGCGTAAACAGTTTCCTAAACAGTTCCTGGCACTGACCGGCGAACACACCCTGTTCCAGCAAACCGTGGAGCGCCTGCAATTCGACGGCATGCAGCACCCGGTTGTGGTGTGCAACAAGGATCACCGCTTCATCGTTACCGAGCAGCTCAACGCACTGGGTCTGGAAACTCAGGCCGTGATCATGGAACCGTTTGGCCGCAACACGGCGCCTGCCGTTGCCATCACCGCGATGATGCTGGCCAACGAAGGTCGCGACGAGTTGATGCTGGTGCTGCCAGCCGACCACGTGATCGACGATCAGAAAGCCCTGCAACGCGCATTGGCCCTGGCCACCGTTGCGGCAGAGCGCGGCGAAATGGTGCTGTTCGGCATCCCGGCAACCAAGCCTGAAACCGGCTATGGCTACATCAAGTCCACCGCCGATGCGCTGCTGCCCGAAGGCGTCAGCCGCGTGCAGCAGTTCGTTGAAAAGCCTGATGAGCAGCGGGCCCAGGAGTTCGTCCAGGCCGGCGGTTACTACTGGAACAGCGGTATGTTCCTGTTCCGCGCCAGCCGTTACCTGGAAGAGCTGAAAAAGCACGATCCGGACATCTACGACAACTGCCTGCTGACCCTCGAGCGCAGCAAGCACGAAGGCGACAGCATCTCCCTGGACGAGGCGAGCTTCGCCTGCTGCCCGGACAACTCCATCGACTACGCCGTCATGGAAAAAACCCAGCGCGCCTGCGTCGTTCCGCTTGATGCCGGCTGGAGCGACGTCGGCTGCTGGTCGTCCCTGTGGGACGTGCACGCCAAAGACGAGAACGGCAACGTTGCCAAGGGCGATGTCGTTATTCAGGACAGCCGCAACTGCATGATTCAGGGCAACGGCAAACTGGTGACCGTGATCGGCCTGGACAACATCGTTGTCGTCGAAACCAAAGACGCCATGATGATCGTCCACAAAGACAAGGTTCAGGGCGTCAAGCAACTGGTCAACACGCTGAACGAGCAAGGCCGCAGCGAAACCCAGAACCACCTCGAAGTCTATCGCCCGTGGGGTTCGTACGACTCCGTGGACATGGGCGGCCGTTTCCAGGTCAAGCGCATTTCCGTCAAGCCGGGCGCCAGCCTCTCGCTGCAGATGCACCACCACCGCGCTGAACACTGGATCGTTGTATCGGGTACCGCTCAGGTCACCTGCGACGACAACGTGTTCCTGCTGACCGAGAACCAGTCGACCTATATCCCGATCGCCTCGGTTCACCGCCTGCGCAACCCGGGCAAGATCCCGTTGGAAATCATCGAAGTCCAATCGGGCAGCTATCTGGGCGAAGACGACATCGAACGTTTCGAAGACGTCTACGGCCGCTCCACCCCGGGCATCGAAGCCGGCGTGAAGACCCAGACCATCGCGCGTTAATACCGCTTCACCCAGTAGTACTAGCCCCCGTTAACTTTCTGCGTATTCCCCATCCGCAGAGGGTTTTCGGGGGCTTTTTTATGTGCCGTCATGCCTGAGCGAGCCCGAATCAGATAAACCATCATTAGCTCAATCCCCTCCCCTTTCGGTACGATGCCCGCATCTGCAATCGCGAGATCGACACGATGATTTTCGGCGCCGTACTCCTCTTCACCTGGCTGGTCCTGCTACT
Organism: Pseudomonas sp. NPDC078416; assembly: GCF_050268485.1. NCBI lineage: Bacteria > Pseudomonadati > Pseudomonadota > Gammaproteobacteria > Pseudomonadales > Pseudomonadaceae > Pseudomonas > Pseudomonas sp. NPDC078416. Next base: position 1,586 of record NZ_JBNNGV010000032.1, on the reverse strand, counting down.
GCGTTATCCCTCCAGAGCCCTGCCCGTTTCCCTGGCAGCAGCGGTTGGGTTGGGCATCGTGGCGGCGTTTGTGGTCTGGGAAGACAGCCGCGATGAGCAGCGCCTTGAGCGTCTGCAACTGCGCGTGAACTATGCGCCGCAACAGTGCCCGACGGGTCGCCCTTTGCTGGTGCTGATCGATAACGGCAACAGCGTTTCACTCACCGAACTGCGCTGGAAGATTGCGGCCTACGCGCCGGGCGATACCGTGAATCTGGCGGAAGACACCTACACCGCGCCGCGCTATCGCGGGCCGGGGGACTTGTTGCCCGGTAGTCAGTGGCAAGACTGCTTGCCGATGCCACCGCTGCGCCCGGGTTATCGGCCGCAGACCCTGGAGTTTCGTGCCGAACGTCTGCAAGGCACGTTCTCCGGCTGAGCGCCGCCCTTCTCTTTTTTCAAGGACTGAACCATGTCTGTGGTGTTGATCACCGGTTGTTCCAGCGGCATAGGCCGCGCCATGGCAGATGCGTTCAAAGCGGCAGGCCATGAAGTCTGGACAACCGCCCGCAAGCCGGCCGATGTGCAGGCGCTGACCTCGGCGGGTTTTCGTGCTGTCACCCTGGACGTCAATGACAGCGCAGCGATTGATCGACTGGTCGCCGAGCTTGATCAACACGGCAAAGGGCTCGACGTGCTGATCAACAACGCAGGCTATGGTGGCATTGGCCCGCTGCTGGATGGCGGTGTCGAGGCCATGCGCAGGCAGTTCGAAACCAATGTGTTTTCCGTGGTCGGGGTGACGCGCGCGCTGTTTCCATCGCTGCGCCGCAATAAAGGGTTAGTGGTGAATATCGGCAGCGTTTCGGGCGTGCTGGTGACGCCGTTCGCGGGGGCGTATTGCGCGTCCAAAGCCGCCGTCCATGCCATGACCGACGCACTGCGCATGGAACTGGCGCCCTTCGGGATTCGGGTGATGGAGGTCCAGCCGGGCGCCATCGACACCCAATTCGCAAGAAACGCCAGCCACGAGGCCGAGCAAGTGATTCACCAGGATTCGCCGTGGTGGCCGTGGCGGGAAGGCATCCGCGCGAGGGCCAACGCGTCCCAGGGCAATCCGACACCCGCTGCCGATTTCGCCCGCGACGTGCTCACCGCCGTACAGCGCCGCCATCCACCGCGATTACTGCGATCCGGAAACGGCAGCCGCGCGCTGCCACTCATGGAACGGCTGCTGCCCAAGGCACTGCTGGAATGGATACTGAGCAAGCGCTTCAAGCTGGATAAAAAATACTGACTGCTACCGCCGGCTTCTGTAGGAGCGTGGCTTGTCCCGCGAACTGGCGCGAAGTGGCAGCAACCGCAAGCGCCTCAGTGTTTACTGACGCACCGCATTTGCCGGTCTTACTGTCGCTGCGCAACAGATCGCGGGACAAGCCACGCTCCTACCTCCCCCGGCGCGGCACAAATCTGGCGCATGGCCCAGCTCCAACTGTAGGAGCGCGCTTGCCCGCGAAGGCGTCAGCATGGACGACAGAGATGCGTCGGACGCACCGGCCTCTTCGCGGGCAAGCCGGGCCCTGCTCGACGACCTCACCTTTTTCCAG
>NZ_JBNNGV010000031.1:0-57945 GCF_050268485.1 Pseudomonas sp. NPDC078416 | reverse complement strand
ACCGTGGCAGCCGGGGCGACGATCAGGCTGTTCTTCAGCGCGCGCATCCACTCGGCCGGAGCGAGTGATCGCCTGACGAATCCACCAGGTGGCGTACGTCGAGAACTTGTAACCACGACGGTATTCGAACTTGTCCACCGCCTTCATCAGACCGATGTTGCCTTCCTGGATCAGATCGAGGAATTGCAGGCCACGGTTGGTGTACTTCTTGGCGATCGAAATCACCAGACGCAGGTTGGCTTCAACCATTTCTTTCTTCGCGCGGCGGGCCTTGGCCTCACCGATCGACATCCGACGGTTGATGTCCTTGATTTCCAGGATGGTCAAACCGGTTTCTTCTTCCAGCGCAGTCAGCTTCTGCTGGCAACGCTGAATGTCGGCTTGAAGACGACCAATGGCTTCAGCGTATTTGCTTTTGCCTTTTGCCAATCCATCGGTCCAGCTCTGGTCAACTTCATTACCCGGGAACTGGCGCAGGAAGTCGGCACGCGGCATGCGTGCATCACGAACGCACAGCTGCATGATGGCGCGCTCTTGTGCACGCAGACGCTCAAGGGCACCGCGAACACGCTCGACCAGACCTTCAAACTGTTTCGGAACCAGCTTGATCGGCATGAACAGCTCGGCCAGGGCCAGTAGTTCAGCGTTGGCCTGCTTGCTGCCGCGACCGTGCTTTTTCAGCGCCTTGAGGGCAATTGCCATCTGGTCTGAAACGGCACCGAAGCGCTGGGCGGCGATGACTGGGTCCGGGCCGCTTTCTACCTCGTCCTCTTCGTCATCGGAAGCGTCGTCTTCCTCGTCGTCAGCGCCTTCGACCTTCTCGGCCTTGGGGTCAACGGGCGGCGGGACTTCGGCTGGCGGCGCAATGCCGTCGTCCGGATCGATATATCCGCTCAAAACGTCGGACAGGCGACCGCCTTCGGTGGTGACGCGAGTGTACTCGGAGAGAATGTGCTCAACCGTGCCAGGGAAGTGCGCTATCGCGCCCATCACTTCACGGATGCCTTCTTCGATACGCTTGGCGATTTCGATTTCGCCTTCGCGTGTCAGAAGCTCGACGGTACCCATTTCACGCATATACATGCGCACTGGGTCAGTCGTGCGACCGATGTCGGTCTCAACCGCCGCCAACGCAGCAGCGGCTTCTTCAGCGGCTGCCTCGTCGGTGTCGGCGTCGGCCAACATAAGGGCGTCCGCATCCGGAGCACTCTCGTGTACGGGGATCCCCATGTCGTTGATCATGCGGATGATGTCTTCCACCTGCTCTGGATCTGAAATATCCTCAGGCAGGTGGTCGTTGACCTCTGCGTAAGTCAGATACTTCTGCTCACGACCCAGGGTGATCAACTCTTTGATACGAGACTGCTGTTGCGCTTTTCCGGACATAACACCCTATCCACTGAAGGTCTTGGCGGGCAAAAAACAAGCCGGGGATTATACCCGAGCTATGACCTCACACGCCAGTTGAGGTCGGGGTTTGTGCAGGAACTTTGCGATTTAACAGGTTGAGCAGCTGAACTTTTTCTTCTGCGCTCAGGCCTGACTGCCGTTCCTTCCTGATCAATTGCTCCAGATGTCGCTCGCGTTGGCGGGCTGACAAGCTAGTTATAGTGTCGAAAAACTGTTGTTCAAGGTTATCGGCCGAGATCAGCCATTCCTTTTCCGCCAGTTGACGCAGTAATCGTCCTTGATCGGTGCCATGCCAGCGGGCAATCAACTGCATCGTGCGCAGCTTCGGGTTTTTCTGTGTAGCGTCAATCAGCGCCACCAGAAGCTGCGAATACACGTTTTCTTCATCGGCAAACGTACTGGCGTTGGCGACCTGCGCCGACAGCTCAGGGTGATGCAGTAACGTTCTGAGTGCTGTCAGCGCCGGCGGCTCAACCGTCGCCGGTGTGCGTGGCCCGCGAGGTTCGAAATCAGGACGCTTGCCGTTCTTGTCCCATTTCTTGCCTTTGTCCCAAGGCTTCTTGTCCCATTTCTTCTGCTGACCGCCCGGCGCGTTCGGTGTCCATTCCTGCTGCGCCTGGTAATCATGCTGCTGGTAATCGCCGTAATCCGGCACGGCCTCGTAATCAAAGCCCGGATCGTAGCTGGGCTGAGCCTCCGCCGGAGCGGACTGCATCAATTGGTTGACCGCAGCGGTGTCCAGTCCGGTGATCTCTTTCAAGCGTCGACGCATCAGCTCACGCAAATTCGCGCCCGGCACTTTTTCGATCAGTGGCGCGGCCAGCGTCACCATGTGTGCTTTGCCTTCCAGGGAGCGCGGATCGGCCTCCTTGGTCAGCTGCTCGAAGAAGTAGTCAGCCAGCGGTTGTGCGTGCTGGTTGATTCTCGCCTTGAACGCGTCAGTCCCTTCGGCCCGCACCAGGGTGTCGGGATCTTCCCCTTCGGGAAGAAACAGAAACCTCGCGCGCCGGCCGTCCTGCAAGCCGGGAATCGTGGCTTCCAGTGCGCGCCAGGCGGCGTTTCGGCCAGCCTGGTCACCGTCGAAGCAGAACAACACGTTCGGTACCACACGAAACAGCCGCTTCAAATGCTCTTCACTGGTCGCGGTACCCAGCGTCGCAACGGCATTGCGCAAGCCTTGTTGGGCCAGCGCAATAACGTCCATGTAGCCTTCGACGACGATAATCTCGTCCAGGTTACGGTTAAATTTGCGAGCTTCGAATAAACCGTACAACTCCTGACCCTTATGAAACACCGGGGTTTCAGGAGAGTTCAGGTATTTGGGCTTGTCGTCGCCCAACACGCGCCCGCCAAATGCGATCACACGGCCGCGACTGTCGCGAATGGGGAACATCACCCGGTCGCGAAAGCGGTCGTAGCGTTTGCCGGTTTCGGCATTTTCGATCAGCAGGCCGGCATCGATCATCGCCTTCTGTTGAAGGGTGTCGCTGCTTAAGTGCTTGTAGAGGTTGTCCCAGCCAGGAGGGGCGAAGCCCAGTCCGAAGTCGCGGGCAATCTCGCCTGACAGGCCGCGGCCTTTCAGGTATTCCACCGCGGATTTCCGCGTTGGATGGCTTTTCAGTGCAGCCCGGTAAAAATCGGCGGCGGCTGTTAATAGGGGGTAGAGCGGCGAATCGGTAGGCTGCCTGGGCTTTTGCCCTTTGACGCCTTGTTCGCGTGGGACTTCCATCCCGGCGGCTTTGGCCAGGTCTTCGACGGCCTGGGGGAAATCCAGGTTGTCGTGGTCCATGATGAAGCCGAGGGCATTGCCACCCGCGCCACAACCGAAGCAGTAGTAGAACTGTTTGTCCGGGCTGACGCTGAACGACGGTGTCTTCTCTTTATGGAAAGGACAGCAGGCGCTGAAGTTCTTGCCGGTCTTTTTTAATTGAACGCGTGAGCTGACAACATCGACGATGTCGGTGCGGTTCAGGAGGTCGTCAATAAAACCTTGGGGAATCAGTCCGGCCATGGCGTTCTCATCATCAGGCGCCCCGCCAGAAAGATCGTGGCGAATCCAAACCGTAACGACGGTTGCTTGGTCAGTGTAGACGGGTCAACGCGGCCTGAATCAGGCTGGAAGATATCGACGGGGTTTGTTTCGGTCGCATCTGCGGCGTCAACAGCCTCTGTCTTGTGTTGCTTGATCGGTGTTGCTTGAGGCTAGAACTGCAACTGCCGACAGCCCGGCTTTGAAGGCCGGGCAAGGCAGAAGCTTGCGTCAGACGTCTGTATTAATACAGACGAACGGCGCGGCGCTGTTCGCGCTGTACTTTCTTGGCGTGACGCTTAACAGCAGCAGCTGCTTTACGCTTACGCTCAGAAGTCGGCTTCTCGTAAAATTCGCGGCTACGAACTTCAGCCAGAACACCGGCTTTTTCGCAGGAGCGCTTGAAACGACGCAGAGCTACGTCGAAGGGTTCGTTCTCTTTAACTTTGACGGCTGGCATCCAGAGCTACCTTCATTCATTACCGGGGTCAACGCTTACTGCAACGCTTGCACTAAGTACGTCGGTTTTTAAGGGTTGCGGATGTTAACCCCTTGCTTCGCGGAATGCAAAGCCTCTGATCGAAAAGCACTGGTCGCAGGCATGAGCGGCGACTATTATGCGCGCCTTCGAATTCAGCCTCCACAAGGCGTACCCCATGCTAGTACTGGGAATGGAAACTTCCTGCGATGAGACCGGTGTCGCGCTGTACGACAGCGAACGCGGGCTGCTTGCCGATGCATTATTCAGCCAGATCGACCTGCACCGCGTCTATGGCGGCGTGGTTCCGGAGCTTGCCTCGCGTGACCACGTAAAACGCATGCTGCCCTTGATTCGTCAGGTGTTGGCCGAGGCCGACTGCGCCGTGACCGAGATTGACGCCATCGCTTATACCGCTGGCCCCGGACTGGTCGGGGCGCTGCTGGTGGGGGCTTCGTGCGCGCAGGCGCTGGCGTTTGCGTGGGACATCCCTGCACTGGGTGTTCACCACATGGAAGGGCATTTGCTGGCACCGATGCTGGAGGAAAATCCCCCTGAGTTTCCGTTCGTCGCTTTGTTGGTTTCAGGCGGCCATACGCAGCTGGTTCGCGTCGATGGCATTGGTCTTTACGAGCTGCTTGGCGAAACCCTGGACGACGCTGCCGGCGAAGCCTTCGACAAAACCGCGAAGATGATGGGCCTGAATTACCCCGGTGGTCCGGAGATATCCCGTCTGGCGCAATCCGGTGTGGCCGGGCGTTTCGTCTTTCCGCGTCCGATGACGGACCGCCCCGGGCTGGATTTCAGCTTCAGCGGCTTGAAAACCTTCTCCCTGAACACCTGGCAGCAGTGTCAGAGCGCCGGGGACGACAGCGAGCAAACCCGTTGCGACATCTCGCTGGCCTTCCAGCAGGCGGTGGTGGACACTTTGACCATCAAGTGCAAACGCGCGCTGAAGCAGACCGGGCTCAAACGGCTGGTCATCGCCGGCGGCGTGAGCGCGAACAAGGCGTTGCGCCTGTCGCTGGAGCAGATGCTCGATGGCCTGGGTGGGAATGTCTACTACGCCCGTCCTGAGTTCTGCACCGACAATGGCGCGATGATCGCCTTTGCCGGCTGTCAGCGTTTGCAGGCAGGGCAGAGGGAAAGTCTGAGCATTACAGTCCAGGCGCGCTGGCCGATGGAGCAGTTGCCCGGCCTTTGATGGCAAAGCGGTGCAAGCGCCCGGTTGGGGATGTGAAAGGGTGTGGCGTCAGAAATGCCGTTCACGCCCGGCAAACAGGTCGCGTAGATTGCCCCGATGGCGCCAGACGATAAGCAACGTCAATACGCTCATCGGCAGTAACGCGTGGGGTTCCTGCCATGCGAGCAGCGGCAGCGTCAGCGGTGTGGCGATCAACGACGCCAATGAGCTGGTGCGAGTGAGGTAGAACGTCAGCAGCCAGGCGCCGATCGCGAGCAAGGCGGCTGGCGGATACAAGGCCAGCAACATGCCGGCGGCGGTGGCCACGCCCTTGCCGCCCCGAAAGCGGAAGTACAGCGGGAACAGATGCCCCAGCACTGCGCACAGTCCGATCCAGGCTTGCAGGCGTGGGTCGAGGTCCAAACCTCTGGCGATCAGCACCGGGATCATGCCTTTGCAGACGTCGCCAATCAGGGTCAGCACCGCGAGTTTCTTGCCGGCCAGGCGCAGCATGTTGGTCGCGCCGGCGTTGCCCGATCCACTGGCGCGCGGGTCCGGGCGACCGGTTATGCGGCTGATCAGGATGGCGAAGGACAGTGAGCCGAGCAGGTAGGCGAGGACCGCCAGTAACCAAAACATGCTAACCATTCCGGGCGAGGATGCCTTGATTCTAACGGCGCATCGCGCCCTTGTCGTGCAGCGGAGAGATAGGCTTGGACAGAGTTTTCATTGAAGGTCTGGAGGTCGATACCGTCATCGGCGCCTACGACTGGGAGCGTGGCATTCGCCAGTGCCTGCGTCTGGACCTGAGTTTTGCCTGGGACAATCGGCCTGCAGCCGCGGGGGATGATCTGAGCAAGGCGCTCGATTACGCGAGTGTGTCCGCGCGGATTCAGGCGTTCGCCGAAGCCTCTCAATTTCAGCTGGTCGAAACCTTCGCCGAGCGCCTGGCAGGGGTGCTGATGAGCGAGTTCAATATTCCCTGGCTGCACCTCAAATTGACCAAGCCTGGAGCCGTGCCAGCGGCGAAGGGCGTTGGGGTGGAGATCGAGCGCGGATGTCGCTGACACGGATTTTTCTGGGGCTGGGCAGCAATATCGAGCGGGAGCGCCATCTGTGCGCCGGCCTCGACGCCCTTGCCGGCTTTCTCACCGACATGACCTGCTCGCCGGTGTTCGAAAGTCATCCGGTGGGGATCAAGAGCGGGCCGTTTTTTAATCTGGTGGTTTCGGCGCTGACCGATCTGCCACTGACTGAACTGGACCGTCGGCTCAAATTCATCGAAGCCGATAACGGACGTTATGCCCCTGATCGCAAGGGGCTGCCGCTGGACATCGACGTCCTGCTGTATGACGAGCAGGTCGGCAATTTCGACGGCCTGATTCTGCCCCGGGCCGAAATCCTCAAAAACTCGTTCGTGCTGTGGCCGTTGTCGCTGATCGCGCCGCACCGCCTGCATCCCGAGGCCGGCCTGTCGTTTGCCCAACTGTGGGCCGACGCGAACATCGATCAGAAACTCTGGCCGGTGGCTTTTAAATGGCGTGGCGAGCCACTCACCCCGGCCACCCTGCTGGCTGCCGTGTAATCAGCATAAGACAGGCGTCGAACAGGCAACCAGATTGAGCCGCAGCCAACTCGGCGGCTTAGAGCTGATACGACGCCTTGTACACCTTCAGCGTATCCAGCCGCTCTCGCTTGAGCGCTTCGCCCAGTTGCTGGCCCTGAAAACCTTTCTCCAGCAGCGGCTGTACCGCCACTTGCCGCGCCGCTTCAGCAGCGCCGCGCAGATATTCGGCTTGCGGATACGTGCGCTCCTCAAACCCCTTGCGGCCTCGGGCGTCCATTTCGCAGGCGGCAATGAATTCCTCGAAGCGTTGCGGTCGGCGATACACGTCAAAGCTCTGCAGCAGATCCAGCAGTGTCGAGGGCTTCAGCTCCAGCGCGCGATGGCCGTGGGTGTGATATTCGCCCACCAGCAGCGCCAGTTCCTGACAGTCCCTTGGCACCTTGAAACGCTGGTTCATTGCCTTGATCGCTTTGAGCCCTTTGTGCTCATGGGCGATATGGCGCGGCCATTCCTCTTGCGGCGTGAGTCCCTTACCCAAGTCATGCAGCAGGCACGCCCAACGCACGCTTAACGGCTGTCGGTGCAGGGCGGACTGATGCAAAACGCTGAGAACGTGCACGCCGGTGTCGATTTCAGGGTGATGGGCTTCCGGCTGAGGCACGCCAAACAGCGCGTCGACCTCTGGCATCAGCACGTTCAGGGCGCCGCATTCGCGCAGGACCTCGATGAACACCTGAGGCTCTTTTTCCATCAACGCGCGGGAGATTTCCTTCCAGCTGCGTTCCGCTGTCAGCGCTTCCAGTTCACCCGAACCGCTCAATTGACTCATCAGTTCGAGGGTTTCCGGGGCGATGGTGAAACCGTCGGGGGCATAGCGAGCGGCGAAGCGTGCCACGCGCAGGACACGTAGGGGATCTTCGGCGAACGCGGGGGAAACGTGACGCAATACTCGGGCTTCAAGGTCCTGCTGGCCATGATAGGGATCAGTCAGTTGGCCGTTCTTGTCTTCGGCAATGGCATTGATGGTCAGGTCGCGGCGGATCAGATCTTGCTCAAGCGTGACGTCCGGGTGAGCGTGGAAAACAAAACCGCCGTAGCCTTTGCCGGTCTTGCGCTCGGTGCGGGCCAGCGCGTATTCCTCACCGGTCAGCGGATGCAAGAAGACCGGAAAATCCGTTCCTACCGGACGGTAGCCCTTGACCAGCATCTCTTCGGTCGACGCACCCACTACTACCCAGTCGATGTCAGTGACCGGTTTGCCAAGCAGGCGATCGCGTACTGCGCCGCCAACTTTATAAATCTGCATAAAAAAGCCTCCGTGAGGGCGACAGGATAAACCTTAAGTCGCGATCGCGGAGGCTGGAAACGCTCATGGTCTATAAGTGGACGACCGCCAGGTCCAGCCGGGGATATTCACTGTCAGCGTGTTCGCTTCTCGGCGGCACATGGTGGACTTTCATCACCTGGTCGCCTTGCAGCGTCTCCAGATGGATATCAAAACCCCACAGCCGATGCAGGTGCTTCAGCACTTCGTCCGTGGAATCGCCGAGGGGTTTACGGTCGTGCTGTTGATGACGCAGGGTCAGGGAGCGATCGCCGCGCCGGTCAATGCTGTAGATCTGCACGTTGGGTTCGCGGTTGCCGAGGTTGTATTGCGCGGCGAGGGTTTCACGAATCACCTTGTAGCCGGTTTCATCGTGGATGGCGGGCACGAGTAGGTCGTCCTTCTGATCATCGTCGAGGATACTGAACAGCTTCAGGTCACGGATCACCTTGGGCGACAGGTACTGGAGGATGAAGCTCTCGTCCTTGAAGCTGCTCATCGCAAACTTCACCGCCGTGAGCCAGTCGGTGCCGGCCAGATCAGGGAACCAGTGGCGGTCCTCCTCGGTCGGGTGCTCGCACATCCGCCGGATGTCCTGGTACATGGCAAACCCCAGCGTGTAGGGATTGATGCCGCTGTAATAAGGACTGTCGAAGCCCGGCTGGTAGACAACACTGGTGTGTGAGGTCAGAAATTCCAGCATGAACCCGTCAGTCACCAGTCCCTCGTCGTACAGATCATTCATCAGCGTGTAGTGCCAGAACGTCGCCCAACCCTCGTTCATCACCTGGGTCTGACGCTGCGGGTAAAAATACTGGGCGATCTTGCGGACGATGCGCACCACCTCACGCTGCCAGGGCTCCAGCAAGGGCGCGTGCTTTTCGATGAAATAAAGGATGTTTTCCTGAGGCTCGGCGGGGAAGCGCGAGAAATCCTCCTTGTCGTTCTTGCTCGCACTTTTCGGAATCGTGCGCCACAGGTCGTTGATCTGCTTCTGCAGGTGCTCCTCCCGATCCTTCATCCGGCGGCGTTCTTCCTCCGCCGAAATCGGATAGGGCCGCTTGTAGCGATCAACGCCGTAGTTCATCAGCGCATGGCACGAGTCGAGCAGATCCTCGACCGCGTCGATCCCATGGCGCTCTTCGCACTGCATGATGTATTGCTTGGCGAAGACGAGGTAATCGATGATCGAGCTGGCGTCGGTCCAGGTGCGGAACAGGTAGTTGCCCTTGAAAAAGCTGTTATGCCCATAGCAGGCGTGAGCCACAACGAGCGCCTGCATGCAGATGGTGTTCTCTTCCATCAGATAGGCGATGCACGGGTCGGAGTTGATGACGATCTCGTACGCCAGACCCATCTGCCCGCGGGAGTAGGATTTCTCCGTGCTGAGGAAGTGCTTGCCGTAGGACCAATGGTGATAACCCAGCGGCATGCCGACGGACGCATAGGCGTCCATCATTTGCTCGGCGGTGATCACCTCGATCTGGTTGGGGTATGTGTCCAGCGCGTAACGTTCGGCGATGCGGCTGATCTCCCGGTCATAGGCCTGGATCAGTTCGAACGTCCACTCTGAACCCGTGGAGAGGGGTTGGCGCTTCTGCTCTCTAGCGGTCATGTCACTAACCTGCGCTGGAAGAGTTCACGGAACACCGGATAGATATCACCGGCAGAGACCAGCTGCTGCTGGGCGAACGTGTCGGCGAAGGCTTCGCCGATGCGCTCGTATTCGAACCACAGCGCCTGATGTTCGCGCGGGGTGATTTCGACGTAGGTGTAGTACTGCACGAACGGCATGATCTGTTTGATCAGGATGTCGCGGCAGATGGGCGAGTCATCGTTCCAGTTGTCGCCGTCCGAGGCTTGCGCTGCATAGATATTCCATTCGTTGGTGGGATAACGCTCGGCCATGATTTCCTGCATCAGCTTCAATGCGCTGGAAACGATGGTGCCGCCCGTTTCCCGAGAATAGAAAAACTCTTCCTCGTCGACTTCCCGCGCGCTGGTGTGGTGGCGGATGAAGACGACTTCGATCTTGTCGTAGTTACGCTTGAGGAACAGGTACAGCAGGATGAAGAAGCGCTTGGCGATGTCCTTGGTCGCCTGAGTCATCGAACCGGAAACGTCCATCAGACAGAACATCACGGCTTTGGAGCTGGGATTCGGCTGTTTGACCAGCAGGTTGTATTTGAGGTCGAAGGTGTCCAGATACGGAACGCGACGAATCCGCGCCTGAAGTTTCGCGGCCTCGATTTCCAGCTCCTGAATGTCACCGAAGTTGTCGGGCTCCTCGATCCTCAGGCGTTCAAGTTCAGCCTGCACTTGCCGCAGCTTGGCCCTGCTGCTGCCCGACAGGGCGATACGCCGCGCATGTGCCGAGCGCAGTGTACGGATGATGTTGATGCGTGACGGGTTGCCTTCGTTACTGATGCCCGCGCGAACGGTCTTGAACGTGTCAGTGCCGCTCAGGTTGCGCTTGACCAGATTGGGCAGCTCCAGGTCCTCGAACATGAATTCGAGAAATTCTTCCTGAGTGATCTGGAACACGAACTCATCCATGCCTTCGCCGGAGTTGCCCGCCTTGCCAGGCCCTTTGCCACCGCCACCCCCTTGGGGACGTGCGATGTGCTCACCGGTGGTGAACTCCTTGTTACCCGGATGAACCACCGTTTGCTTGCCGCCGCGACCATGGTGCAATACCGGTTCGTCTATATCCCGCCCCGGAATACTGATCTGTTCGCCATGCTCCATATCGGTAATGGAGCGCCGGCTGACGGCTTCTTCAACTGCCTTCTTGATGTGGTCACGATAACGGCGAAGAAAGCGCTGCCGATTCACCGTGCTCTTGTTCTTGCCATTGAGACGTCGGTCGATCACATAGCTCATAGGCCCCTCCGGGGAGCTTCAAGTTGTGAGCCGCAAGCTGCAAGTAGAAGCAATTATCTGGATAGCAGATGACGTGCTTTCTTCCTGCAGCCTGTGGCTTGACGCTTGCAGCTGCCTTACTGCGATTTCCGGACCCGTAGGTACCATTCGGAAAGAAGCCTTACCTGTTTATCGGTGTAGCCCCGCTCGACCATTCGTGTGACAAAGTCGTTGTGCTTCTGCTGATCCTCTTTGCTGGCCTTCGCGTTGAAGCTGATGACCGGCAGCAGGTCTTCGGTGTTCGAGAACATTTTCTTCTCGATCACCACCCGCAGCTTCTCGTAGCTCAGCCAGGTCGGGTTCTTGCCGTTGTTATTGGCGCGGGCACGCAGCACAAAGTTGACGATCTCGTTGCGGAAGTCTTTCGGGTTGCTGATGCCGGCCGGTTTTTCGATCTTCTCCAGTTCCTCATTCAACGCCACGCGGTTGAGGATCTCGCCGGTTTCCGGGTCGCGATATTCCTGATCCTGAATCCAGAAATCCGCGTACAGGACATAGCGGTCAAAAATGTTCTGGCCGTATTCGCTGTAAGACTCGAGGTACGCCGTCTGGATTTCCTTACCGATGAACTCAATGTAGCGGGGCGCCAGGTACTCCTTGATGAAGCGCAGATAACGCTCGCGGGTTTCGGCCTGGAACTGCTCCTGCTCGATCTGCTGCTCCAGCACGTACAGCAAGTGAACCGGGTTGGCAGCGATTTCGTGAGGATCGAAGTTGAAGACCTTCGACAGGATCTTGAACGCAAACCGCGTAGATAGGCCGTTCATGCCTTCGTCAACACCGGCGCTGTCGCGGTATTCCTGAATCGACTTGGCTTTCGGGTCGGTATCCTTGAGGTTCTCGCCGTCGTACACCCTCATCTTCGAATAGATGTTGGAGTTGTCCGGCTCTTTAAGCCGCGACAGCACAGTGAACTGCGCAAGCATTTTCAGGGTGTCCGGCGCGCAGTGGGCTTTGGCCAGCGAGCTGTTGAACAGCAATTTGTCGTAAATCTTGATCTCGTCACTGACCCGCAGGCAGTACGGCACCTTCACGATGTAAATCCGGTCGATGAAGGCTTCGTTGTTCTTGTTGTTTCGGAAGCTGTGCCATTCCGATTCGTTGGAGTGGGCCAGCAAAATACCGGTGAACGGAATCGCGCCGAGGCCTTCGGTACTGTTGTAGTTACCTTCCTGGGTGGCGGTCAGCAGCGGGTGGAGCACCTTGATCGGCGCCTTGAACATTTCCACGAATTCCATAAGGCCCTGGTTGGCCCGGCACAGCGCGCCTGAATAACTGTAAGCGTCGGCGTCGTTCTGTGGGTACTCCTCGAGCTTGCGGATATCGACCTTACCCACCAGCGCTGAAATGTCCTGGTTGTTCTCGTCACCGGGCTCGGTCTTGGCGACGGCGATCTGGTTGAGGATGGAAGGGTAGAGCTTGACCACCTTGAATTGACTGATGTCGCCGCCGAACTCGGCCAGTCGTTTGGTCGCCCATGGCGACATGATGGTGTTCAGGTACCGCCGCGGGATGCCGTAGTCCTCTTCGAGGATCGTCCCGTCTTCGGTGGGTTTGAAAAGGCCCAAAGGGGATTCGAAAACCGGCGACCCTTTGATGGCGTAGAACGGTACTTTTTCGACCAGCGTTTTGAGTTTTTCAGCCAGGGACGACTTGCCGCCGCCTACCGGGCCAAGCAGGTAAAGGATCTGTTTCTTCTCTTCCAGGCCTTGAGCGGCGTGGCGGAAGTACGAGACGATTTGCTCGATGCAGTCTTCCATGCCATGAAAGTCTTCGAACGCCGGATAGCGCCGAATGACCTTGTTGGAGAAGATTCTGGACAACCTGGAGTTGGTCGACGTGTCGAACAATTCAGGCTCACCGATGGCCATCAGCAGACGCTCTGCGGCGGAAGCGTATGCGCTGCGGTCGGTTTTGCAGAGCTCGAGATACTCCTGTAGCGAGAGCTCTTCCTGCCGTGTCGATTCAAAGCGTTGTTGGAAGTGGCTAAAAATACTCATGACGTCACCTCGCTCGATACGTGGAGCCGGCGGCGGATCGTCAGTCGATGCTGGATGGAAGCCGATCACGCGGCTGCCATTACCCCCCAAACACCATAAAAGTAGCTACCGATGACCCACGCGCCGGTGTACCGGCTCTCCCCTGATTCGGATGGCCTGAGGCTAAGAGTAGTTCGGATTCGGGCACAGAAAGAAGCAATGGGGATGAAGAGGGCATACCCGTTCGTCAGATGAGGGCGCGAGCCCGCGTAGGACGCGGGATAGCGGTCAGCAAAAATATTTTTCGATCAGCCTTGTGCGGTTTCTTCAGGAAATTTGGTTTTCCACAACTCGAAACCGCCATCCATGCTGTAGACCTCGGAGAAGCCCTGACCTACAAGATAGGCTGCTGCACTCTGGCTGGAGTTGCCGTGGTAGCAGAGGACGACCAACGGTTTGTCCAGATCGGCCTGACGGATGAAGTCGGCGATGGAATGGTTGTCGAGGTGATGGGAATCCGGGATGTGCTGGGTCGCGTAGGTCTGCGCGTCACGCACGTCCACCAGCACGGCGCCTTGTTCGCGCAGGGCATGGACTTGTTCGGGTGAAATGCGTTTGAAGTCAGTCATGGCTCGGGCTCCTGGGCCGTCGGGTCCTCGAACGGTCGAGAACGTAGTGAGATCTTACTGCTGCAGTGGAACGGGCTCGCTGACGGGGAATGCCGCAGGGGCGGGTGCCTTCGCGTTGCCATGCTCGTCGCATTCGCAGCGAATCAGCGCGCGAGTGTCGACATTAAGCAGCGTCATCGCGCCGCCCCAGACACAGCCTGTGTCCAGCGCATACACGCCCGGTTCGTCACATCGGCCTTCAAGCGCGGCCCAGTGCCCGAAAATGATACCTACGCCTTTGGTTTTGCGCTCTTTGTGCTTGAACCACGGCGCGTATCCCGCCGGCGCGCTGTCGAGGCCTTCCTTGCTCTTGAGATCGAGCTTGCCGTCGCTGGTGCAAAAACGCATGCGCGTGAAATAGTTGGTGATGACCCGCAGCCGGGTGACGCCGTGCAGATCCTTGTCCCATTTCGCAGGCTCGTTGCCGTACATGCCGTCGAGAAAGGGTTCGAAGCGATTGTCGTCGCGCAACGCTTCTTCCACTTCCTCTGCGCAGCGCAGGGCTTTCTTCAGCGTCCATTGCGGCGGGATTCCGGCGTGTACCAGTGCGATGTCGCGTTCGGCGTCGTAATGCATCAGCTTCTGTTGGCGCAGCCAGTCGAGCAGTACGACGGCGTCCGGCGCTTCCAGAATCTCCCGCAGGGTGTCGCCTTTTTTCAGGCGCTCGATGTTGCGTCCGGCCGCCAGCAGGTGCAGGTCGTGATTGCCCAGCACGCAGACGACGGAGTCGCGCATGGCGTAGAGATAACGCAGGGTTTCCAGTGATTGCGGTCCTCGGTTGACGAGGTCGCCGACCAGCCAGAGCGTGTCTTTGCCGGGCTCGAATGCAACGCGTTCGAGCAGGCACTTCAGCGGTTCAAGGCAGCCCTGCAGGTCACCGACTGCGTAGACCGCCATCAGTGAAGCGCCCCCGGGACGGCCAGACGGAACGGAGCGATGACAGCGTCGAAGCGCTTGCCGTCTTCTGCGAGCATTTGATAAGTGCCCTGCATGTTGCCCACCTTGGTGGTCATCACGGTGCCGCTTGTGTAGGTGTGGCTTTGTCCAGGCTGGATCAGCGGTTGCTGGCCGACAACGCCATCGCCGCGCACCTCTTCAACCTGGCCGTCGCCGTCGGTGATGACCCAATGGCGTGACAGCAACTTGGCTGGCAACCCGCCGTTGTTCTGCACGGTGATGGTGTAGGCGAAGGCGAAACGGTTGTGCTCAGGCTGAGACTGTTCGGCTAGGAATCGGGTCTCGACGCTGACGTCGACCTGGTAACGAGAATCAGACATGCAAGAGGCCTTAGAAGCGAAAGCGGAAATAGCCGGAAGTCGTCCGGTTGGAAATCAGTCTAGGACATGTCGCGGATAAGCAAGTACAGAGGCTTTGACCGGACATGTCCCGAGAAGGTCAGGCGGCGACAGGCTTTTCGCTGAGCTTGTCGGCCAGGCGCACAAACGCCGCCAGGTCCAGCTGCTCCGGACGCAGGCTGCCATCGACACCGGCTTCGGCGATCTCTTCGCTGGTCAGCAGGGCTTTCAATGTGTTGCGCAGAGTCTTGCGGCGCTGGTTGAACGCTTCACGGACGACACGCTCAAGCACGCGGTGATCCTTGGCCGGGTGCGGCAGGGTTTCATGGGGCACCAGGCGAACGATGGCCGAATCCACTTTCGGTGGCGGATTGAACGCGCCGGGGCCGACGTTGAACAGATGTTCCACGCGACAGTGATACTGAACCATGATCGACAGGCGACCCCAATCACCGCCACCCGGACCTGCCGCCAGACGCTCGACCACTTCTTTCTGCAGCATGAAGTGCATGTCGCGGATCAGGTACGCGTTCTGCAGCAGGTGGAAGATCAGCGGCGTGGAGATGTTGTACGGCAGGTTGCCGACGACCCGCAGGCTGTTGGGTGCGGCATTCAGGCTGGTGAAGTCGAACTTCAGCGCGTCACCCTGATGCAGGCTGAAATTCGGCTTGCTGCCGAACTGATGCATGAGGATCGGCACGAGGTCTTTGTCGAGTTCGACGACGTCCAGTTGCGCACCGCTGTTCAGCAGGCCCTCGGTCAGGGCGCCTTGTCCCGGGCCGATTTCCAGCATGCGGTCTTCGGTCTTGGCACGAATGGAACGCAGGATCTTGTCGATCACGCCAGCGTCATGCAGGAAGTTCTGGCCAAAACGCTTGCGCGCCTTGTGTTGGTATTGCTCGTTCATGAATGGGTCTCGGCCATCTGATAGGCGGTTTCCAGAGCGACCCTGAGGCTGCCGGTGTCGATCTTGCCGGTGCCCGCCAGATCCAGCGCCGTGCCGTGATCCACGGAGGTGCGAATGATCGGCAGGCCCAGCGTGATGTTGACGGCGGCGCCGAAGCCTTTGTACTTCAGCACGGGCAGGCCCTGGTCGTGGTACATCGCCAGCACTGCGTCGCAGTGCTCCAGATATTTGGGGGTAAAGAGCGTGTCGGCAGGCAGCGGGCCATGTAAGTCCAGGCCCTCGCTGCGCAGACGCGCCATAGTAGGTTCGATGATGTCGATTTCTTCGCGGCCCAGGTGGCCGCTCTCGCCAGCGTGCGGGTTCAGGCCACAGACCAGAATCCGCGGGCGGGCGATGCCGAATTTGCTGACCAGATCAGCGTGCAGGATGCGCGTCACGCGCTCCAGCCGATCAGCAGTGATTGCGTCGGCAACGTCACGCAGGGGCAGGTGAGTGGTCACCAGCGCTACGCGCAAATCACCGGTCGCCAGCATCATCACCACCTGTTCGGTGTGAGTCAGCTCGGCAAGGAATTCAGTGTGGCCGGAGAACGCGATGCCACTGTCGTTGATTACGCCCTTGTGCACGGGCGCGGTGATCATGCCCGCGAAGTGGCCGTCCAGGCAGCCCTGGCCCGCTCGAGTCAGGGTTTCGAGCACGAAACCGCCGTTGGCTTTGTCGAGCTGGCCGGCAATCACTGGTGCCTGAACCGGCGTGTCCCATACATAGAGACTGCCAGCGGGGGCGGGCACATCGGGCCAGACGGCGGGCGTGACAGGAATCAGACTGACAGCCACCCCCAACCGGGCGGCCCGCTCGGTGAGCAGGTCGCAGCTGGTAATGGCAATCAGGGGATGGGGCTGGGACTGCGCGGCGAGCAGCAGGCAAAGGTCTGGACCGATGCCGGCCGGCTCGCCGGGTGTCAGGGCGAAACGCTGGGGTTTCACTTGGCCGCCTGATCAGCTCCGGGGAGCTTGATCTCGACGTAGGCTTCATCACGGATCTGACGCAGCCAGGTTTGCAGCTCTTCGTCGTACTTGCGGTTACGCAGTACGGTCATCGCCTGTTGCTCACGCGCCTGACTGGTGCTGTCAGTCGAGCGACGGCCCATGACTTCCAGAACGTGCCAGCCGAATTGAGTCTCGAACGGCTTGGACACGACACCCTGAGGCGTCTCGTTCATGACGTCGCGGAACTCCGGAACCAGCGAGCGCGGGTCAACCCAGTTCATGTCGCCGCCGTTGAGCGCCGAACCCGGGTCTTCGGAAAAGCTCTTCGCCAGCTCGCCGAAGTCTTCGCCATTCTGGATGCGATCGTAGATACGTTGCGCCAGCAGCTTGGTCTCGGCTGGGCTACGGATTTCGCTTGGCTTGATCAGGATGTGACGAACGTGAACCTCATCGCGCATCTGGGTCTGAGTCTCGCCGCCGCGTTTTTCCAGCAGTTTGAGAATGATGAAGCCGCCCGGTGTGCGTGCAGGAGGCGTAACTTCACCTGGACGCATCGACGACAGCATGTCGCCGAACGGAGGTGGCAGCTGGGCCGCTTTACGCCAGCCCATGTCACCACCGTCCAGTGCACTTTCGCTGGCCGACGACGCGATCGCCATCTGCTCGAAGTTCGCCCCCTGCTGCAGCTTGCCATAGAGGTCTTTGGCTTTGGCTGCAGCGGCCTGAATCTGATCCGACGTCGCACTGTCCGGCGTCGGGATCAAAATGTTGGCCAGGTGAAATTCTTCGGAGAACTGCGCTTTGCCCAGATCGGAGGCGAGGAAGTTTTTCACTTCCTGCTCCGAGACCTGAATGCGCTCGGCAACCCGGCGCTGACGCACACGGCTGATGATCATCTCCCGGCGGATCTGCTCACGTGCGCTGGTGTAGGACAGACCGTCGTGGGTCAGTGCAGCCTTGAACTGGTCAACGCTCATGTTGTTGCGTTGAGCAATGGTGGCAACCGCCTGGTTCAGTTCTTCATCGCTGATGCGAATGCCGGAGCGTTCGCCGATCTGGATCTGCAGGTTTTCCAGGATCAGACGATCCAGGACCTGAGATTCCAGTGCGCTGGCGGGCGGAACACCCTGCCCGCGCTTGGCGATGGTTTGCTGAACCTCACGGGTGCGCTGGTCGAGCTGGCTTTGCATGACCACGTCGTTGTCGACGATGGCAACTACCTTGTCGATGGTGCGCACTTCAGCGTGCGCAACGGTACCGATAAGCAGCGCGCCCAGCATCAGCGGGCGCAGACAATCAGAAAGCTTGGTCTTCACGTTCACGATAACCTTGGATGCCTTTGTCGAGGAAGCTTTCAACTTTTTGGCCAACGACGCCGCCAAGTCCCTTCAACACGATTTGTAGGAAGACGCCGCGGTCGCCTTTTTCGTTCTGCGGTATCTCTTGGGTGGACTCGTCATAGTCGACCCAGTACCGGTTGATCAGACGCAGCTTCCAGCAGCAGTTGTCATATTCAAAACCACCAAAGGCTTCGAGGGTACGGTCACGGTTGTAGTCGTACTGCCAGCGGGCGATTGCGCTCCACTGCGGAACCACAGGCCAGATGACCGAGAAGTCATGTTGCTGAATCTTGTAGTAGTCCTTGATGACCCTGCCATCCGGGTAGGTGTAATCACCCCCGCCTACGCTCCACTTACCGGTGGTCTGGTCATAACGGACCTGGTCGTTGCGATAGCGATAGCCAGCGTTGATGACCTTGCCCGGTTCGTCTTCAGGCTGGTAGTGAAACATTGCACTGCCCGAGCGAGTGCTGCGGCTGTCCGGGTCCCAGTTGAAGTCCGACGTGGCACGCCAGTCGCGGTTGAAGCGGTATTCGTATTCCAGAGCATACGGAGACACGTCGGACTGAGCGTCCTTGCGGTCTTCGAAAGCAATACCTGGCAGCTGCACCTTGCGGTCGGCGAAGTACACCGCCTGACCGACGCTGACGCGTTGACGTTCGAAACCGTTGTCTTCGATCCAGCGGTTGGTCACGCCCAGCGACAGTTTGTTCTCGTCGCCGATGCGGTCGGAGCCGACGAAACGGTTGTCGCGGAACAGTGAGCTGTAATTAAACGTGGTTTCGCCACTGTCGAAGATCGGAATGTCGCTCTGATCTTTCTCTGGAACATAGAGGTAGTACGCACGAGGCTCCAGCGTCTGGCGGTAGTTTTTACCGAACCAGTTGGTGTTGCGATCGAAGTACAAGCCGCTGTCGACGCTGAAAATCGGCACCGCGCGGTCAACGCCGCTGTCAAAGTTCTCACGAGTAGTCGAATTCAGATTGGCATCGGAAGCCAGGTAAGCCTTGCCTTGCCCGTCCAGATCCAGGTCGTACTTGGTGTAAACGTACTTCAGTTTCGGGGTGACGAAACCATAGCTGGCGGTCAGCGGAAGGCTGATGGACGGCGCGAGGTTCAAGCGATCGCCGTTTGCGCGAGCCAGACCCGTGACGTTCGTATCCAGTCGATTGCTGAGAATGCCGTCTTCATCGCTGTACTGGCCAGTGCGCAGATCACGATCGAAGCGAACCAGCTCAGTCTCGTAATCGAACTTGAAGCCAGCAGGCTGAAATGGCAACGTGCCGTTCAGCGTGAGCTGAGGCAGGCGGCCATAAGGCGTGATCTGAGTCACGGTGGTCAGCTGATACTGCTGGGCATTCAGCGTCGCAGTGTAGTTGTCACCACGGTAGTAAACAGCCCCCTGCTGGTTCAGGAAGTCCTTGGTGCTGACGCCTTCCTGACCGCTTTTCAGGTCCTTGAAGTAGTAAGGGTCACTGACCTTGGTGTAGTCGATCTTGCTGGTCAGGCGTGAATCCAGACCACTGCGATCCTGCCAGTTGTACATCCAGCGGGTGTCTTTATAGTCCGACTGCAACTTGCGATCGTCGTTGTCGTCGTTCAGGTAAGCCGCACCGAACTGACCTTCGCTGGTCTTGGTCAGGTAACGGAACTCGCCTTCCAGCAACAGACCACGTTTGGCCATGTAGGTCGGGTACAACGTGGCGTCGTAGTTCGGCGCCAGGTTGAAGTAGTACGGGGTGAGCAACGAGAAGCCGGTGTCGCTGTCTGTACCGATGGTCGGTGGCAGGAAGCCGGACTGGCGACGGTCGTCGATCGGGAAATAGATATAAGGCGTGTACAGGATCGGAATGTCATGAACGCGCAGTGTGGCGTTGGTGGCAGTACCGAAACCGGTGGCTGGGTTCAGGGTGATGTTGTTGCCCTTCACGGTCCACGCGTTGCTGTTCGGTTCGCACGTGGTGTACGTGCCGTCCTTCAAGCGGATGATCGCGTTCTCGGCACGGCGGGCGTACAGGGCGTTACCGCGAACGTTGTTCTTGTGCAGCACGTACTCGGCGTTGTCGACTTTGGCTTCGCCGGTGTCGAGCTGGACTTCAGCGTGGTCGCCGACGATCAGGGCACCGTTGTCGCGCAGACGGACATCGCCGTTCAGCTCGCCACGGTTCTCGGCCTGATGCAGGCTGGCTTCGTCAGCCTCGACCTGCATGCTGCCCTGACGCAGGACAACATCACCGGCCAGGGTCGCAACCTGTTCTTCCTGCTGATAACGCGAAGCCTTGGCGCCGATGAAAGTCGGTGCGTCGCTCTTCGGCGTCTTGTCGTCCATGCCCGGACGGATCGGTTCGATGTAGGCGCCCGAGCAGTACGGACCGGTCTCGGCCAGTTGGGCTGCGGTCAGCTTCTCGCGCGGAACCCAGTCCAGGTGGCTGTAATCGGCACTACGCGATTTCAGGCCACGGCCCTTGGCCTCGGTGACCAGCATCGTTTTGGGCACGACTTCGCCATCGGAGGTGGTGGTCGTCTGACCGCCATCTGCCGTGCTGCTGTTGGACGAAACACTGTTGGCGTCGTGCACGGGGCGCGGAGGCAACTGGGCTGCGTTGGTTTTCGGAGAGCAATCCCATGCACCTGTTGCAGACACCGAGCAGTCATACTGTTCGGCGGCAACCACGTACGGGACGGCCAGGGGTTGCATCGCCAGCAAACTGCCGGTTACGAGCAACGGAAATTTTTTACGAAACGCGGGGGATTTCAATGCCATCTTATTAGTCCGGGCTTCCTGCGCGCCATCTGCCCGCGGGGGGGCCGCACGCCTCTCGATGGGCTGAAAAAGATGTCGGATAATAAAGCATGACCCGCTTGACGGCTAGCGCCGTCGGAGACCCTTGCAATGCCAGATCAAGATGTACGCCTGCAACACCTGAAAGTTTGGCTCGAAGAGCAGCTCCCGCGTTTATTTGAGGCTCATGGCTGGGGCCCGATACCCCCGGCCACGTTGACTGCCGCCAGTAGCGACGCCAGTTTCCGGCGCTACTTTCGCTGGGAGGGGGAGGGCCGCACTTTTATTGTCATGGACGCGCCGCCCCCCCAGGAAAACTGCAAACCCTTCGTGGATATCGCTCATTTATTGAGCGGCTCGGGCATTAATGTTCCGAAAATTTATGCCGAAGACCTGAATCAGGGCTTCCTTTTGTTGAATGACCTGGGTCGTCAGACTTACCTGGATGTCATCGACGAGCAAAACGCCGATCGGCTGTTCATGGACGCAATCGACGCACTGCTCGCGTACCAGCAACTGCCGATGGACGCGCCGTTGCCGAGTTATGACGTGGCACTCCTGCGCCGCGAACTGGAGCTGTTTCCCGAGTGGTACGTGAAGCGTCATCTTGGCGTGGAGTTCGATCAGGCGCAGCAGGCCAGTTGGCAGGCTGTCAGCGATCTGCTGATCGAGAGCGCGCTGGCCCAGCCGAAGGTGCTGGTTCACCGAGATTACATGCCGCGCAACCTGATGTTCAGCGAACCGAACCCTGGCGTGCTGGATTTTCAGGACGCGGTTTACGGCCCGGTCACCTACGACATCACGTGCCTGTTCAAGGATGCATTCCTGAGTTGGCCGGAGGAGCGCGTAGCGGACTGGCTCAAGCTGTATTGGAATAAAGCCGCTGCGGCGGGTATCCCGGTGCAGGACGAATTCGATGAATTCCGTCGTGCCAGTGATTTGATGGGCGTGCAGCGGCATTTGAAGGTGATCGGTATTTTCGCCCGCATCTGCCACCGTGACGGCAAGCCACGCTACGTCGCCGACGTGCCGCGCTTCTTCTCTTATATAGAAGCGGTGTTGGCGCGACGCCCGGAGCTGGTTGAGTTGAGTAATCTGTTGACCAGCCTTGGCCATACAAAACCGACACAGGCAAAACCGGCATCTGTTGTGTAATGGAATGGATTGCAATTGAAGAGGGACTGCACGTGAAGATTGTCTTGATGAGGGCCGCATGAAAGCGATGATTCTGGCAGCGGGCAAAGGCGAGCGCCTGCGCCCGTTGACCCTGCACACGCCCAAGCCGCTGGTGAGTGCCGGCGGTGTTCCACTGATTGAATATCACCTGCGCGCGATCAAATCGGCTGGCGTTGAAGACGTTGTGATCAACCATGCGTGGCTGGGTCAGCAGATCGAAGACCATCTGGGCGACGGCCGCCCGTGGGGCCTGAATATCCGCTATTCCCCCGAGGGCGAGCCGCTGGAGACGGGCGGAGGAATCTTCCGTGCGCTGCCGCTGCTGGGAGACGAGCCTTTTCTGGTGGTCAACGGTGATATATGGGTCGATTTCGATTTCAGCTCGTTGATGAAGCCGCTCAAGGGGCTTGCCCATCTGGTGCTCGTGGATAACCCGCCACATCACCCCGGCGGCGATTTCGCGCTGGTCGACGGGCAGGTGCATGACGACGCGACTCAGCCGCGCCTGACCTACAGCGGCATTGCGGTGCTGCATCCGCAACTTTTCGCGGGCTGCACTGAAGGCGCGTTCAAGCTGGCGCCCCTGCTGCGTGACGCCATGGCGAAAGGCCTGGTGACCGGCGAGCGTTTTGCCGGGCGCTGGGTGGATGTCGGTACCCATGAGCGCCTGGCAGAAGTCGAGCAGATGCTTGCGGTGAAACCCTAGATGCTGTGGCCATTCACGGTGGTCGGCGGTGGCGTCGGGTATCTGATCGCCAGCATTCCCGGCGCCATGCTCGGTGCCCTTCTGGGTCAGGCCCTTGATCGGCGACTGCATTTCCGCAGCTGGGCGGAGATGCGCGAGCGTGCCAATGGCCGCACCGTGCCGCGTGATGACGAGCTTATTTTCATGCTGCTGGGGCGTCTGGCGAAGAGCGATGGCCGGGTGGTGGACGGGCATATTCAGCAGGCGCGGGTTGAAATGCGCCGACTGGACCTCAGCGAGGCGGCGCAACGGCGGGCAATCCAGGCGTTCAATCGGGGCAAGGACGGGCGTGACAATTTGCGCGTTCACCTCACGCGCCTGAAAAACCAACCCCATGCGGCAGAAGGTTTGTTGCGTGCCTGTTGGCGCATGGCGTGGGCGGATGGCAGGGCGTCGCGCTCCGAACGCGAATTGATTGTGCTGTGGGGCAAGTGGCTTGGCTGGCCTGCGGGCAAAGTCGAAGGGTTGTCATCTACCGAAGACGAACAACGTTCGCGGGGCGCTCCCGCCAGCAGTGGCGGCGAGTTCCAGGACGCGCTGCGTTTGCTGGGTGTGAAAGCGGATGCGGAGCCTGCGCAGATCAAGCGCGCCTACCGTCGATTGCTGAGTCGTCACCACCCGGACAAAATCGCCGGCAGTGGCGCCAATCAGATACAGGTTCGTGATGCCACCGAAAAAACCCGCGAGCTGCACCACGCCTACGCGGTCATTCGCGATCGGCGCGGGTTTCGCTGAGGCTTTGGGTTTGGATGCTGCCCGCAGCACGGGCAGCATTGCAGGCGATAAGGGTTACTTCGCGGCGTCCCCCTCCAACCACCCCCGAACGCGACGAAACAGCTGATCCTGCTCCATCGTCGGGTTCCCCGGAATCGCACTCAACGCAACCTGGGTAAACCGAGCGTTTTTGTTTCGTTTGCTGGCGTCCAGACGGTCTTGTGCCTGCTGGCGCGGCACCGAACGGTCTTTGTTGACGAAGTCGGCCGTCGGGACTTTCAGCGTGGGCAGCAGCTCCACCAGCGACGGCGTTTCCTTGCCGGTGTCCACGGGCGTGACCATGACCAGGCGTTGAACGGCCGGCGAGGGCCGCTCGCTCATGTAACGCGCCGCCCAATATGCCCCGCTGCCGTGGCCGAGGAGGACGATGCTGCGGGCCTTTTTCTGCTGGGCGAACGCCACGGCACTGTCGATCCGGGCGAAGATTTTCTCGGCGTTGGCCTTGGCCAGCTCGGCTTGGGCAGCGGCCTGTTCGGCGGCGGCTGCAGCCTCCGCCTCGGCAGTGGCTGCAGGATCCGGCGCCTTCACCGGCGCGTCCTTGGGTTTATCACCCGTAGAGGCCGCAGCTGGAGCATCCGCCACGCGCGCGAATACGCCGTCATTGTGAGCGTCCGGCATGCTCAGGCTGAGGCTGGACCACCCGACGTCCGGCAACTTGCGACGCAGCGGCGCTACCGCAACCGGCCAGTCCGCTGACTCATCGGCGCCCGGCACGATGATCACCGCGCCTTTGGGTTCGTCGGCGTTTGCCGGTTTCCACAACGCGAGAAACGTCTCGTCGCCCGCCTGCAACTGCTGTTGCTCGGCTTGCGGCACCTGACGCTCCAGCGCCAGGGTGTCTTCTTCAGTGCGCGACGGCAGTGCGGCCCGCTCGACCGGCGCTTCAGCAGGCTTGGCGTCTTTATCCGGCGCCGGGTCCGCAGCCATGGCGAGCGGCGAGCAAGGTAGTATCAGCGTCAGGCACAGCGCAGGAAATAGTGCGCGAAGGGTGTAGGACATCGAATATTCCAAAGGCCGGAAACAATTCCGGCAGACTAATGGGTTGATGGCTGTTTGTCAGGCCGGGCAATCGCCGCGCCTCAGCGAACGACTGGCACAGAGCATGAAGAGCATGATTGGCATGGAATTCAGGAAAATGGAGACGACAGTTTGAGGATCCGTGCGCTGTGCCTTCGGGTTATCGGCGACACCCGCGCGCTCTTGATCGGCCTGATGCTGATCGCGCTGCCGATGTCGCTCCATGCCGCTGTCTCGGCTACCCAGGCCGACCCCTTGAGCCGCGAGCAGCGGGACTGGCTGAACCAGCGCGGGCAATTGCGCGTCGGGCTCGTCCTTCAAACGCCTTACGCCCAGCTCGATCGTCGCGCTCAGCAGTTGTCCGGCGCGAACGTCGACCTTATCAATCTCATGGCCAAGACCCTTCAAGTGGAGCTTCTGTGGCGCAGTTATGCCGATCAGAGCGAGCTCGAAAAAGCCCTCGCCGATGGCCAGATCGACTTCGCGCCCGGCCTGACCCAGACGCCCGCCGGCTTGCGCCTGTGGCTGTATTCCGATCCGTACATGCGCGTGCCGCAACTGATCGTCGGCGAACGTGACGGCGCCGGCGCGGTGGATCTGGAAAAACTCGACAGCCAGGTGCGTGTCGCCGTGCGCATGCCCAGTGCCACGGCTGACTACCTGCGCAGCAACTACACCCACCTTAATCTCCAAGGCGTACCGCTCGAGCGTCAGGCTTTGCAACTCTTGCTCAGTCAGCAGGCACGTTACGCCGTCATCGATGAGGCGCAGCTCAGCCGTCTGTCCCGTGAGGCGGAGTTTGCCGGGCTCGCCGTGGTGGGCGACATCGGCTTTCCGCAATTGCTGCGCGTGGCTTCCCGACGTGACACGCCGCAGCTCGCCGAGATTATCAGCCAGGCATTAAACGCCATTCCGGCCCGGGATCTCGAACAGTTGCATACGCAGTGGCTGCAGCCCAAATACCCGCAGATCAGCGAGTCGCCGGGGCTGTGGAAGAACATCGCGCTGCTGCTGTTGGTCCTGCTTCTGGCCAGCGCGGCGATTGTTTACTGGCAGCGCAAGCAACAGCAGCAACTGGAGAAACAGCTGCTTGGCGCGCGAGATGACATCGCCAGGCGCCTGGCAGGGGAAGAGGCATTAAGGCTGGCGCAATTCTCCATTGATCAGAGCACCGTCGGCATTCTCTGGGTCCATTGGGACAGCCATGTGCGCTACGCCAATCAGGCCGCCGAGACCATGCTGGGTTATGCGCCCGGCGGAGTGGTGGACCGGCCGCTGATTGATTTCGAGCCGGGGCTGAACATGGACCGCTGGCTCAATCTGTGGAAAACCGCGCGCTCCAGCGAGGAAGGGCCGCAGAACTACGAAAGCAATTGCGTGCGCGCCGATGGCAGCATCCTCCCTGCGGATGTGTCGTTGAGCTTCCTGCGCTTTCGCGACGCCGAGTATCTGGTGGTGTTCATCACCGATGTGACCGAACGGCGTCGATCCCTCGCCGCGCTGCAGGAAAGTGAAGCGCGCCTGCAGGTGCTGGCCGAGCAGTTGCGCGAGCTTTCGGCGCACCTGGAAACCGTGCGCGAAGAAGAAAAGGCCCGGATCGCCCGGGAAGTTCACGACGAGCTGGGTCAGATGCTGACTGTGCTCAAGCTCGAAACGTCCATGTGTGAACTGGCCTACGCCGATCTTGACCCTGGCCTGCGTGATCGGTTGAACAGCATGAAGCGCCTGATTGCGCAGTTGTTCCAGTTGGTGCGGGACGTGGCGACCGCGCTGCGGCCACCGATTCTCGATGCAGGCATCGCCTCGGCCATTGAGTGGCAGGCCCGGCGCTTCGAAGCACGCACCCAGATTCCGTGCCTGGTGCAGGTGCCGGACAACCTGCCCAGCCTGCCGGACGCCACGGCCATCGGGCTGTTTCGCATCCTTCAGGAGTCGCTGACCAACGTCATGCGCCATGCCGAGGCGCACACGGTCGAGCTGAGCCTGACGCTGAGCGATGACGTGCTGTGCATGCGCATCGCCGATGACGGCAAGGGCTTCGATCTGCGCGCCGAGCGTCCGGCATCGTTCGGGCTGGTGGGCATGCGTGAGCGGGTTCTGATCATGGGCGGGCAATTGCATCTGGACACCTTGCCCGGAGAAGGCACAACCTTGCGCATCCACATTCCGCTGGACCCGGTCGCTCAGGAGCACGTGCATTGATTCGCGTATTGGTTGCCGAAGACCACACGATTGTCCGCGAGGGCATCAAACAGCTGATCGGCCTGGCGAAGGATCTGCAGGTGGTCGGGGAGGCCAGCAATGGCGAGCAGTTGCTGGAGGCGTTGCGCCACATCCCGTGCGAGGTCGTGCTGCTGGATATTTCCATGCCGGGGGTCAACGGTCTGGAGGCGATCCCGCGGATTCGTGCGCTAAACAATCCGCCTGCCATTCTGGTGCTGTCGATGCACGACGAAGCGCAAATGGCCGCGCGGGCCTTGAAGGTCGGCGCCGCCGGTTACGCCACCAAAGACAGCGACCCCGCCTTGTTGCTGACGGCGATTCGGCGCGTGGCCGCGGGCGGGCGTTACATCGACCCGGACCTGGCCGATCGCATGGTGTTCGAAGTCGGACTGACGGATCACCGTCCCTTGCACTCGCTGTTGTCCGAGCGCGAGTTCTCGGTGTTCGAGCGCCTGGCCCAGGGCGCGAACGTCAACGACATCGCCCAGCAACTGGCGCTGAGCAGCAAGACCATCAGCACCCACAAGGCGCGCCTGATGCAGAAGCTGAAAATCAATTCGCTCGCCGAGCTGGTGAAGTATGCGATGGAGCATAAGTTGGTCTGAGGCGCCGGGTCTAAAAACGACCTTCCCTGCGCCTGTGCTGACGTGTTCGCGGGCAATCGCGCTCCTGCGGAATTACCGCAATCCCTTGTAGGAGTGAGCTTGCTCGCGAAAGCGTCGATGAAGGCAACAAATCCCTCGGATAAGTCATGCCTATCCCCGCCATCCCTGTAGGGCAATCCCTACCCGAAACCTTCCACCCCACCTAGGCCATTCTCTCTCACGCCCCGATTTGCGCGGCCTTCAGGCTCATCTAGGCTTGATCCCTACGGTGGATCAAACAAAGGTGTGGGCAATGAGCAACGTCGATTCAAGCGCTGGGGCGAGTGATGTTCTGGTCAGCTTTCGCGGTGTGCAAAAGAGCTATGACGGCGAAGCCCTGATCGTCAAAGACCTCAACCTGGATATTTGCAAAGGCGAATTCCTCACCCTGCTCGGGCCGTCCGGCTCCGGCAAGACCACCAGCCTGATGATGCTCGCCGGCTTCGAGACGCCCACCGCCGGGGAGATCCTGCTGGCCGGCCGCTCGATCAACAACGTACCGCCGCACAAACGCGACATCGGCATGGTGTTCCAGAACTACGCGCTGTTCCCGCACATGACCGTCGCCGAAAACCTCGCGTTTCCGCTGTCGGTGCGCGGCATGAGCAAGACCGACGTCGCCGAAAAGGTCAAACGCGCCCTCGACATGGTGCAGCTCGGCACCTTCGCCCATCGTTATCCCGCGCAGTTGTCGGGTGGCCAGCAACAACGTGTCGCGCTGGCCCGGGCGTTGGTGTTCGAACCGCAGTTGGTGCTGATGGATGAACCCCTCGGGGCGCTCGACAAACAACTGCGCGAACACATGCAGATGGAGATCAAACACCTGCACCAGCGCCTGGGCGTGACCGTCGTTTACGTCACCCACGATCAGGGCGAAGCGCTGACCATGTCGGACCGCGTCGCGGTGTTCCATCAGGGCGAGATCCAGCAGATCGCCCCGCCGCGCACCCTTTATGAAGAGCCGAAAAACACTTTCGTCGCCAACTTCATCGGCGAGAACAACCGCATCAGCGGCACCTTGCTCAGCCAGAGCGGCGACCGCTGCGTAGTGGGCCTTGCGCGCGGCGAAAAAGTCGAAGCGCTGGCGATCAACGTCGGTGCCACCGGCAGCCCGGTCACGCTTTCTATTCGTCCGGAACGCGTGAACCTCAACGGCCGCAGCGAGAGCTGCGTCAATCGCTTCTCCGGCCGTGTCGCCGAATTCATCTACCTGGGCGACCACGTACGGGTGCGTCTGGAAGTGGCCGGTAAAACCGATTTCTTCGTCAAACAGCCCATCGCCGAGCTGGATCCGGCGCTGAGCGTTGGCGATGTCGTGCCCATTGGATGGCAGGTCGAGCACGCGCGCGCGCTGGACCCGTTGCTGGATGCCCATTGATACACCCGCGTGACGCGTCAACCGAAGAACCCAGAGGCGAGCCAAATCGCCCCCCATCGCTTAACCAACATTGTTCGTGGAGAGAAAAACTGATGCTCAAGACATTGAAGCTCACCGCCTTATCGGTCGGCATGATGTGCGCCGCGCAAACCATGGCAGCGGACCTGACGGTCATTTCCTTCGGTGGCGCGAACAAGGCGGCCCAGGAAAAGGCCTTCTACGCACCGTGGGAAAAAGCCGGCAACGGCAAGATCATCGCCGGCGAATACAACGGTGAGATGGCCAAGGTCAAAGCCATGGTCGACACCAAGAGCGTGACCTGGGATCTGGTGGAGGTGGAATCGCCAGAGCTGTCCCGTGGCTGTGACGAAGACATGTTCGAGTCGCTGGCGTCGGTCGATCTCGGCAACAAGGACAGCTACGTGAAGGGCGCAATCTCTGAATGCGGCGTAGGCTTTTTCGTCTGGTCCACCGTGCTGGCCTACAACGCCGACAAGCTGAAATCCGCACCGACCGGTTGGGCCGATTTCTGGGACACCGAGAAATTCCCGGGCAAGCGTGGCCTGCGCAAGGGCGCCAAATACACCCTGGAATTCGCCCTGATGGCCGACGGCGTTGCGCCGAAAGACGTCTACAAAGTGCTGGGGACCAAGGAAGGCCAGGACCGCGCCTTCAAGATGCTCGACAAGCTCAAGCCAAGCATTCAATGGTGGGAAGCGGGCGCACAGCCGCCTCAGTATCTGCAATCGGGCGACGTCGTGATGAGCTCGGCCTACAACGGTCGCATCGCTGCCGTGCAGAAAGAGAGCAACCTGAAAGTGGTCTGGACCGGCGGCGTGTATGACTTCGACGCATGGGCCATTCCGAAGGGCGCGAAAAACGCCGAAGAAGCGAAGAAGTTCATCGCTTACTCCCTCAAGCCAGAGCAGCAGAAGACCTACTCCGAAAACATCGCTTACGGCCCGGCCAACACCGGCGCGGTCCCGTTGCTGAGTGCTGAAACCCTGAAAAACATGCCGACCACCCCTGAGAACATCAAGGATCAGGTGCAGATCGACGTGAAATTCTGGGCTGACTTCGGTGAGTCGCTGGAACAGCGCTTCAACTCCTGGGCGGCTAAATAAGACCGCAGCCCTGTAAGCGCTTGGTTGTGAGTTAGATCCGGGTGCGTCGTCTGAACTGTCTGAAAGCAGGGCAGGGGACGCGCTCTTTGTTAAAAGATTTCGGAGTTCACTATGGCCATCGCCGTGCCCCTGACTGAAGGTGCCAGCCCGACCCTGAAGCAACGCCTGGCCCGTGCCGAGCGCGTCAATCGCTGGAAGGCTCAGGCGTTGATCGCGCCATTGGTGATCTTCCTGCTGCTGGTGTTTCTCGTGCCGATTGCGGCGCTGCTCTACAAAAGCGTCAGTAACCCGGAAGTGGTGGGTGGCATGCCGCTGACTGTGGTGGAAGTGGCGAAATGGGACGGCAAGGGGCTGCCGCCTGACGCGGTATACAAAGCCGCGAGCCAGGACCTGGCGGAAGCACGCAAGAATCAGACGCTGGGCGATCTGTCCAAACGCTTGAACCAGGAGTTGGCGGGCTACCGCAGCCTGTTGGCGAAAACCGCCCGCGCCATGCCATTCAAGGAAGAACCGGCTTCTTATAAGGAAGCGCTGGAAGCCATTGATGAGCGCTGGGGCGATCCTGCGTATTGGCAGGCGATCCGCCGCAACACCTCAAGCTTCACCCCCTATTACCTGCTGGCCGCTGTCGACCACCGCATCGATGACCTCGGTGAACTGGCGCCGGCCACACCCGACCAGGCGATTTACCTCGACATCTTCGCCCGCACCTTCTGGATGGGCCTGGTGATCACCGTGATCTGCCTGCTGCTGGCCTATCCGCTGGCGTACCTGTTGGCGAATCTGCCCGCACGGCAGAGCAACTTGCTGATGATCCTGGTCTTGCTGCCGTTCTGGACGTCGATCCTGGTGCGCGTCGCCGCCTGGATCGTGTTACTGCAATCGAGCGGCCTGATCAATGGCGCGCTGATGGCCATGGGCATCATCGATAAACCGCTGGAGCTGGTGTTCAACCGTGTAGGCGTTTACATCTCGATGGTGCACATCATGTTGCCGTTCATGATTCTGCCCATCTACAGCGTGATGAAAGGCATCTCGCCAACCTACATGCGCGCGGCGATTTCCCTGGGCTGTAATCCGTTCGCCAGTTTCTGGCGCGTGTACTTCCCGCAGACCTACGCCGGTGTGGGCGCGGGTTGTCTGTTGGTGTTCATCCTTGCCATCGGTTACTACATCACCCCGGCACTGCTCGGCAGCCCGAACGATCAGATGGTCAGTTATTTCGTGGCGTTCTACACCAACACCAGCATCAACTGGGGCATGGCGACGGCGCTGGGCGGTTTGCTGCTGCTGGCAACCGTCGTGCTGTACCTGATCTATAACTGGCTGGTCGGCGCCAGCCGCCTGCGTCTGAGCTGAGGAAAACCAACATGTTGAGCCCTTATTCCTCGCCCATCGAGCGGGTCTGGCATTACACGCTGCGCACGCTGTGCGGGTTGATTCTGCTGTTCCTGGTGTTGCCGGTGCTGGTGATCGTGCCGCTGTCGTTCAACTCCGGCAGCTTTCTGGTCTACCCGCTGCAGGGCTTTTCGCTGCACTGGTATCAGGACTTTTTCGGTTCGGCCGAGTGGATGCGCGCGCTGAAGAACAGCCTGATCGTCGCCCCGGCTGCCACGGTGCTCGCCATGGGTTTCGGGACGTTGGCGGCCATCGGGCTGACCCGCAGCAACTTCCCTGGCAAGGCGCTGGTGATGGCGCTGGTGATTTCGCCGATGGTGGTGCCGGTGGTGATCGTCGGGGTGGCGAGTTACCTGTTTTTTGCGCCGCTCGGTCTGGGCAACAGCTATATCTCGCTGATCCTGGTGCATGCTGTATTGGGTGTGCCGTTTGTGATCATCACCGTGTCGGCCACGCTGCAGGGTTTCAATTACAACCTGGTGCGTGCAGCAGCGAGCCTGGGTGCTTCGCCAACGACGGCGTTTCGGCGTGTGACTTTGCCGCTGATTGCGCCGGGCGTGATCTCCGGGGCGCTGTTTGCTTTCGCGACTTCGTTCGATGAAGTGGTCGTCACGCTCTTCCTCGCAGGCCCGGGTCAGGCGACGCTGCCGCGGCAGATGTTCAGCGGCATCCGCGAAAACCTCAGCCCGACGATTGCCGCCGCAGCGACCTTGCTTATCGGCTTCTCGGTGGTGCTGTTGCTGGTGCTGGAATGGCTGCGCGGCCGCAGCGAGAAACTGCGCACGGCGGTGGAGTGATCAGCGCTGACACTGAACCTCGGTAACACTGGTAAAGATCGGCGAATGCAACATCCGTAGGAGCTGGCTTGCTGGCGAACACATTGGGTCAGGCGACTTCTTCGTCACTCATGCACCGCGTTCGCCAGCAAGCCGGCTCCTACAAGGGGATCTCTGTACGGGCCGAAGTCTCTGGTGAACCCCACATTCTTCTTCCGCCACACCCCAAACCTGACGCATTCCGCGATCCGGTCTATGTTTCACTCAACGCATGCTGACCCTGCCTTGTAAAAGAGCCCCGTCTCCAACAACAACGTAAAGGACGAGCCCGATGAGTGTTTCTGCTTTCAAGATCGCCAACAAACTGATCACCGGCCCCGCCGCGATCGAGCAGTTGTCCGCCGAGCTGACCCGGCTCAACGTGCAAAACCCGCTGATCGTCACCGACGCGATACTGGTCACATCCGGAACGGTCGACCTCGCACTGGCGCAGTTGGGCGGTCGTCGGTATGGCCTGTTTGATCAGGTCAAACCCGAGCCGGAAATCTCTATCGTCGAGGACTGCACCCGGGCCTACCGGGACGGCGGTCATGACGGTCTGATCGGTGTCGGTGGCGGCAGTGCCATCGACATCGCAAAAGGCGTCGCTGCGTTCGCGAACCATGAAGGGCCGCTGGCCGAGTTGTTCGGGGTCGATCTGGTCAAGCGCAAAGGCCCTCCGCTGATTGCCATCCCCACCACGGCCGGTACCGGTTCGGAAGTTACCAACGTGGCGATCTTTTCGGACAAGCAGGCACAGCTGAAAAAGGGCATCGTCAGCGATTACTTGTTGCCCGACGTCGCGCTGGTCAGCCCGTTGATGACCCTGACCTGTCCGCGCAGTGTAACGGCAGCCAGCGGAGTCGACGCGCTGGTGCATGCCATCGAGGCCTACCTTTCAGTCAATGCCTCGCCGATCACCGACGCCCTCGCCTTGGGCGCCATCAAACTGATCGTCAAGGCGCTGCCCAAGGCTTACGCCAATCCATCGAATTTGCAGGCGCGAGAAGACATGGCCACCGCCAGTCTCATGGCCGGCATGGCGTTCGGTAATGCCGGGGTTGGCGCGGTGCATGCGCTGGCGTATCCGCTGGGAGGGCGATTCAATATTGCCCATGGCGTGAGCAACGCGCTGTTGCTGCCCTACGTGATGGAATGGAACAAACTGGCCTGCGTCGAACGGATGCGCGACGTTGCCGACGCGATGGGCGTCCGCGTCGCACATTTGAGCGACAGGGACGCCGCCGACCTGGCGGTGAAAGCCATGGCCGACCTATGCGCAGCGGTGGAAATCCCGTCCGGCCTGCGCAGCTTCAATGTGCCCGAAGACGCCATTCCCGCGATGGCCGAGGAGGCCAGCAAGATCGAGCGCCTGATGCGCAACAACCCCCGGAAACTGACCGCTGCCGACATCGAAAAAATCTACCGCGCGGCGTATTGATCGGTCAGTCGGCGCGCAGATGTATTGCCTGTAAGTGCCTCTTCGCGGGCAAGCGCGCTCCTACACGTGATCACGGCAGCTCACCGATGGTTGGATCACCCCGAAACTGTAGGAGCGCGCTTGCCCGCGATGGCGTTTGCTCAAGCGCTGATCATCTCGGCCAGATCCGCAACGACATGCTTCAACCGCGACGACGGGCCAGTAACCAGCCGACGGTCAGCGTCAGGCCGGCGAGGACCATCAATGTGGTGCGCGGGCGTTGCTGAGTGAAGGTCGCCACTTCGTCCAGCAGATCGCCGTAACGTTCCTGCAATTCACCCGCCGCTTGCCGCGCTTTGCCTTCCATTTGCGTGCGCTCGTCACCAGTCAGGTTGCCGAAGACGTCTTGGGCCTTGCCGGCCGCTTGTTCGAATACGCCTTTCACTTGTTCGCTTTTCATGTCTTGCCCTCAGGAATGAGCATCAGTATGAATAATTTGCTGACCTCAACGGGTCAGCCACATCCATAGCGTAGAGCTCGGGCGTCACCCCATGAAGGTGAATATGCACCAGACGCACTGGCGCATTTGCATTGCTCAGCGTTTGCTCTTGCCCTGATTGGCGAACAGGTTTCGCTCCCTCGCCCAGACGATGGCTTCCGCCCGGCTGTGCACGTCGAGCTTGGAATACACCGTCGCGACGTGGTTGCGAATGGTATTGAGCGCCAGGTTCAACCGCGCCGCGATCTCCTTGTCCGCCAGCCCCTCACAGATCAGCCCCAGTACATCTCGCTCGCGGGCGGTCAGGTCGGTGAACGAGGCGCTCGGCAGATGCCGGGTGTTGACCCGCTTGGCATTGGCCAGCTTTTCGATCAGCGTCTGGCTGAACCACGAGGCGTCCTGCATCACCGTCTCGATGGCCTCGACCAGCTCAAGCTCGGAGCGCTTGCGCTCGGTGATGTCCATCAGCACGAAGAGGTAGCAGGCGCTGTCCTGAATCGTCACCGTGTCAGCGGCCAGTACGCAATCCATCGACTCGCTGCCTTTCTTGCGGACCTTCAAATCGAGCCCGTCAACACGCCCGGTGGTTTCCAGGACGTTGAACACCTCGTCCATCGCCCCGCCGTCCTCGATGAAGCCCAGCTCTGCGACAGTCCGGCCGATCAGCTCCTGGGGCGTGTAACCCAAGGTGTTGAAGAACGCTTCGTTGGCTTCGACGATCTGTTGCCGCTCCGCCGTACACACCAGTGTCGGCACGGGTGTCAGTCTGAATGCCTTGGCAAACCGCTCTTCGCTCTGGCGCAGGGCAGTCTCGGCCTTGCGTCTGGGCTCAAGGTCGGTGAACGAAAACAGCATGCAATCTTCTTCATTCATGTCCAGCGGCTGCCCGGCGACGATGACCAGTTTGGTACCGCCCTCCGGCAGTTTCAGCTCGGCCTGCATCTGAGGAATGGTCGCGCCCTGGTTCAGACGCTCGATAGCGAGGTCTTTGCGCTCGGCGTTTTCCAGCACGTCCACCTCGTACACCGAGCGGCCGATGACGGTCTCTCTCGAATGGCCGGTCATTTCCAGAAAGCCCTGATTGACCTTGATGAAGCGCAGATCGCTCAGGCGGCAGATCACGGCGGGGGCGGGGTTGGCGTTGAAGGTCTTTTCGAAGCGCTGCTCGGCGCCGGCCCACTCCGTAGCGTCGGCGAGGATCAGCACCAGCGATTCGGGTGTGCCGGTGCTGTCTTCGAGCACCATGCTGCGCACGCGATGCACCCAGCTGCGCTCGTCTTCTTCACCGACCGTGCTGACCTCGATGAGCACATCGCTGAACACTTCGCCGGCGGCGACCCGACTGATTGGATATTGATCAACGTCCAGCGGATGGTTGTTGCGATAACGCAGGGAAAATTTCTCGCGATAGGCCTCGCCGTTGGCGCCCAGCTCGCTGATCTCCTCGACGCCGTGCATGAGCAACGCCGCCTCGTTGGCCCAGATGATGGTCTGATCGACCTCCACCAGAATGACTCCGTCCGACAGACCCGAGATGATCTGCTGCAACTGGCGACGGTTGGTTTCTCTGGTGAGTATGGCCTCTGACATGCGTGTTCTCCTGACGTCTCAATGCGGTCGGGCTTCGGTCAGCCGGGCGCTCCAGGCTATCCGACCGGCTGGCAAAAGCTTAGTGCTGCAGCTTAGTGCAGCCGTCGTCGCCAGGGTCGGTGCGAATGCACCAGATGAAGCGGTGCAAATGCGCCATCACAGACCTTCACGCGCTGATCAAACTGGTTTCACGTCGCATGAGACGCGGTGAGTCCGCCCTCGCAGGCTCGCCCCTATCAACGCAGGTGGTGCATTTGCACTGATACGTCGGTTGCATGATCGATGTGCATCCCCTGCACCAGAGGAAATTTTCATGGCTTCGACCTACGCAACATCTGCTGTTCTGGGCAGCGCTTCGCCGTTTCGTGTGTCTTGGGGATCGGTGTTCGCCGGTGCGGCAATCACGCTGGTGACCTACTTGGTGCTGAGCGTGCTTGGCACGGCGATCGGTGCCGGCGCGCTGGACCCGATGGCTCAGGGCAACCCGCTGAGCGGCTTCGGCAAGGGCGCCGGCGCCTGGTTGTTCATCAGCACGCTGGTGGCCATTGCCGCCGGTGCCTGGGTGTCGGGCCGCACCGCCCCGGACCGTGGCGGTCTGCATGGTCTGCTGAGCTGGACGGTCAGCACGTTGCTCACCACCTGGCTCATTGCGTCACTGGCCGGATCGCTGGTCGGCACTGCCGGCAACATCGCCGGGAAGGGCCTTTCTCTGGCGGCCGATGGCGTGGCGGCTGCCGCACCGGGTGTGGGCCAGAGCATCAAGCAACAGCTCGATAAAAACGGCATCAGCCTGGATTGGGACAGCCTGAAATCGCAGCTGGACACCACCTTGAAGCAGTCCGGCAAGCCAGAGCTGGATCCTTCGAAGCTGGATCAGAAAGCTGACGTGGCGGGCGCCGATGCCAAGCAGACAGCAGAGCAGGCCTCTACCGATCCAACCCAGGCGGGCGATCAGTTGAAGCAGTGGTTCGATCGCATCCAGAAAGCCGGCGAACCGGCCCTGAATGCTGCCGACAAAGACGCGCTGGTCAACATCGTGGCGGCCCGCACCGGCAAGAGCAAAGCCGAGGCGCAGCAGATCGTCGATAACTATGCCCAGGCCTATCAACAAGCCGCGGCCAAAGTGGCCGAGCTCAAACAACAGGCTGAGCAACAGGCCCGTGAAGCGGCGGATGTCGCGGCCAAGCAGGTCTCCAAAGCGGCATGGGGCACGTTCTTCATGCTGATCATCGGCGCTGCGTTGAGCTTTGGTCTGGCCCGTTATGCCCTGAGCTCGCGTCCTCGTCTGCTGGTCGAGACTGTGTAGGGGTTTCACCAATCGGTGGGTGTTAGCGATTCTGTATCGCTGAATCCAGCCTGGGCCCGGTGCGCAATTTTGTGGCACCGGGCGTTGTGCCTTTAACGGCGCCGTTCACGCCGCCTGAATCAAACCTCTGGGCTGACTGGCGTGCGACCCAACGCACGTTTCAACTCTTGGAGTACAATGCGCGCCACCGTGATTTCGCTCATAAAAGGTGCGTCATGCAGCCCTTCGCTATTGCTCCTTCGATTCTGTCCGCCGATTTCGCCCGTCTGGGAGAGGAAGTCGACAACGTCCTGGCCGCTGGCGCCGATATCGTCCACTTCGACGTCATGGACAACCACTACGTCCCCAACCTGACGATCGGACCAATGGTCTGCGCGGCATTGCGCAAATACGGCATCACCGCGCCTATCGACGTTCATCTGATGGTCAGCCCGGTGGATCGCATCATCGGCGACTTCATCGAAGCCGGTGCCACCTTCATCACCTTCCACCCGGAAGCGACCCAGCACATCGACCGCTCCCTGCAACTGATCCGCGAAGGCGGCTGCAAGGCAGGTCTGGTGTTCAACCCGGCGACCCCGCTGAACCTGCTCGAATACGTCATGGACAAGGTCGACATGATCCTGCTCATGAGCGTCAACCCGGGTTTCGGCGGTCAGAAATTCATCCCCGGTACGATCAACAAGCTGCGCGAGGCTCGTGCGCTTATTGACGCGTCCGGTCGCGACATCCGTCTGGAGATCGACGGCGGCGTCAACGTCAACAACATCCGCGAGATCGCCGCAGCCGGTGCCGATACCTTCGTCGCAGGTTCGGCCATTTTCAATGCGCCTGATTACCGCGAAGTTATTGCCAAGATGCACGCAGAACTGGCGTTGGCCCGTTGACCAGCGGCTTCGAGCAGCTGTTTCCGGGCCGTCTGCCCAAGCTGATCATGTTCGACCTCGACGGCACGCTGGTCGACTCGGTGCCGGATCTGGCGGCAGCGGTGGACAAGACCCTGATCCAGCTCGGCCGGCCACCTGCAGGAATCGAACGGGTACGTGACTGGATCGGCAACGGCGTGCGCGTGTTGGTACGCCGCGCCTTGGCGAACGGCATGGATCACACCGCCGTGGATGAAGAGTCCACGGAGGCCGCGCTGGCGATTTTCATGGAGGCCTACAGCGGCAGCCACGCGCTGACCAAGGTTTACCCCGGTGTGCGCGAAACCCTGAAATGGCTGCAGAAGATGGGCGTCGAGATGGCGCTGATCACCAACAAGCCGGAGCGCTTTGTGGCGCCCTTGCTGGATGACCTCAAGCTTGGCCGGTTCTTTCGCTGGATCGTGGGTGGCGACACGCTGCCGCAGCAGAAGCCCGACCCGGCGGCGCTGTTCTTCGTCATGAAAATGGCTGGCATACCAGGGTCGCAGTCGCTGTTCGTGGGTGACTCGCGCAACGATGTGCTGGCGGCGAAAGCGGCGGGTGTCGCCTGTGTGGCATTGAGTTACGGCTACAACCATGGCCGCCCGATCGCGGAAGAGTCACCGGCACTGGTCATCGACGATTTGCGCATGCTGATTCCGGGCAGTTCTGCCGGTTGCTTAGCGCAGGGCGCTGAGATAACGTTGCCCGACATCAAGTCTCCCTCCTTTAGAGAATCCATCGTGGTGGTCACTCGTAAACTCTGGATGAAAGTCATCAAGGCCCTGGCCCGCTGGCGTTGGCGCGCCTGACTTTAATCTGGCCGGAGCCCCGGCGCGTTTGCATCCCTGACCGTTTTCCCTCACACCACGAGGCTGATATGACCCGCGAAGAATTCCTGCGTTTGGCCGCTGAAGGCTACAACCGCATTCCCCTTGCCTACGAAACTCTGGCCGACTTCGATACGCCGCTGTCGATCTATCTGAAACTCGCCGACGAGCCCAACTCCTACCTGCTCGAGTCGGTACAGGGCGGGGAGAAGTGGGGGCGTTATTCGATCATCGGGCTGCCGTGCCGCACGGTCATGCGTGTGCATGACCACACTGTCAGCGTGACCCACGACGGCGTCGAGATCGAGCGCCTGGAAGCCGAAGACCCACTGGACTTCGTCGAGACCTTCAAGGCCCGTTACAACGTCCCGACCATCGCCGGTCTGCCACGCTTCAACGGCGGTCTGGTGGGCTATTTCGGTTACGACTGTGTGCGTTATGTCGAACCGCGTCTGGGCACATGCCCGAATCCTGACCCGCTGGGCGTGCCGGACATTCTGCTGATGGTGTCCGATGCCGTTGTGGTGTTCGATAACCTGGCCGGCAAGATGCACGCGATCGTGCTGGTCGATCCGGCTGAGCCTGATGCCTATGAAGGTGGCCTGGCGCGACTCGAAGCGTTGATGGAAAAACTGCGTCAGCCGATCACGCCCCGTCGTGGTCTGGACCTGACCCGTCCGCAGGCGGCCGACCCCGTGTTCCGTTCCAGCTTCACCCAGTCGGACTATGAAAAAGCCGTCGACACGATCAAGGAATACATCCTCGCCGGCGACTGCATGCAGGTCGTGCCGTCGCAACGCATGTCCATTGACTTCAAGGCCGCGCCGATCGATCTGTATCGCGCGCTGCGCTGTTTCAACCCGACGCCTTACATGTACTTCTTCAACTTCGGCGACTTCCACGTCGTCGGCAGTTCGCCGGAAGTGCTGGTGCGAGTCGAAGACAACCTGATCACCGTGCGCCCGATTGCCGGTACGCGTCCCCGTGGCGCCACCGAGGAAGAGGATTACGCGCTGGAGGTCGACTTGCTGTCCGACGACAAAGAGATTGCCGAGCACCTGATGCTCATCGATCTGGGGCGCAATGACACCGGGCGCGTTTCGGAAGTCGGTTCTGTGAAACTCACCGAGAAGATGGTCATCGAGCGTTATTCAAACGTCATGCACATCGTGTCGAACGTCACCGGTCAGTTGAAGAGCGGTCTGACGGCGATGGATGCGCTGCGGGCCATCTTGCCGGCGGGCACGTTGTCGGGCGCGCCGAAGATTCGTGCGATGGAAATCATCGACGAGCTGGAGCCGGTCAAGCGTGGTGTGTATGGCGGTGCAGTGGGCTACTTTGCCTGGAACGGCAACATGGACACCGCGATTGCCATCCGCACCGCGGTGATCAAAAACGGCGAACTGCACGTGCAGGCCGGCGGCGGGATTGTTGCGGATTCTGTGCCGGCGCTGGAGTGGGAAGAAACCCTCAACAAACGCCGCGCAATGTTCCGCGCCGTGGCGCTGGCGCAGCAAACGCCCGAGGCCTGAAGGTTGGTTTGCACATGAAAACGGCGCCAGGGGCGCCGTTTTTTGTGGCCGACACAAACCACTTGTAGCAGTGAGCTTGCAGCGTCTATACGGACGTAATCGCGAGCAAGGTGGAGCGCCACCCCGGTCGCTCCTACAGGGCCATGGCGTCAGAAATCCAGGCTCACCGCCAGATTCACCCCTTGCTGCGTCACGTCATCATTCTTGCGCCAGTTATAGCCGGCACGCAGCGTCAGGTCGGGCGCCAGCTTCTGGCTCAGGCCCACACTGGCGCGATTCAAACTGCGCTGGGGGTCATAGCCTTTCAGATCAAAGTCCACGCCCGGCACGCTGTTCAGCGCGATGGTCACGTCCTGCAGATCGGTATCGAACTCACGCTCATGGGCCACTTCGCCAAACACCTGGGTCTGCGGGGTGACGTCGAACTTGCCTTGAAGCCCCGCGCCGAGCCGCTTCGACTTGCGCGTCTGATCGTCGTAATTGAGTGCGGTCGCGCGAGCACTGTTCTCCGAATAGCCATCGACGTTGACGTGGGAATAGTCGGCGCTGATGAACGGCGAGAAATGCCAGCGACTGCTCTGCTCGGCCAGATCGAAGCCCACGCGACCACTGACCGCCCACAGATCGCCGTCGGTGTCGCCTTTCTCTGCGCCTTCGCTGATGCCCAGCGCAAACTTGCGCTTGAGGTTGTCGTAGTCGAGTTTTCCGCCCGAGGCCGCCAGGTCTGCCCACCAGTGTTGCGCCTGGTACTGCACGAATGCGGTCGCGATATAGCTGTTGAGTTTGTAGTCCGAATCCTTGGCGCCGGCTTCGAGGGTTTGCCGGTAGGCGCCCGCAACCAGACCGGCTCTCCAGTCTTCAGCAAATCGATAGCTGCCGCCCACCGTCAGGTTGTAGCCATGACCGTCGCCGCTGGCGGAATTGCTTTGCGCGTCGAAATCCATTTTCTGACCGCCGCCGGCGACGATGGCCCGCCATTCACCGACGCTCTGCCAGTTGCCCCAGTCCGCCAGCCACTGACTGCGCAGTTCATCCTGCTGCGCGCGCAACGTACCGTTGGCCATCTCCGGCAGCAGCGTAATTTCCCACGGTGCGGACAGAATCGAATACCCATAGTCGGCGATCAGGCGCTGACCCGCGACGGTCGGGTGCACGCCGTCGTTGAACAGCAGCTTGGTCGGATCCGGCGTCAGGCCGCCAATCCCGTAAACGCTATTGGCGCTGCAGTTGTTGCCGTTGAAACAGGTGCCGATCAAGTTCTGATCGGCCGCCAACCCGTAGCGCGCCGGATCGGTCAGGACGTCCCGTATGAGCCCCGGCACATTGAGCGGAATGACCTCGGCATCGATCTGCCCCAGACGGTTGACCAACTGCTGGTTGAACACCCCGCTCAGCAATGTTGACGGCACCTGCAATGGCGTGCCGAACACCGCAGGCGTACGGCCGATGTCAGGCAGCAGCCAGACCATGATGTACCGCGCCCCGGCCTGGGACAGGATTTGTGCGCCGT
Source organism: Pseudomonas sp. NPDC078416 (assembly GCF_050268485.1). Taxonomy (NCBI): domain Bacteria; kingdom Pseudomonadati; phylum Pseudomonadota; class Gammaproteobacteria; order Pseudomonadales; family Pseudomonadaceae; genus Pseudomonas; species Pseudomonas sp. NPDC078416. The sequence goes on along the minus strand of NZ_JBNNGV010000031.1, from coordinate 16,186 downwards.
TGGCCAGGTTGTTCGCCGCGTTGACGGCCTGTCCTGCACTCAGCACCCGGCCCTGAAGGAAGTCATTGCCGCCCCCGGTCAGGTAGTAAAGGGCGTTCGGATCAGCCCGCGAGCTGTTTTCAATGAGATAACCGGGTCGCGTCCGGAACACCGTCGTGACGCCGGTGGTGGCGTCGGTGTTGGCAATCTGTGATCGGGTGGTGATTGCAGCGAGTATCTGATCCGTCCGGTCGCCGCCCACGGCCCAGTTGTTGCCATCCGCCAACCCTTGCGCGGCGCGAACGGGGGAGGTCGATGCCTGCAAATCCCCCGGCGCTACGCCAAGCATTCCGCCCAGCAACGTCGATGAGTTCAGACCGAATGCCTCCCCGCTGCCGTTCAGGTACGTCGGGCCGGTGCGGTTGGTGAAGCGCAAGGTGGCGCCCGGTGGTCCGCCCGCATCGGGAAACTGCCCGGCGTCGGCGAGGCTGTCGCCAAACACGATCATCGTTGAATAGGGGGAAGAGGCGGCCAGGGCCGAGGAACAGGCGAGCGAGAGCAGGCAAGCCGCGAACGGCCAGCGCAGTGTGGCTTTGAGCATGGGGGCATCCCTTATTGTTTTCAGTGCTGTACGAGAAGGTAGCAGCCGCGACACAAATCACCCACGATGCCGTGGCATTCACGGCAAATATTCTGTACCGCCCTCCATGCTGCAATCTGCACCTTGCGAGCGTTCAAATCCTGCCAATCGGCCTCTGGGCCGCGCCATCCGGGCACTGCGATATTGCGCGGCCTGCGGCGGTACGCTACTGTGCGGCAACGTATGAACGAGACCTTTCCTGTGTCGATTGTCAGCAGCTTCTTGATGCGCGTTATCAAGGGCCACGCCCGCTGGCGTTGGCGCGCCTGACCATTTCCCCCGCCGGCCCCGCCGGATCTGTATTGATATGCCTTCTGATGCCTCGGTTTTGCAGTGCCTCGCCGGAACCCGTCCTGCGACCCCTCTGCGTGCCACTGAGGTCAGAAAACAGAAGGCCACGTTAAAAGTCAGTCATTCAAAAGGTTAAGCACCATGCTGCTGATGATCGATAACTACGACTCCTTCACCTACAACGTCGTGCAGTACCTGGGCGAGCTGGGTGCCGACGTCAAAGTGATTCGCAACGACGAAATGACCATCGCCGAAATCGAAGCCCTGAACCCCGAGCGCATCGTCGTTTCCCCAGGCCCCTGCACGCCTAACGAAGCGGGCGTGTCCATTGACGTGATCAAACACTTCGCCGGCAAGTTGCCCGTACTCGGTGTCTGCCTGGGCCATCAGTCGATTGGCCAGGCATTTGGCGGCGACGTAGTCCGCGCGCGGCAGGTCATGCACGGCAAGACCAGCGACCTGATTCATGAAGATAAAGGCGTGTTCGAAGGCCTGAAGCATCCGTTGACCGTGACCCGCTACCACTCGCTGGTGGTCAAGCGCGAGACACTTCCGGACTGCCTGGAATTGACCGCCTGGACTCAACGCGAAGACGGCTCCGTTGATGAAATCATGGGCCTGCGTCACAAGACCCTGAACGTCGAGGGCGTGCAGTTTCACCCCGAATCGATTCTTTCCGAGCAGGGCCACGAGCTGTTCGCCAACTTCCTCAAGCAGACCGGCGGCATCCGTCAGGGTTAAGGGCACTTCGACATGGCAATGGATATCAAAACGGCGCTGGGCCGGGTTGTGAATCAACTGGACCTGAGCACCGACGAAATGCGCGACGTCATGCGCGAGATCATGACCGGCCAGTGCACCCAGGCGCAGATCGGCGCATTCCTGATGGGCATGCGCATGAAGAGCGAGAGCATCGACGAGATCGTTGGTGCGGTGTCGGTCATGCGCGAGCTGGCGGATCAGGTCCAACTCAAAACCCTCGACGGCGTGGTCGACATCGTCGGCACCGGTGGCGATGGCGCGAACATCTTCAACGTCTCCACTGCCGCCTCGTTCGTGATCGCGGCGGCCGGTTGCACAGTCGCCAAGCACGGCAACCGAGCGGTCTCCGGTAAGAGCGGCAGCGCCGACTTACTGGAAGCCGCAGGCGTTTACCTGAACCTGACCCCGGTGCAAGTGGCGCGCTGCATCGACAGCGTCGGTATCGGTTTCATGTTCGCGCAAACCCATCATGGCGCCATGAAGCACGCCGCCGGGCCACGCAAGGAACTGGGCCTGCGGACCCTGTTCAATATGCTCGGTCCACTGACCAACCCGGCCGGCGTCAAGCATCAGGTGGTCGGCGTGTTCAGCCAGGCGCTGTGCCGGCCTTTGGCCGAAGTGCTGCTGCGCATGGGCAGCAAACATGTGCTGGTGGTGCACTCCCAGGATGGCCTGGACGAATTCAGCATCGCCGCGCCGACGTTTGTCGCGGAACTGAAGAACGGCGAAGTGACCGAATACTGGGTGCAGCCGGAAGATCTGGGCATGAAAAGCCAGAGCCTGTTCGGTCTGGTGGTCGACAGCCCGGCGCAGTCGCTGGAATTGATTCGCGACGCGCTGGGTCGACGCAAATCCGAGCACGGCCAGAAGGCCGCTGAAATGATCGTGCTCAACGCCGGTGCAGCGCTTTACGCGGCTGACCATGCTTCGTCACTGAAAGAAGGTGTGGCCTTGGCTCACGACGCATTGCACACGGGCCTTGCCCGCGAAAAGCTGGAAGAACTGGGTGCCTTTACCGCGGTATTCAAGCAGGAGAATGAAGAATGAGCGTGCCGACGGTATTGGAAAAGATTCTGGCCCGAAAGGTCGAGGAAGTCGCTGCACGCCGTGCCAGTGTCAGCCTCGCCGAATTGGAGACTCTGGCGGCGGCAGCTGATGCGCCGCGTGGGTTCGCTCAAGCGATGATCGCTCAGGCCAAGCGCAAGCAGCCGGCCGTCATTGCAGAAATCAAGAAGGCTTCGCCGAGCAAAGGCGTGATCCGCGAAAACTTCCAGCCGGCGGAAATCGCCAAGAGCTACGAAGCGGGCGGGGCTACGTGTCTTTCCGTGCTGACCGACATCGATTTCTTCCAGGGCGCTGACGAGTATCTGAAGCAAGCCCGGGCGGCGTGTTCGCTGCCAGTGATCCGCAAGGACTTCATGATCGATCCGTACCAGATTGTCGAAGCGCGGGCATTGGGTGCCGATTGCATTCTGCTGATCGTGTCGGCGCTGGACGATGTGAAGATGGCCGAGCTGGCCTCGGTCGCCAAAGGTGTCGGCCTCGACGTGCTGGTTGAAGTCCACGATGGCGACGAGCTGGAGCGGGCACTTAAAACCCTCGACACTCCGCTGGTGGGCGTCAACAACCGCAACCTGCACACGTTCGATGTCAGTCTGGAAACCACCCTCGACCTGCTGCCACGTATTCCCCGTGATCGTCTGGTCATCACCGAAAGCGGCATTTTCCACCGCGCCGACGTCGAGCTCATGGAAATCAGCGACGTCTATTCCTTCCTGGTGGGCGAGGCGTTCATGCGCGCCGAGAAGCCGGGCGTGGAGTTGCAGCGACTGTTCTTCCCGGAGAAGGGCACGGCGATCAAATCCGGCGGGCTGGACTGATCCAACGTCGCAGGCCACAAAGCCATTGCCAGTCGTCAGGAGGCAGCATGACCCTTCAGCTCTTGGAAACCTGCGTTGAAGCCGGCCTCAAGGCCGAACAAGACCTGCTGGCGTCCGTGTGTGATGGTCACGCTGACAGCGGCTTGCTGTTCTGGCGGCCTACCGACCGCGCGTTGGTCATGCCACGGCGGTTGAGTCGGCTTCCCGGCTTCACTGAAGCCAGCGAAACCCTGGCGGACAGTGGCTGGCCGGTCCTGTTGCGTGAAAGTGGCGGCGAGCCCGTGCCGCAATCGCACTCGACGGTGAACGTGGCGCTTGTGTATGTCCAGCCGGACACCGATCTGGATCGCGACCGCATTGAAAACGTCTATATGCGCCTGTGTCAGCCGATCCTCGATACGCTGATTGAGTTGGGCGGCGCTGCATCTCTGGGCGAAGTCGAAGGTGCCTTCTGCGATGGCCGCTTCAACGTTAACCTCAACGCTCGCAAGATGGTCGGTACCGCGCAGCGCTGGCGGCAGAGTCAGGGTGGCAAGCGGCCGGTGGTGTTGGCCCATGCCGCGATGCTGCTGGATGACGAGCGCATTGAGATGGTCAGCGCGGTCAATCGCTTCAACGAAACCTGTGAACTCGATCCGCGGTGCAAAGCAGAAAGTCATGTCGCTTTGCATGAGCTGTTCGAAGCGCCGGATTTTCTGCACAGCTTGAGCGAGCGCTACTCACGTCTGCTGGCCGGGATCTGACTCCCTCCAGACACCGGTCAGTCCGTTAGCGGGTGCCGAAAACCACCATGGTTTTGCCCCGGACATGCACCAGGTTCTGCTCTTCGAGCGACTTGAGCACCCGACCGACCATCTCCCGAGAGCACCCCACGATTCGGCCGATCTCCTGGCGGGTGATTTTGATCTGCATGCCATCGGGGTGGGTCATCGCATCAGGCTGCTTGCACAGATCGAGCAGGCTGCGAGCCACGCGCCCGGTGACGTCCAGAAACGCAAGATCGCCGACCTTGCGCGTGGTGTCGCGCAGCCGCTCGGCGATCTGCGCACCGATGGCGTACATCAATTCGGGATCGTGCAGACTGAGCTCGCGAAACTTGGCGTAGCTGATTTCGGCCACTTCACATTCGGTCTTGGCGCGCACCCAGGCGCTGCGCTGGGCACCGGCAGCCGTCTGCTGAAAAAGCCCCAGTTCGCCAAAGAAATCCCCGCTGTTTAGGTAAGCGACGATCATCTCGCGGCCTTCGTTGTCCTCAATCAGGATCGTCACCGAGCCCTTGATGATCAGGTACAGCGAGTCTGATTCTTCGCCTGCGCAAATGATGTTGCTCTTCGCCGGGCATCTTCGTCGCTGGGCGTGGGGCAGCAGTTTGTCGGCGATTTTCATCTTGTTCGGAGGCGGCACGGCGAGCATGGCTATATCCCGTAAAAAACAGCGCCCTGAGGCATTCCTAGAGGTATCGGCAGTATTTCCGTTTTGACGCAGTTCAACTGCGGCAATTAGCCATTTTTTCAGACACTTCCTACATTTCGGTCGTTTTCCGGCATGTCCGGTTCACTAAGCGACGATAGGGCCCTGTGCTAAGCTGGCCGCCATTTTTCAAGCTTTGGAGAGCGGTGATGAAGGCGCGTATTCAATGGGCGGGTGAGGCGATGTTCCTCGGTGAGTCCGGCAGCGGCCATGTGGTTGTGATGGATGGCCCGCCAGAAAGCGGCGGTCGTAACCTGGGTGTTCGCCCGATGGAAATGGTGCTGATCGGCCTGGGTGGCTGCAGCAACTACGACGTGGTCAGTATCCTCAAGAAGGCCCGTCAGCCCATCGAAAGCTGCGAGGCATTTCTGGAAGCCGAGCGCGCAAACGAAGATCCCAAGGTGTTCACCAAGATCCATTTGCACTTCGTTGTTAAAGGGCGCGGGCTGAAAGAGACCCAGGTCAAGCGTGCGATCGAGCTGTCCGCCGAAAAATACTGCTCGGCGTCGATCATGCTGGGTAACGCGGGCGTCGAAATCACCCACGATTACGAGATCATCGAACTGGGCTGAGCAACGCTCAATTTTCACAAAAGCGGTGCAGGCTATGGCATGCGACTTCTGACGTCTGCATAATGCGCCCCTTTTTCAGGGCGCGACCGCCGGATAACCGGCTCGCCTCCGACCAGACAACCAAAATCGCCAACGCGAAGAGGTGTTAACCGTCCTACGCAGCTGAGCCGGGCTCAGTTGACGGGCATGCTTGATCACGCGGCCAGCGCCGCACCCATATAGAGAGTTTTTAACGGTGAAAAGCAAACTCAAGCTCCACGGGTTCAATAACCTGACCAAGACCTTGAGCTTCAACATCTATGACATCTGCTATGCGGAAACCCCGCAGGACCAGCAGGCCTACGTCGAGTACATCAACAGTGTGTACGACGCCGAACGCCTGACGCGGATTCTTACCGATGTCGTCGATATCATTGGCGCGAACATCCTGAACATCGCGCGTCAGGACTACGATCCACAAGGCGCCAGTGTGACCATTCTGATCTCCGAGCAGCCGGTCACGCCGACCGACAGCCAGATCGAAGAATCGCCGGGTCCGCTGCCGGAAACCATTCTTGCGCACCTGGACAAGAGCCACATCACGGTTCACACCTATCCTGAAATTCACCCCGTTGACGGCATCGCCACCTTCCGCGTAGACATCGACGTGTCGACCTGCGGCGTAATCTCCCCGTTGAAAGCGCTGAATTACCTGATCCACAAGTTCGAGTCCGACATCGTGACCGTCGACTATCGCGTGCGCGGTTTCACCCGTGACGTTGAAGGCAAGAAGCACTTCATCGACCACGAGATCAACTCGATCCAGAATTACCTTTCCGATGACACACGCGACAGCTACCAGATGACTGACGTGAACGTGTACCAGGAAAACCTGTTCCACACCAAAATGCTGCTCAAGCAGTTCGAGCTGGACAACTACCTGTTCGGCGACGCCACCAGCAATCTCTCGGCTGAACAGCGCGAGCAGGTCACTGGTCGCGTGAAGCACGAGATGCTCGAAATCTTCTACGGCCGCAACATGCCGGTCTAAGATCTCGGCGGTACAAAAAAGGCGCCTTTTCAGGCGCCTTTTTTGATTCCAGGCTTTCGTGGCAGCCTTGCTTCTGGGTAGAAGCCGGCCGCGCGCAGATCCGAATCAGATCCTGTAAGTGGTCTTGGTCATGATTTTGGCCATCAGACTCATGCCGAATTTCACCGGCGCCGGGAAACGGAAACCGCCTGCCTCGAGCGCGCGTTCTGCGTGATGCTCCTCGTCGGCGCGCATCTGCTCCAGAATCGCCCGGGACTTCTCGTCCTCAACCGGCAATTGCTCCAGATGCTCGTTCAAGTGTTTGCACACCTGATCTTCCGTCGCGGCAACGAAGCCCAGGCTGATTCGATCGCTGATCAAACCAGCCACTGCGCCGATGCCAAACGAAGCACCGTAAAACAGCGGGTTGAGCACACTGGTGTGACTGCCCAGCTGATGAATGCGTTGTTCGCACCACACCAGATGGTCGATTTCTTCCTCGGCGGCGTGCTCCATGGCTTTGCGCACCTGAGGCAGTTTCGCGGTGAGCGCCTGCCCCTGGTACAACGCCTGAGCACAGACTTCGCCGGTGTGGTTGATGCGCATGAGCCCGGCGACATGCCGAGTGTCGGACTCATTCATCTTGATGTCGGGTTGAACAATGGCAGGCGAAGGGCGGTGAGCGTGTGCGCTGACGGGCAGCAGCGTCTTCATCGCAGCGTCGGCCTGAAGCAGAAAACGGTCGATAGGGGAGTAGTGACGTTCGGTAGCCATGGGCGCCTCCGGGTAAATCCACGGCGGCCAGTCTACCTCAAACGGTGTAACCGGGCTTCTCCGGCGTCAGACCGCCGAGGCACGCGCAGGCACTCGGCAGGTCGACAAAGCCTGGGGACGATGACTCAGCCCGGCGGCCAGCTCATCTGGCGCTGACCCAGCACGTGCATGTGGATGTGATAGACGGTCTGTCCGCCTTTCTCGTTGGTGTTCATGACCACGCGGAAGCCGTCCTCGCAACCGAGTTCTTTCGCCAGGCGCTGGGCCGTGAACAGGATATGGCCCAGCAGGCCCTTATCGTCTTCAGTCACGTCGTTGAGGGTGGCGATCGGCTTCTTCGGGATAACCAGAAAATGCACAGGCGCCTGGGGGGCGATGTCGTGAAAGGCCAGCACTTGATCATCTTCATAGATGATCTTCGCCGGGATTTCCCGGTTGATGATCTTGGTGAACAAAGTATCCACAGCCTTCTTGCTCCGTTTCGAGGGGGATGAAGGCAGTGTACTGAGCGTCCCGGGTCACGCACAGCCGTTTGTTGCCATGCGCCGCGTCAGGCTGACGTACGAGATTTGAGAATCGAGCCCCAGAGCTTTCGCGTCATCCAGCGACTGGCAAAGCGCGGCAGGCGCGTCAGTAGCCTGTTACGCCAACCCGGGATGATCACCGCACGATTCTTGTCCAGCGCGCGAACCGTGTACAGGGCGACCTCTTCGGCGGTCATGTGGTTGTCGTGGGTGAACTTGCCGGCGTCCAGCTGTGCGGTGCGGAAAAAAGCGGTGCGCGTCGGCCCGGGGCACAGCACCGAAATCTTCACGCCGGTTTTGTGCAGCTCCTCGCGCAGCCCTTCGGAAAAATGCAGTACGTACGCTTTGCTGGCGGCGTAGGTGCTCATCCACGGCCCGGGTTGAAAGCCCATGACCGACGCAACGTTGAGAATTTGACCGCCGCCTTGCACCGCCATCAGATTGCCAACCGTGTGACAGAGGCGCGTTAGCGCGAGCACATTAAGGTCAAGCAGGTCCTGCTCCTGCGCCCATTCCTGAGCGAGAAACGGGCCGCTGTTGCCGATGCCGGCGCAGTTGACCAGCAAATCGATGCTTCGCGAGCCTTCTTCGAGCTCTAGCAGAAAGCCCGAGAGGCGCAGCGGTTCGCCTAGATCGCAGGCGCGGAACAACACCTCGACGCCAAACCGTTGCGTGAACTCAAGCGCGATGCTTTCGAGCATCTCCCGGTGCCTGGCCACCAGAATAAGGTTGCGACCCCGGCGGGCGAGGGCTTCGGCCATCGCCAGGCCAATACCGCTGGATGCACCTGTGACCATGGCGTAACGGGTCATGCAATTCTCCAGTGTTTGCTGCTCGTATTGAGACAGCGTCCCTGCTGCCAGATAGTTATTGGTCGTCGTTGCTGTCGGAGGAGTCACCAATATCTACAGGATCAACGGGAACGGTTGGTTGTTCCGTGTCACTGGAGTCATCGTCGTAAGGCAGCGCTTGCTCGTACGCGCTGGTGGTGGCTTCAACTTCTTCCTGAATGGTCTTCAGTCCGCCCATCACCCCAGCCACTACCGCCAGTACAAGTACCAATAGCCAGATCGCCGCGAGGACTTTGACGCGCGGCGTGTTGCCGGGCGGCGGTGGACCGTACTGATTAGGGCCCGTGCTGCCGGGGACGGCCATCATCACGATCGGAAAGAAGCTGCCCACCACCGGCACCATATTCAGCAGCAGCAACCAGGCAGACATACCGGCGTCATGCAGGCGCTGGGCGCCGATCTGGACACTGACCACGACGAATGCGACGAAAGCGACGGTCCCTAACAGTCCGCCCGCCACGAGCGAAACGCTGAGAACGCCGAGACACAGCACGGCGACCAGCATCGCTACTCCCACCAGCGCCAGGCTCCACGCCAGATAGCGAAGACGGCCAATCCGGCCGTGGATGGAAAACACCTTCAATTCGCCAACGGCTGGCCAGTCTTGTGCGACTGGCGTTCGCGGAGGTGCGTAAGGGGATGTCGCAGGGTCGAAAGCCGGACGGGGCGCGTCGTGGACCACTTCCTCAAGGCTCAATGACACTGGCGCCTCGGGCTCGATACGGCCCTCGACACCTGCATCGTTCAGCGCCGCGAGATAACGCTGCGCGTCGTCCCGCGTCAGGCTGCGCTTTATGGTGACAGGCTTGCCGGTGAAGAGGCGGTCAACGCCAGCAACGTCAGTCTTGAACAGTTGCGCCAGATTCAGACGCGCTGTCTCCAGCTCAACGCCTGTTCGCAACTGTCCCTCGAAAACGATCTTGAAATGCTCCGCCATGCTGGCTTCCTTGTCTTGAGTTCATACGATGTGAGCAATGTGCGTCAGAACGGTTTGACGACTACCAGAATGACCACGGCCAGCAAGATCAACACGGGTATCTCGTTGAACCAGCGATAGAACACATGGCTACGGCCCGGTTCTCCGCGCGCGAAGCGTTTGACCTGCGCGCCGCACACGTGGTGGTAACCAATCAGCAATACGACCAGGGTGAGCTTGGCATGCAACCAGCCTTGCTGCAGGAACCCCGGTGCGAGGACGATCAGCCAGATACCGAACACCAGGGTGGCGATCATCGCGGGCATCATGATGCCCCGGTACAACTTGCGCTCCATGGTGCAGAAGCGCTCGCGGCCTATGGAGTCTTCACTCATGGCGTGATAGACGAACAATCGCGGCAGATAGAACAGGGCGGCGAACCAGCACACCATCGCAACGATATGCAGCGCTTTAATCCAGAGATAGAGCATTTTGGTTTGTTTCCAGGAACACGGTGCCAAATAGTAGTGGCTTCCGCGCCCGTACGTCACGTTCGCGGTTGTCCCATCGGCAATCGACCCATATGATCAGCGGCTTTCCACTGGTTTGGTAGAGGGGCAGGTTATGGTCAAGGTCGGTATCGTCGGCGGTACGGGTTACACCGGCGTCGAGTTGCTGCGTCTTTTGGCGCAACACCCGGAGGCTGTAGTGGTTGCAATCACCTCGCGCTCCGAGGCAGGTCTGCCTGTCGCTGACATGTATCCAAACCTGCGCGGTCACTATGACGGCCTGGCGTTCAGCGTGCCGGATGTCAAAGTGCTCGGCGCGTGCGATGTGGTGTTCTTCGCCACACCTCACGGTGTCGCACATGCGCTGGCTGGCGAATTGCTCGCCGCTGGCACCAAGGTCATCGACCTCTCCGCTGACTTCCGTCTGCAAGACCCGGTTGAGTGGGCCAAGTGGTACAACCAGCCCCACGGCGCGCCTGAATTACTGGACGAAGCGGTGTACGGCCTGCCGGAAGTCAATCGCGAGCACATCAAGGGCGCACGGCTGATTGCGGTGCCGGGTTGCTATCCGACTGCCACTCAGCTGGGTTTCCTGCCACTGCTCGAAGCAGGCCTTGCGGATCCGTCGCGCCTGATCGCCGACTGCAAATCGGGTGTCAGTGGTGCAGGTCGCGGCGCCAGTGTGGGCTCGCTGTATTCCGAAACCAGCGAGAGCTTCAAGGCCTATGCCGTTAAAGGACACCGCCATCTTCCCGAAATCACCCAGGGGCTGCGTCGCGCTGCCGGCGGCGATATCGGGCTGACGTTCGTGCCGCACCTGACGCCGATGATCCGTGGCATTCACGCCACGTTGTACGCAACCGTCGTCGACAAGTCGGTCGATCTGCAGGCGTTGTTTGAAAAGCGCTACGCCAATGAGCCTTTTGTCGACGTGATGCCCGCCGGAAGCCATCCCGAAACCCGGAGCGTACGCGGCGCCAACGTGTGTCGCATGGCCGTGCATCGTCCGCAGGATGGCGATCTGGTGGTGGTGCTGTCGGTCATCGATAACCTGGTCAAAGGCGCTTCGGGGCAGGCCGTGCAAAACATGAACATCATGTTTGGCCTTGACGAACGGCTGGGCCTGTCCCACGCAGGGATGTTGCCGTAACAGCAGCTTCAAGCTTCAAGCGGCAAGTTTCAACTCGATTGCTGATAGCGGGCTGTTTCTTGTCGCTTGCGACTTGTGGCTGTCGTCGGAATAGTTGACCAATTTTCTAGGAGAAGCGGATAATGCGCGTCATTACGCATTATGACGGCTTAGCGCCGGGAGATTTTGAGCATGAGCGTTGAATCCTTTACCCCTGTGGCTTTGGAATTCACCCACGGTGCCGCGCACAAGGTGAAAACTCTGGTCGATGAAGAGGGCAATGACCGCCTTAAGCTTCGCGTCTTCGTGACCGGTGGCGGTTGTTCAGGTTTTCAGTACGGTTTCACCTTTGATGAAGACGTCGCCGACGATGACACCATCGTTGAGCGCGAGGGCGTCAGTCTGGTGGTCGACCCCATGAGCTTTCAGTACCTGGCAGGTGCGGAGGTGGATTATCAGGAGGGTCTGGAAGGCTCTCGTTTCGTGATCAAGAACCCTAACGCCTCGACTACCTGCGGCTGTGGCTCTTCGTTCTCGATCTGACCCAACCGTTACACACAAAAACGCCGCGCATTTGCGCGGCGTTTTTGCATGGCGAGCGTAGCGCTTAGGCCGGGTAGATTGCGCCCAGAACACGCAAGCCTTTGGCTCCGGTCACGCTCGGACGGTTGGCAGGTACGCTTTCCAGTGCGCAGTGCGCAAGCCAGGCGAACGCCATTGCTTCGACCCAATCAGGATCAACTCCGAATTCTGCAGTGCTCGTGACCTTTGTTGCCGGAAGCAGCGCCGCCAGTCGATCCATCAACGCTTTGTTTTGAGCCCCGCCGCCGCAGACCAGCAGTTCTTTGGTCTGCGCCTGTGCCGATTGCAGCGACTCGGTAATGCTCAATGCGGTGACTTCCAGCAGTGTCGCCTGCACATCTTCCGGTCTCAGCGTGGGCATCTGGAACAGGTGGTGGTGAACCCAGCCAAGGTTGAACACTTCACGGCCCGTGCTCTTGGGACCCTTGGTCTGAAAGAACTGATCACTGAGCATGGACTTGAGCAGCGCATCATTGACTGTCCCGCTCGCGCCCCACGCGCCATCGCGGTCATAGCTCACGCCCCGCTGTGCTTGTATCCACGCGTCGAGCAACACGTTGCCTGGACCTGAATCGAAGCCAGAAACCGGTTTGTCGATCTCGATCAAGCTGAGGTTGCTGAAACCACCGACGTTGAGTACGGCACGGTAGTCCTTGTTATCGTCGAACAACGCTTCGTGGAATGCCGGAACTAGCGGCGCGCCCTGTCCACCCGCAGCGATATCACGTTTGCGGAAATCGCTTACGACGGTAATGCCCGTTAGCTCAGCGAGCAGGGCAGGGTTGCCAATCTGAATGGTGAAGCCACGTGCCGGTTCGTGGCGAATCGTCTGGCCGTGGCTGCCGATAGCGCGGATTTCGCCGGCTGACACATTCTGCTGATCCAGCAGGGCCAGTACGCCTTGAGCCGCTAGATGAACCCATTTCTGCTCGGCGATGCCGGCACGGGCCAGCTCATCCGGACCGCTGGCACAGAGTCCCAGCAGTTCGGCGCGAAGATCGTCAGGCATGGGGATGTAATAGGTGCCGAGCAAACGTGGTCGGTCATCCTGTTCTACCAGCGCGAAGTCGAGTCCATCCAGACTGCTTCCGGACATTACACCTACATATAAAGTCATGGGTCAGCGCTTACTCGAGGCCAGCATGGTGGCCTTTTCCTGGTCCATGCGAGCCATCAAAGGTTGGCTCTCCTGCATGAACCGCTGTTTTTCGGACTTGGCGATCGGATCAGCCATCGGCAGCTTCTGCCCTAGCGGGTCGACATGAACGCCATTTACCTGGAACTCGTAATGAACATGAGGACCCGTGGACAGGCCGGTGGTTCCAATATAGCCAATGACTTGACCCTGCTTGACGCTGGATCCGGACTGAATGCCTTTGGCAAAACCTTGCATGTGGCCGTACAGCGTCCGGTAGGTTTCGCCGTGCTGAATAATCACAGTGTTGCCGTAACCGCCGCGCCGACCGGCAAGAATGACTTTGCCATCACCGGTCGCTTTGATTGGTGTGCCACGAGGTGCAGCGTAGTCGATGCCTTGGTGGGCGCGAATCTTGTTCAGGATCGGATGTTTGCGACCGGATGAGAACAGCGAGCTGATGCGGGCGAACTCGACCGGCGTACGGATGAATGCCTTACGCATGCTGTTGCCGTCTGCGGTGTAATAGTTGGTATTGCCCTGCTTGTTCGTATAACGCACAGCCGTGTAGGTCTTGCCGCGGTTTACGAAGCGCGCCGAAAGAATATTGCCCGTACTGACCGTCTTACCGTTGACAACCTTCTGCTCGTAAATGACATCGAACTCGTCGCCCTTGCGGATATCTTGAGTGAAGTCGACGTCGTAGCCAAAGATGTTTGCCATCTCCATGGTCATGGTATGGCTGAGGCCTGCACGCTGGGCGGATTGCGATAGCGAGTTGTTGATCGTTCCGTGAACGTAGGCAGTCCGGACATTGGGTTTGGTCACGTCACGGGTAAACGTGTAGCCCTTGTCGGTTCGGGACAAACTGATGCTTTCTGTCTCGCTCAGCTTGCTGTGTAACTGCTTGAGGTTGCCCTCGGGGGAGAGTTCGAACTGCAGCACCTGGCCATTTTTCAGCTGGCTGAACTGCCTGGCTTTTTTGTCGCTGGCAATAACGTCGTGCACTGCAGTCGCAGGCAACCCTACTTTTTCGAACAACGTAGACAACGTATCGCCCTTCGACACCACTATTTCCCGGTGAGTCGGGCCTTTGGCAGTAGCAACCTCTTTCTGCGCGACTTTGGTGTCGTTTGAGGTCTTCGCGGTTTCAGCGGGCTCAGTCGCATCACCTTCGATCTGGGCGAAAGGTGAATCTACAGGCGCCTCTGTGGCCTGAGGCTGTAGTTGAGCGTCTTGTTCTTGCTCGACCTGATCAGCAGGTGTGTCTAGTTCGAGAGCAAGATTTGTTCGTTTGGCTTCGACGTCGCTGGATGGGAAGACGAGGAGAGCCAGGCTAAGCAGTGCGGCGATACCGCTGGCTGCGAGCAGGTGGCTCTTCGGATAAAGCGGTGGCGCTTTAGGCGGAGTGTCTGTCATAGGTAATTTTGACTTTGAAAAAAGATGAAATGGAAAAGATGAATGACATGATGAAGATGAAATAACTGTATAAAATATAACCAAATCTCCCCTGAGGCAAGCTTGCGATCGGCTCGCCTCGCGATTCGTCGTGCACTCAGTGTCAGAACTTGTATTTGGGCGCTGATCTTGTATGGTTGTTTCCCTTTGAAATAAGGCATTACGGGGCGGTTATGAAGTCGGTTGAAGAGCAGCTAGCGCTGATCAAGCGTGGTGCAGATGAACTCCTGGTCGAGGCCGAGCTGATCACAAAGCTCAAGCGTGGGCAGCCACTTCGTATCAAGGCCGGTTTTGATCCAACCGCGCCGGACCTGCACCTCGGGCACACGGTGCTTATTAACAAGCTGCGTCAATTCCAGGATCTCGGGCATCAGGTGATTTTCCTGATTGGCGACTTCACCGGGATGATTGGCGATCCGAGCGGCAAGAGTGCCACCCGTCCCCCGCTTACGCGCGAGCAGGTGCTCGACTACGCCGAGACCTATAAGGCTCAGGTTTTCAAAATTCTGGATCCTACCAAGACCGAAGTGGCATTCAATTCCACCTGGATGGATCAACTGAGTCCTGCAGACTTCATCCGACTCTCTTCCCAGTACACCGTGGCCCGTATGCTGGAGCGTGATGACTTCGACAAGCGTTACAAGTCGAATCAGTCGATCGCCATCCATGAATTCCTTTATCCGCTGGTGCAGGGTTACGACTCGGTTGCTTTGCGCGCCGACGTGGAGCTGGGCGGTACCGATCAGAAATTCAACTTGCTGATGGGGCGTGAGCTGCAGCGCGCGTATGGTCAGGAAGCTCAGTGTGTTCTGACGATGCCGTTGCTGGAAGGATTGGACGGCGTCAAGAAGATGTCCAAATCGCTGGGTAACTATGTAGGTATCCAGGAAGCGCCCGGCATCATGTACGGCAAGCTCGTCTCCATACCCGATGCGCTGATGTGGCGTTACTTTGAGCTGCTGAGCTTCCGCACCATGGAAGAGATTGCAGCCTTTAAGGCGGATTGCGAAGCAGGGGCGAATCCGCGCGACATCAAGATCAAGCTGGCCGAAGAGATTGTCGCGCGCTTCCACGGTGAAGAGGCCGCGGCTTCTGCCCATCGTTCTGCTGGTAATCGTATGAAGGATGGCGAGCTTCCGGAAGATCTTCCGGAAATCGAACTGGCCGCAGCCGAAGACATGCCGATTGCCGCTGTCCTTAATAAGGCAGGGCTGGTCAAGAACTCTGCAGTCGCGCGCGACCTGCTGGCATCCGGCGGCGTGCGTATAGATGGTGAAGTCGTGGATCGGGGGTTTGTATTCAAGCTGGGCGCGACCCATGTCTGTCAGGCCGGCAAGAAAGCGTTTGGGCGGATTACACTTCGTTTGGCATAAAGTTCAAATAAGTGCTTGACGCCCCTCCGGATGTGTCTATAATTCGCACCACTTCCGGCGCAGACGAAACAGAAAACTCCTTGATAATCAAAGAGTTGGACGAAGTAAGCAGCGAGGAATGCTTCGGTTCAGATGCTTGAATCGACAGCGGTGAAAAAGGCAGTTGACAGCAGGTTGTAACGCTGTAGAATTCGCCTCCCGCTGACGTGAGACGTTAAGAAGTCGAACGAAGCGCAGGTGGTTGAAGTTGATAAGGAAACTTTGAAAACTTCTTAAAATAACCGCTTGACAGAAACAAGAGACGCTGTAGAATGCGCGCCTCGGTTGAGACG